>NZ_VTXG01000005.1:0-213795 GCF_013114515.1 Vibrio sp. AIC-3 | reverse complement strand
ATTGTTGACAAAGGTAACGACATGCCACAGTTGGATGCACCAACCTTCGACTTACCTCAAATCGACACTCAGTACCAATTCCACAACGCTGATGGTGTGATTGTGATTACTCATTCTCACAACAGTGAGTTTGTTGCCAAGATCGAAGGTAATGGCGATGGCACAGCTACCATCACCAACGCCAAGGGGCAGACGATTGATTTCAGTAAATCTGACATCAACGATAAAATTGTTGATAAAGGAAACATCGACCGTAGCAAACTTAAATCTATCGACCCAACCAAGCTACAGAAAGCTAAATCAGCAATTCAACAGCGTTTGCGCGGTTAATCTAAAACCAAGTTAAATCCTCTCACCCGATAATAGTGAACGCTATTATCGGGTGTTTTTACTCACTAGCTAAGGAAAGCGATTCGGAATTGAATATGAAACGCCTTCTATTAATACTTGCTTCCACCTTCCCTTTTCATTCATCAGCAAATGACACTCTGGTTGAATCTATTGAGCGTTTTACGGATATTTTTTCCGTCAGCTTATCTCAAAACCCAGACAACGAAAAAACGGTTGCCACTCTTGATATCAACTATCAAATCAATGATAAATTGCGTGTTTTTGGAGAGGTTGATACTCAAGACTATTGGCAAGCAGGGTTGGGATATTCATTCTGGCAAGGGGACACGTACTACACTGAAAACACCGTAAAAGTCAGCGAACATGAGATCACAACAGGCATTTTTGTTGCTAAGTTGATTCATGAAAATTGGACACTGCTTGGCGATATCAACTACAACTATATGGACAGAGATTTCGATGCTTGTCTTCCAAACTTATGCATGGAATATAGAGCCTCTGACACATTCGATTATAGTGCAGGCGCTCTGTGGAGCCCGATTCAATATGCTGACTTTCTTTACAAATTCAACCAAGAAATCGGATTCAAAAAAGATACCCAAGACTTTTATATTAAAGATGATACTACTACGAGATCTAGACATATCAGAAATGAAACTAGGACCAACATTCATTATCACGAAGTAGCTGTATTCTTTAACTTGAAGTACGTAAAACCGTCCGTTACCTACACCATATACCCTGAAAACAAAAACTATGTGGAATTCGGTTTAGCCTTCGATTTCTAGCTATTTAATAACTGTTTAAGCTCATCTCGTAGCTCTTGGTGTTGCCCATTAGTTTGATACTTCTTGTGATAGAAAAACTCAAACTCCACAGGACGCATTGAAAATGGAGGCTCATGAATCCGTAAGCCAATGGTTTTTGCTAATTGGATCATGCTAACCGGAACCGCAGCAATGTAGTCAGTCCCTTTTACCGCTAAAATCAAGTTCGTCAGGTTGCGAACTTCAATTGCCACATCACGTGTGAAGCTCTTTTCGGAAAGAAAGTCGACTATTTGAGTATCTTGGCGAAGTAACTTCAAAGTTACATGACGAGCTGCAAGAAATTCATCCATTGAAATCTGCTCACTAAATTTACTGACCTCGGGATCGCTCATCAATAACAGTCTATCGGTTGTCGCAAATTCAGAAGCTAAGCTCGTTTGTTTTGGTAAACCAGTATCGACTACTAAATCTACTCGGTTGAGTCGGATATCCTCGACAACGTTATCAACAGAGATTGGTGATTCAACCAGCTGAACACCATTGAGCATGGGCATTTTGTGGAGCAGATTCGCAGGCATATAAACAATAAAATCACGCTTTCTTGATACTGCACCTTCCATCAGCTCTAAAGCATCAGATAATTGACCTGCCAATTTGTGAGCCATTGACGTTGGTTCTATTGAACGCCCTACTCTTACGAACAACGCATAGCCTACCACCGCTTCAAACCTCTTGATTGCAGCACTGACCGCAGGTTGAGTTAGCTCTAACGATTCAGCCGCTTTGGTTATCGATCTTTGTTGATATACAGAGAGGAATGGCTTTACTAAATTGAGATCAAACACGCTTTACTCCATCAAAACGGTGTACTCTTAGTGTAACAAAAAAACCGAATGCTAGAAGCAATTCGGCTTTAATATTATCCAACAGTGTTATGTAGAACTGTCGCTATTAGTGCTCGCGCGTCGCTCGGAATTGAACTTCAGGGAAACGTTCAGAAGCTAGGTTCAAGTTCACCATAGTTGGTGCGATGTAAGACAGGTTATCACCGCCATCTAGCGCTAGGTTAGATTGGTTCTTACGTTTGAATTCTTCTAGTTTCTTAGCGTCATCACATTCAACCCAACGAGCTGTTGCAACGTTAACACCTTCGTAGATAGCTTCTACGTTGTATTCCGCTTTCAAGCGCGCTACAACCACGTCGAACTGAAGTACACCAACCGCACCAACGATCAGATCGTTGTTCTGCATAGGACGGAATACTTGTACTGCGCCCTCTTCTGAAAGCTGAACTAAGCCTTTTAGAAGTTGCTTCTGCTTAAGTGGATCGCGTAGGCGAATACGACGGAATAGCTCAGGTGCGAAGTTAGGAATACCAGCGAACTTAAGGCTCTCACCTTGAGTAAAGGTATCGCCAATCTGGATTGTGCCATGGTTATGCAGACCAATAATGTCACCAGCGTATGCTTTTTCAGCACGCGCACGGTCGCCCGCCATGAAGGTTACCGCATCCGAAATACTTACGTTCTTACCAGTACGAACATGGTTCATCTTCATGCCTTGGTCGTAAGTACCTGATACGATACGCATGAATGCGATACGGTCACGGTGTTTTGGATCCATGTTTGCTTGGATCTTAAACACGAAACCAGAGAATTTCTCTTCTGTCGCTTCTACATCACGCTCATTCGCTTGGCGCGTTTGAGGTGCAGGAGCCCACTTCGTTAGACCATCAAGCATGTGGTCCACACCAAAGTTACCCAATGCAGTACCGAAGTAAACCGGCGTTAGCTCACCAGCAAGGAACAGTTCGTGATCAAACTCCGGACAAGCACCAATAACAAGCTCTAGTTCTTCACGTACGCTTTCCGCAAGATCAGCACCTACCGCTTCATCTAGCTCAGGGTTGTCCAAACCTTTAATGATGCGAACTTCTTGAATCTCATGACCGTGGCCAGATTCGTACAAGATCGTTTCGTCACGGTGAATATGGTAAACACCTTTAAACTCTTTACCACAACCGATTGGCCATGAGATTGGAGCACAGGCCATACCTAGCTCGCTTTCCACTTCATCAAGCACTTCCATCGGGTCACGAACATCACGGTCAAGTTTGTTCATAAACGTTACGATTGGAGTATCACGAAGACGTGTTACTTCCATCAGCTTACGAGTACGGTCTTCGACACCTTTAGCAGCATCGATAACCATCAAACAAGAATCAACCGCTGTTAGCGTACGGTACGTATCTTCCGAGAAATCTTCGTGTCCTGGAGTATCGAGTAGGTTTACTAGGCAATCATTGTATGGGAATTGCATTACCGACGTAGTTACCGAGATACCACGTTCTTTTTCCATCTCCATCCAGTCAGATTTAGCGTGCTGGTTAGAGCCACGGCCTTTTACGGTACCCGCTTTTTGAATCGCGTTTCCGAATAAAAGAACTTTTTCAGTAATCGTGGTTTTACCCGCATCCGGGTGAGAGATAATCGCAAACGTTCTACGTTTGCTCACTTCTTGTTGGAAAGACATAGTCGCCCTTTGCTGATCTAAAGCGTAAAAAGGGCAAGTAGATAATACTTGCCCTTGAATTCTGTGTGCGGATTATACAGAAAGCGTATCACTTTCTAAAGGGTCAGTTTACACCCTATTTTTCGCGTACCCTCTGCTTAGCTAAAAGCTACAGTATGACTAGCTAAAAGACATAAAAAGATAGCTCATAATGATGGCGTCTTCGTTGCCTTGCTTAGTTGGATAATAGTTACGACGGCGATCAACTTCATTGAAGCCGGCCTTTTCATAAAGATTAAACGCATTCACATTACTTTCGCGAACTTCTAGCCAAGCGCTTTCCGCACCAGCTTGTTCGCACATATCAAGGAAATGTTCCGTTAACGCTTTTCCATACCCTTTACCCTGCAGGCTTGGGTCTACCGCGATATTAAGCAATGTGACTTCGCCAACGATGTTTTGCGCGAAGAAGTACCCAACCACTTGCCCATCGACTTCAAGCACATGATGACAAGCGCCTCGGCTATCAAGATCTCGGATCATATTTTCAGACCAAGGGTGAGAATGCGCGGCCTGCTCTATCTTCCAAATGGCGTCTAGGTGTTGTTGTGAAGTCGGTAAAAATTGATTAGTCATAAGCACAAATTTGTTGCCATAAGTCGCGGCGGTGTTGGTTGTTACCGTTAATGTCAGACAGTAATGGCGATTGAAGTGTTTTAGCCTTCAGCTCTTGAGCCGACTCACAACCAGCAAACCATATCCACTCAACCGAACCTAAATCCACAGAAGATAGGTACTGAGGCTGAATGTGTAATGCCTGAAATAAGTCGAGCTTGATACTTTTGAGTACTCGTTCAAACATCACGGCGAGATCTTCCTGAGGCTTTTCAGGCGAAACCAACAGTAGCTTGCAGTCATTTGAGAGTGGCATCAATTCAGATTCATAACCCGCTAAACGCTCTGGGTGGCTAAGCTCCCATTGGCTAATGCCCATCTCTTGCAGGTATTGTGCGTGTGTTTGTGACATATCTAGCGGTGTAACCTTAGGTTTATAGTGGGCGATTTATTAGAGCGAAGTTAAAAACGAGCTCATCAGAGTTGGGCTGATACTAACAAAAAATAAAGGAGCATCAAGCTCCTTTATTTAGACTAAATCAGTTTGCATCATATTGCGTGGGAAATGTGCTTATAAGTCATTGAACTCAGGACTGTAAGCAATCTCACCAGAATGCCCTGCAAGCGCACCTTCAACTAACTCGATAGCTTGAAAGGCTCCCTCTGGCACATTCCAAGTGCAGCTCAAACCAAACTCACTCGCAGCCTTGAAACCAAAGCGGCCGTAATAGGCAGGATCACCAAGCACAACACAGGCTGGGTAACCAAAATCAACCAAAGTAGAGAAAGCATCTTCAACCAGTGATTTAGCAATGCCTTGGTTGCGAAACTCTTCTTTCACAGCAAGCGGTGCAAGCCCCTGCCAATTGTGATCGTCACCTTTAAGCGTGATAGGGCTAAACATCAGGTGACCAACCACCTCGCCTTCGTCAGAACAAGCCACCAGCGATAGCGTTAAATGACTATTCTCACGCAGGCTCATAACCAAATTAGCTTCTGCATCTGTTTCAAAAACAGATTTCAATAAACGATCAATGACAAGTATATCTGCCGGTGCTTCAGTTCGAATAAGCATTCATTACCTCACTTTGTGTATCTGGGGATTGTACTCCCTTCTGCACAAAATCAGCTAATTGATTTAACAAAGTTTTCATAGGAGTCGGCAATAAGTCCAAATCTACGCTATCCATCAAGTTTTTGACTTCTAAACCAAGCTCGGTATCGCCTTCAATAGACAGTCTACGTTGGAAGAAAAGCGTATCTGGATCTTCTTTACGCCCCGCAATCAACACAAGGTCATTAAGATTCCCGCTAAAGCTTACATCTTCAACCACCTCTTTATCAGCTACAACTAGTTGCTCATTTTTGTAACTAATACACCAACTTAACCCCATATCTTTTATTGAGACTTTAAGCCACTTATCTTCTAAGAACTCAAAGTCACCGTCCTCTAAAGCTTCCTTAAAGACATTCTTAAGCGCCTCCAACAAGGCTCTTTTTTGTACTGTTTTAGGCAATAACTGGACTGGAGATCGCAAAATTGATGCGGCATTTTGAACTAGTTGAGTGCGAATCTTGTTTATCACGTGACTTATCCGTAACTTTGTCAATAATATGGAATGCATCATAGATGATGTTAAGATCTCAGTTACTGTTATGTATCAAATTAACTTCTGTTTGATGCTCGACCTTTAATATCCTGAAAATCACAGTTATAGTAACTCAGGTAATGAGAATTACAGCGGATCGCTGCACTCACAGGTAAATATCGATAGCCACACAAAAAGTAATAAATATTTATCGATAGTGAATATTCAAGCTCTTGGAGAATTGGTAGTACTTTGATGCCTCCCCAGCAACTACAACATTGGTTTACCCAGCTAACTGCAAATAGTCCGTTCTTTTTTGCAGTACTTGATGCTCAACATAACTATTTTATGGTGAATGAGCGTTACTGCGATATTGCTGGTTTGAGTCAAACAGAGCTTGCAGGCATGAATGACCGCCAAACATTGGGCGAACAATTTTACCAACATCTTAAGCCTTACTATGAGCGTGCATTCAGTGGCGAAACGATTGAGGCCGAAGTCACCCTTAACGAAACTGACCTCGATACCAGCCTTCATTTCAGCCTATCTCCGCTTACCAATGGCAACAAAACCGACTACATCGTCTTTCACGCCTTCGACACATCAGAAAACCAAGTACTTGTCCGTTCTTTAGAAGAATCCGAAGCTAAATTCCACAAGCTATCTCAACTACTCCCAGACGGATTACTGCTCGTTGAAAGTGACTACATCTTGTCATCCAACCCAGCAGCAGCTCGCTTGCTTGGCTTTAACTCAACCACAGAGTTAATTGGCGAAGAATTGGGACGCCTATTTATCGATGAACAAACCAAAACAGTTTTCAATAATAACCTCACTTCTATTATTTCTGAGTCTGGTTTGGTTTGCTTAACGGGTGCCCGATGCGGCTTTGAACGTAAGGTTCAGCTCAACATCGACTCCACCACTGTTCTTGGAAGTAATACTCAGTTGGTGCTTATCCAAGACGCACAAGAAACCGCAAAACAATATACACAGGCAAACAGTGAAGATGCCTACATCGACGCACTGACTAAGCTCTATAACCGAGTTGGGTTTACAAAGCGTCTTGAGCAGTTCATTCACAACGATACGCCAGTGGTGATGCTCTACTTAGACATTGATAACTTTAAGAATATCAATGATTCACTTGGTCATCACATCGGTGACAAGGTGATTAAAGAGGTCGCTTCACGCCTTAAACGCTTACTGCCCCGTAAGGCTGTGATTGGGCATTTAGGCGGGGATGAGTTTGGTATTATCCTGCCAGAACCTGAACATCAGCGAACACCTGAAATGCTCGCTGAAAAGATCATCTCCCTGATCAATCAACCCTTCGATCTTCACCACTTCAGTAAACGCTTGGCCTGCTCGATTGGTAGCGTGAACTTCCCTCAAGATGGTACTGATGCTCGTATCTTGTTGCAAAATGCAGACACAGCAATGTATGAAGCGAAAGATCGTGGTCGCAACCGCTTGATCAAGTTCAACGAACAGATGAACAAAGAAGCGCGTATGCGACTGTGGCTGGAGATTGAGCTTCAGAAAGCGCTGCAACAAAATGGACTCGAGGTTTGGTACCAACCAAAAGTAAATGCCCGTGATTTCACCATCAACGGAGCAGAAGCTCTAGTTCGTTGGAAACACCCTGTCGAAGGCTACATCAGCCCTGCTGCTTTCATCCCAGTTGCAGAACGTGCAGGTCTTATCGAGCAGCTTGGTCGTGTGGTGATGCGTGAAGTATTCGCAACAGTTAAACGCTGGAAGATGCAGGGGATCCTACCTGGCCGTGTGGCAATCAACCTTTCTCCTGAACAGTTTGGGAACCCGAAACTGATTGATTACATGGAAAAGCTACTGCGTTCGACCGAGCTTGATCCAAGTGCGATTACGTTCGAGCTAACGGAAAGTGCGGTGATGAGTGATAGTGAACACACACTCCAAATGCTTAACGCCATCAAGAAACTTGGCTTTGCTCTCTCCATTGATGATTTTGGTACAGGTTACTCTTCACTGTCTTACCTTGCTCGCTTCCCAATTGATGAGCTTAAGATAGACCGTGCTTTCATCTCTGATATCGATACCCTACCAAAGCAAATCACCGTAATTGAAAACATCATCAACCTAGGTAAATCTCTCGATTTGACCGTGGTTGCTGAAGGTGTCGAAACCAGTGAGCAAGCAACTCTGCTATCGAACCTCAACTGTAGTTCGATTCAAGGCTTCCACTTCTACCGTCCGCAACCAAAACAAGATGTCGAAGAGTTGTTTGCCCAAAACCGCCGTCATAAGAACTAATCAAGTACCTCATATTTAAACCAAGCCAACATGTAAAACGGTCACTCGTCAGTACCTCAAACGGAGTAAAAGCAGATTTATCCATCTAAACCTGCCTTACATCAATTCCGTCATTCACAATTCTTCATAAAATGCTCGCTTCAACTTAATTCTACTGGTAGTGAGCAAATGGAACTCTTATGCCCAGCGGGTAACTTACCTGCTTTGAAAACCGCTATTGATTGTGGTGCGGATGCTGTCTATATCGGATTCAAAGACGATACCAATGCCCGACACTTTGCAGGCCTAAACTTTGCGGGTAAAAAGCTCGATCGTGCTGTGCAGTATGTGCATGACCACAACAAGAAAATTCATGTTGCCCTAAATACGTTTGCTCACCCAAATGGCTTCGACCGTTGGACTAATGCCGTAGACAACGCCGCTGCTCTGGGTGTTGATGCGCTGATCATCGCAGACATCGCGGTGCTTGAGTACGCAGCAAATAAGTATCCAGATCTCGAACTGCACCTATCAGTGCAAGCATCTGCGACCAATGCGGCGGCTATCGACTTCTACCATAAAAACTTCAACGTTAAGCGTGTCGTACTACCGCGTGTGTTGTCGATTCATCAGGTCAAACAGCTTTCTCGTAACATCACTTCTGACGTTGACCTTGAAGTATTCGCTTTTGGTAGCTTGTGCATCATGGCAGAAGGCCGTTGCTACCTCTCTTCATACATGACAGGCGAATCACCAAATACTGTTGGTGCTTGTTCTCCGGCGAAATACGTTCGCTGGCAAGAAACAGAAACTGGCCTCGAATCTCGCTTGAACGAAATCCTTATCGATAAATATGAAGCAGGTGAAAACGCAGGTTACCCAACGCTGTGTAAAGGCCGCTTTGAAGCAGATATCGATGGTGAACGTAAGCGCTATCACGCACTTGAAGAGCCCACCAGCCTCAACACGCTATCCATGTTGCCTGAGCTTTTCGCGGCAAACGTTGCCTCAGTGAAGATTGAAGGTCGCCAACGCAGCCCGGCTTATGTTGAACAAGTCACTCGCACTTGGCGCGCAGCTATCGATCGCTACTTAGCGAACCCAGAACAATACCAAGTGGAACAAGCTTGGAATGCGACACTGGCGAATGTATCTGAAGGTACACAAACCACGCTTGGCGCTTATCACCGTAAATGGCAATAGAGCCAAATGGAGAACTCAATGAAATACGCATTAGGCCCTCTACTTTATTTTTGGCCAAAACAAGACGTTGAAAGCTTCTATGAGCAAGCGAAATCAAGCTCAGCCGATATCATCTACCTAGGTGAAGCGGTGTGTTCAAAGCGTCGTGAGATGAAAGCGAAACACTGGATGGACATTGCTAAAGAGCTGTCGGCTTCAGGTAAGCAAGTCGTACTTTCCACCATGGCATTGCTAGAAGCACCAAGCGAAGTCAACATCATGAAGAAGTACATCGATAACGGTGACTTTGCGATCGAAGCCAATGATGTGTCTGCTATTCAACTGGCCAGCGAAAGCAAAGTACCTTTCGTGGTTGGCCCGGCAGTAAACACCTACAACGCACGCACCCTGAACCTGTTCTTGAAACAAGGTATGACGCGTTGGTGTATGCCGGTTGAGCTTTCTCGCGAATGGCTAAGCAACGTAATGACCCAGTGCGAAGAGCTAAATATTCGTAACAAGTTCGAAGTTGAAGTGTTTAGCCACGGCTACCTACCGCTTGCTTACTCAGCACGCTGCTTTACCGCTCGCGCTGAAAACAAAGCTAAAGACGATTGCGAAACCTGCTGTATCAAGTACCCAACAGGGCTACAAGTAGAAAGCCAAGAAGGCCAATCAGTCTTCAACCTTAACGGTATTCAGACGCAATCAGGCTACTGCTACAACCTAGTCAACGATTTGCCAAATATGCACGACTTGGTTGATGTGGTTCGTTTAAGCCCACTCGGCATCGATACCTTCTCTGAAATCAATAACTTCAGAGCGAACGAGCAAGGTCAAAAACCGATGAAGATTGAAAGCCGCCAATGTAATGGTTACTGGCATCAGCTTGCAGGTTTAGACGTTAAGAACATCTAGTTCCTCGCATTGGACTAACCAGCAACAGATACAAAAAAGGTCTAGCGTTCGCTAGACCTTTTTAATGCGACTTAAGAAACACGGCCTATGCCGTCGCTGTTTCCATCGGTGAGGCATCGAGCTTCTTTAAGTCTTTGTAGAGCATTACCATCACCACCACACTTAGTGCGATGTTAGACAGTGGGTACGCAATCCAGATCCCCGGCACACCATACAACTTAGGCATAATGTACAAGAACGGTAGTTGGATAAGCATATTACCTATGGTCACAAACATCGCCTTGCTGCCCTTGTTCACCGCTTGATAGTAAGCAGCTGCGACTACCAAGAAGCCATCCAGCGCCAGTGCAAACATGTGAAGGCGAATACCCAACACGGTGTACTCAACCAACTGAGGTTCGTCTGAGTTAAATACTGATACAAACTCACGTGGGAACGCGTTCAGAAGCAGCACGAACGCCACACCAATCAATACCGAACTCATCATCGCAATCTTAAGTAGCTTGCGGATGTTTGCTTGGTTACGCGCACCATGGTTGTAGCTCACCAATGGTTGCATGCCGTTGGCGATACCTTCAGCCGTGAGATAATAAACCGTCACGATGTAGCCCAAAATCGCGTAAGCACCGATCATCAACTGGTCGCCATATTGAGAGAACAACGCATTGTGCAACGCCACCATCATCGAACCATAAGCGTACATAAAGAAGCTTGATGTACCAATGGCGAAGATTTGTGGAATCACATCCAGCTTCAATCTCAACTCATTCCAACGTAAACGTAGGTTTGCTCGACGCGAGAAGAAGTAAGCCAAGCCGAGAGCCGTTACTACAAACTGGGCAATCGCTGTTGCTAATGCTGCACCCATCAACTCCCAGCCATAGAGAGCGATAAACAGGTAATCGAGCACGATATTAATCACCGCACCAACGATCATCAGTATCGTCGCTAAGTTCGGACTGTCATCGTTACGCAGTAGAAACGGCATCGCGATCGAACCTAGCGTGAAGACACTAGCACCAATCAGAATATGTAAGTACTGCAGACCAAGTTCATACACTCGCCCTTCAGCGCCCTGCCAAAGCAAGAAGTTATCAGCAAACAAGAACAGCAATGCAGAGACAATAGGCGTTATCGCTAACAACAAGGTTAAGCCCGTTGCTAAGATCTGCTTAGCGCCTTGAGTATCTTTTTCACCTTGGCGAATCGAGACAAGCGCACCTGTGCCCACACCCACCAACATACCAATACCAAGAATCGAACCAATCACAGGCCACGCAACATTGATACCTGCAAGTCCATCAGCCCCCACATAGCGGCCAATGAAGATGCCATCCACCACTTGGTACAGGCCATTAACCAACATGGCCGCAACGGTAGGGATTGTGTATCGCCAAAATTGACGACTAATTGAGTTACTCATTTCTTACTCTACTTTCATTTGTGAGTCGCATATCAACAAGATATGACTCGAAAAATTAGTTAACAAGGCTAACTAAATATCTAAATTATTTACTTCAAAGCTTTATTTAATAATAGGTTTAGCTGCTGAGATTCTTGCTCAGACAAACGACTTTCCAGTATTTGTGCCATGACCTGATAGATCTTACTTTCTTCTTCTAAGCCGACTTCAGCTTTGCTGGTCAGTACAACCAACTTAGACCTCGCATCTTCGAGCGAAGCTTTACGCTCAACAAGCCCCTTTCTCTCTAGTCTCTGAACCATAGTGGTTGCTGAAGGCTTGGTCACCTGCATCTCAATCGCAAGATCAGTCAATCGTATCGGTTCAGGAGAGGATTGAATGACCTTCAAATAGTCATACTCGTTAAAGCTCAATTGGCAAATAGGATCTTCATTTACCTGAGTTCGCCATATCTTTGAAGCAAAACGCTCAATCTTTTCTAAATTCTGGTTTAGCATACTCACCCAATCAAAGAATAGCATTTAGTTAGCAAGACTAACTATTTTAGTGTTGTTTAAATAAAAAGCAATCAAAACGAGATGAAGATCATAAAAAAGGAGCATAAAAAAACCGCTGACAGGCAGCGGCTTCTCGGAGTCAAAATGTATTGCTTACTTAGCGCTGGCTTCTTCTTCAGCCTCAGCTAACTTAACTTGTGCTAAGTGCTCGGCTTTAAGCGTGGTGAAGATACGGCTTAGCTCTAAGAAAGAGTAGCGGTGCTCTACATATTCATACACGTTGAAAGAGACTGACAACTTGTACAAAGAGATCGCATTCGCGTAGTCACCATTCATATGGTAACGCTTAGCAAGGTAGAAGTACGTCTCTGTTAGACGCTGCGCTAGTAACGTGTTGTCACGAGTACCGGTTAAGATCGCCTTAAAAGCCTGCTCTTCAGTAATGTCATCAAGCATAATCGCGACTAATACCCAGCCCCACTGCTCATCGCGACTCTCGTAACGTTTTTGTAAATCAAGCTTAGCTTGCTCTGGCGTTAGCTCATGCTGAATAATATACAACCAAAGAGCGCGAAACGGATCGCTAGGATCATCGGCGTAGTGCTTCATCATCTCTTCATTGGCTAAGTCGTAACGTTCGCCATAATAAAGCGCGATAGAACGGTTTCTTTCTGCGTAAGAGTTTGCAGGATCAAGCTCTAACGTAGAATCAAAAGATTCATAAGCCGCATCAAACTCCCCTACCTGCGTAAAGTAAACACCCAAAAGATTGAAGATATCAGGTTGAGCTGGGTTCAATGAAAGAGATTGGTTGAAGTCGAGACGCGCGAGATCACGCAGGCCAACACTGTCGTAGTAGTTACCACGTTCAAACAGCATCTTAGCTCGAACTTCATCGTTCAAATCTGGGCGCTGTAATAACTGACTAAGACGTGCAATTTGAACTTCTTGCTGAACGCTTGGTTGCAGTGGCACAGCCATCGGTGGATAAACCCAACTTGAGGTGTTATCTGATGTTGTCGCACAACCTGTTAGTACAAGCAGTAAACACATACTCGCGGTTTGAAACCATTTCACAAATAATTACTCCTGTTATGACCGCAATAAAAAAGGGGAGCGATATGCTCCCCTTTATAACATGCTTTGTTGACGATAGGTTAGAAATCACTAAAAAGCGATATCACCATCGACACACTGAGAATTACTCAGCAGCAGGTGCTTCGCCTTCAGCTGGCGTTTCAACTGCTTCTTTCATGCTTAGACGTACACGGCCTTGACGATCAATTTCAAGAACCTTAACAGGAACTTCTTGACCTTCAGTTAGGTAGTCAGACACTTTCTCAACGCGCTTGTCAGCGATTTGAGAGATGTGTACTAGACCATCTTTACCTGGAAGGATAGTAACGAATGCACCGAAGTCAGCTAGACGAGCAACTTTACCTTGGTAAATGCGGCCAACTTCAACTTCAGCTGTGATCTCTTCGATACGACGGATAGCTTCTTTAGCAGCTGCGCCTTCAGTAGCAGCAATCTTGATTGTGCCATCGTCTTCGATTTCGATTGTAGTACCAGTTTCTTCACAAAGAGCACGGATAACTGCGCCGCCTTTACCGATAACATCTTTGATCTTATCAGAGCTGATTTTCATTGTGTGGATACGTGGAGCGAATTCAGAGATATCTTCACGAGCACCAGAGATAGCTTCATCCATTACAGAAAGGATGTGCTTACGTGCACCTTGCGCTTGGTTAAGTGCAATTTGCATGATCTCTTTAGTGATACCTTCGATCTTGATGTCCATTTGAAGTGCAGTGATACCAGCGTTAGTACCTGCTACTTTAAAGTCCATGTCACCTAGGTGATCTTCGTCGCCAAGGATGTCAGAAAGAACAACGAAATCGTCGCCTTCTTTAACAAGACCCATTGCGATACCCGCAACAGAAGCTTTGATTGGAACACCAGCATCCATAAGAGCTAGAGATGTACCACATACAGAAGCCATTGAAGAAGAACCGTTAGATTCTGTGATTTCCGATACAACACGAACTGTGTATGGGAATTCTTCAACAGAAGGCATTACTGCTTGGATACCACGTTTAGCAAGCTTACCGTGACCAATTTCACGACGCTTAGGAGAACCAACGAAACCAGTTTCACCTACACAGTATGGAGGGAAGTTGTAGTGTAGAAGGAAGTTGTCTTTCTTCTCACCCATCAGGCTGTCGATGATTTGAGCATCACGTTGTGTGCCAAGCGTTGCAGTAACAAGTGCTTGAGTTTCACCACGAGTGAATAGAGAAGAACCGTGTGTACGTGGAAGAACACCAGTACGTACGTCTAGCGCACGAACCATGTCTTTTTCACGGCCATCGATACGTGGGTTACCAGCGATGATGCGGCTACGTACTACGTTTTTCTCTAGAGAACCAAGCATGCCGCGGATTTCGCGCTCATCTAGGTTTTCGTCTTGTGCAATTAGAGCTTCAACAACGTCGTTCTTGATTGCGCCAACTTGCTCGTAACGAGCCATTTTCTCAGTGATCTGGTACGCGTCAGATAGACGAGTTTCAGCAAGTTCAGCAACTTGAGCTTTAAGCTCAGTGTTAACTGCTGGTGCTTCCCAGTTCCAAGATGGAGTTGCAACTTCAGCAGCAAACTCGTTGATTGCTTTGATTACAACTTGTTGTTGGTCGTGACCGTAAACAACAGCTGAAAGCATTTCTTCTTCAGATAGGTTATCTGCTTCAGATTCAACCATAAGTACTGCGCCTTCTGTACCAGACACTACTAGGTCTAGTTTAGAGTTTTCAAGCTCAGTATTTGATGGGTTAAGAACAAGTTCGCCGTCGATGTGACCAACACGTGCAGCACCGATAGGACCATTGAATGGAGCACCAGAGATAGCAAGCGCAGCAGATGTTGCGATCATAGTGATCATGTCTGGGTTTACGTCAGGGTTGATAGAAACAACCGTAGCGATAACTTGAACTTCGTTTTTAAACGCACTTGGGAAAAGTGGACGAATTGGACGGTCAATCAGACGAGCTGTTAGTGTTTCGCCTTCAGATGGACGACCTTCACGCTTGAAGAAACCACCAGGGATTTTACCCGCAGCGTATGTACGCTCTTGGTAGTTTACTGTTAGTGGGAAGAAGTCTTGACCTGCAACTGCTTCCTTCTTAGCAACAACAGAAACGAATACTGATGTATCGTCCATAGTCGCCATTACAGCAGCAGTAGCTTGACGTGCAATTACGCCCGTTTCTAGAGTAACGGTGTGGTTACCGTACTGGAACGATTTTACAACTGGTTTTTCAAACATTGTATATCCTTAGCTCTAAAGTCAGACTTTAGATTAAGTGAATAATGACTCAAGACATTACCAATCGCGACTAGTGAAAAGGGACTTAGGATGGTGACTCTTTGTATGAGTTCATACGCCGAATTAGGACCAAATCCGCCTTTGAATAGTCGCGACCTATTGGCCGACATCTGTGACTGTAATCTCTTGAGAGGTTGATTGCCAAACGCTGAAAACGCTATAGGCGGGCGTAGTATAAACTATTTTTATTAGGAGATATATTTCCTATCAGAAAAAGCCAGATGATATTCTGAGCATCCAGCCTAGCATTTTCTTACAGGCACAAAAAAAGGAGCATAAATGCTCCTTTTCTTCAAACTGTCTTTGCAGACATCGCTATTAGCGACGTAGGCCTAGACGCTTGATTAGGTCTTGGTAACGAGCAAGGTTTTTGCCTTTCAAGTAATCAAGAAGCTTACGACGGCTAGAAACCATACGTAGTAGACCACGACGGCTGTGGTGATCGTGTTTGTGCGCTTTGAAGTGACCTTGTAGGTGGTTGATAGAAGCAGTAAGTAGTGCTACTTGTACTTCTGGTGAACCTGTGTCGCCTTCAGATTGTGCGTATTCTGCAACGATTGCTGCTTTAGTTTCTGCATTCAGAGACATAATTCTCTCCTGATAAGAGTAAGTTTATATTTGTAGCAGCCAATCTCTGATTCAGCCGCTACGCGAGCCGAGGATTATAGGGAAGTTTGTCAGTTGGTGCAATAACAATCGAACCCATTAAAAACGAAAAAAGCGAACCACCTAAATTAGGCGTTCGCTTTCTATCTTATTTGCTCGCTTTTCACGACTCAGCGCTAAGATCCGATGTAAGCGCTACGCTTGTGGCTCTTCATCTCTGAAAACAACCAAACGCTTCGGTGCAACTCGGCCATCTTCAGCAATCTGAGCTACGCCGACAAACAGCTTCTCTTCGCCACTTGTCATACGAACCGTGCCTTCAGTTGGCGCACCAGCAACCTGAACTGGCATACCGTGCTGAACTAGGTCAGTCAGTTCCGCGTTCAGGTTTACTTCTGGTAAGTCTTCAACGGCAGTGTCCATTGGCATCAGCAGTGGATCAAGCAGCTCTTTCGGTGCAATTTCTTGCGCCTGTGCTTGCTCTAGGATCTCGTTTAACTGCTCCAAAGTCACCATACGCTCGTATGGGTACTTTGCGACACCTGTACGACGAAGCATGGTCACGTGAGCACCACAACCTAGCATTTCACCAAGGTCGTCGGTAATTGTGCGGATGTATGTGCCTTTCGAACAATGCACTTCCATTTCAACTTCATCACCTTCAAAGCGAAGCAGTTCAATAGAGTACACAGTGATCTTACGAGACTCACGAGGAACCTCGATACCTGCACGTGCGTATTCGTACAAAGGCTTACCTTGATACTTCAATGCCGAAAACATTGATGGTATCTGATCGGTTTCACCCTTGAAGCTCGCAATGCAACGTTCAAGCTGTTCTTGAGTCACGTTAACATCACGTGTCTCTACCACTTCACCATCAGAGTCAGAGGTATTGGTACGCTCACCAAGCTTAGCGATAACAACGTAGCGCTTATCAGAATCTAGAAGAAACTGAGAGAACTTCGTTGCTTCACCAAGACAAATTGGCAGCATGCCAGTCGCAAGAGGATCCAGAGCACCGGTGTGCCCTGCCTTCTCTGCAAAGTAAATACGCTTTACTTTTTGCAGTGCATCATTAGACGAAATGCCAGTCGGCTTATCTAATAGAATTACCCCGTTGATAGGGCGACCTTTACGACGGCGAGCCATTACTCTTCGCCCTTAGACTGAGCTTCGTCAGTGCGGCCAGCTTCTTCTTGCTTACGCTTATCATCGTTCAGAACTTCACTTACTAGGTTAGACATACGCATGCCTTCTACTAGTGTGTTGTCGTAAGTAAAACGAACTTCAGGCGTTAGACGGTGGCGAATACGCTTACCAAGAGCCATACGAACTGGCACTTCATGCTCTTTAAGAGCTTTAAGGCATGATTCCGGTGTTTGCTCACCAACACATAGGAAAGTCACGAACACTTTTGCGTAAGCAAGGTCACGAGACACTTCTACGTCTGAGATAGTTACCATACCAATACGTGAGTCACGAACTTCACGTTGTAGGATAAGAGCAAGCTCTTTTTGAAGCTGCTGAGACACACGTTGTGTGCGGCTAAATTCTTTTGACATTTTCTTTTCTCACTTAGAAAGATGGGGGGCTTGGTAATTACCAGCCCCCCATGGTGTATTCAACAACCGATTACTTATTACCTTTACTAGTAATGTTAGTAACCTTAGTCAATATGTCGAGTCGTACAGACTGATTAGTCTAGAGTACGTTTAACCTCAACGATTTCGAATACTTCGATCTGGTCACCAACGCGAACGTCGTTGTAGTTCTTAACGCCGACACCACACTCGTAACCGTTCTTAACTTCTTGTACGTCATCTTTAAAGCGACGAAGTGACTCTAGTTCACCTTCGTAGATAACAACGTTTTCACGAAGTACGCGGATTGGGTTGCTACGCTTAATCGTACCTTCAGTCACGATACAACCAGCGATTGCACCAAGTTTAGGCGACTTAAATACGTCACGAACTTGTGCAAGACCAATGATCTCTTGACGGAATTCAGGAGCAAGCATACCGCCCATCGCCTGTTTAACTTCGTCAATTAGTTGGTAAATGATTGAGTAGTAACGTAGATCTAGGTTTTCGTTCTGAACCGTGTTACGCGCAGTTGCGTCAGCACGAACGTTGAAACCAAGGATGATAGCGTTAGAAGCTGCAGCAAGCGTTGCATCAGTTTCAGTAATACCACCAACACCAGAACCTACAATGTTCACTTTAACTTCGTCAGTTGACAGTTTCAGTAGAGAGTCAGCAATCGCTTCTACAGAACCTTGAACGTCAGCTTTAAGTACCACGTTAAGCTCAGCAACTTCGCCAGCCGTCATGTTCGCGAACATGTTCTCTAGTTTCGCTTTTTGTTGGCGAGCTAGTTTAACATCACGGAATTTACCTTGACGGTAGTTCGCAACTTCACGTGCTTTACGCTCATCACGTACAACAGTCGCTTCATCGCCTGACGAAGGAACACCAGAAAGACCTAGAATTTCTACAGGAATAGATGGACCTGCAGTTTCGATGTCTTTACCGTTTTCATCACGCATTGCACGAACACGGCCGTACTCTTGACCACAAAGAACGATATCGCCTTTGTTTAGAGTACCAGACTGTACTAGTACTGTTGCAACTGGACCACGACCTTTATCAAGACGAGATTCAACAACAACACCAGACGCCATGCCTTCTTTAACCGCTGTAAGTTCAAGAACTTCAGACTGAAGAAGGATAGCTTCTAGAAGACCATCGATGTTTGTACCCTGTTTAGCAGAGATGTGAACGAAGATGTTCTCACCACCCCATTCTTCAGGGATAACGTCGTATTGAGCTAGCTCATTCTTAACGTTGTCTGGGTTTGCACCCTCTTTATCGATCTTGTTCACAGCAACAATCAGAGGAACGCCTGCCGCTTTCGCGTGCTGGATTGCTTCGATTGTTTGTGGCATTACGCCATCGTCTGCTGCAACTACAAGTACAACGATATCTGTCGCTTGAGCACCACGAGCACGCATAGCTGTAAACGCCGCGTGTCCAGGAGTATCAAGGAAAGTGATCATACCGTTGTCAGTATCTACGTGGTAAGCACCAATGTGCTGCGTGATACCGCCAGCTTCGCCAGAAGCAACGTGTGCTTTACGAATGTAATCAAGTGTTGAAGTTTTACCGTGGTCAACGTGACCCATGATAGTAACAACAGGAGCACGACCTTCAGCGATAGCATCGCTATCACGGTCAGCTAGTACTGCTTCTTCAAGTTCGTTTTCTTTACGTAGGATTACCTTGTGACCCATTTCTTCAGCAACAAGTTGTGCTGTTTCTTGGTCGATCACTTGGTTGATAGTCGCCATAGCGCCCATCTTCATCATTACTTTGATAACTTCAGTTGCTTTAACTGACATTTTGCTAGCCAGTTCAGAAACAACGATAGTTTCGCCGATAGCAACGTCAGATTTAGCAACAGTTGCTGACTTATCGAAGCCTTGCTGCATTGAAGTTGGTTTAGCAAGCTTACCTTTACCGCCACGACCACGCTGGTTACGACCACCACGGTTGTTTGCAGGTTGGTTAGCAGGAGCTGCTTTCTTCTTGCGACGACGAGGTGCTTTCTCATCTTTCTTATCTGCCGCATCTTCAGCTTCACGAGCGTAAGTAGAAGTAGTCACATGGTAATCCGCAGATTTCTCTTGCTCTTTCTTCTTCTTCTCTTCTTCAGACCAACGTTCTTGGTTCTCTTCTGCTAACTTACGAGCTTCTTCAACAAGCTTAGCTGCTTCAGCTTCTGCTTTACGAGTTGCTTCTAGCTCTTGACGAGCTTTAAGTTCATCCGCTTCTTTTTTCGCTTGTGCGTTAGCGTCTGCATTTTTTGAATTCATGTCTTTTTTAGCCTTTTCAGCTTGTGCGCGTTGAGCCTTCTCTTCAGCTTCACGTTTTGCATCCGCTTCACGTGTTACTTTTTCTTCAGCTTCGCGCTGTGCTTTCTCTGCAGCATCACGTTTCGCTTGCTCTTCAGCATCGCGTTGTGCTTTCTCTTCCGCTTCACGATTAGCTACTTCCTCAGCTTCACGTTTCGCTTCATCTTCAATAGTGCTGCGCTTCACGTAAGTACGCTTTTTACGTACCTCTACTTGAACATCCTTACTCTTACCGCCTCCAGCGGCAACACTTAGCGTGCTGCGGGTCTTGCGTTGAAGAGTTAAACGAGTCGGTTCTGTTTCGCCTGAAGTATCGCCGTGCTCCTTTTTAAGGTGCGTTAGCAATGTTTGCTTCTCTGAATCAGTCACTTGATCCGACCCTGCTTTCTTCATGCCTGCATCAGCAAGTTGTTCAATTAAGCGGTCAACTGGCGTACCAATCTCTTCACTCAGTGCTTTAACTGTTAATTGTGTCATACCGCTTTCTCTCCTTGCTGAATTATTCTTCGTCGCCGAACCAACAGATGTTACGCGCAGCCATAATTAGCTCGCCTGCACGCTCTGCAGTTAGGTCTTCGATGCCTTCTAGTTCATCAACGCCTTGGTCAGCTAGGTCTTCCAGTGTCGCAACGCCTTTTGCTGCTAGCTTGTAAGCCATTTCACGCTCAAGACCTTCAAGTGCAAGTAAGTCTTCAGCAGGCTCAACACCGTCGAAAGTTTCTTCTTTCGCTAGCGCTAGAGTAGTCAGTGCGTCTTTTGCGCGGTTACGTAGTTCTTCAACGATACCTTCGTCTAGACCGTCTACTTCAAGAAGCTCGTTCACAGGAACGTATGCTACTTCTTCAAGCGTAGAGAAGCCTTCTTCAACAAGCATTTGAGCAAAGTCTTCTTCAATGTCTAGGTGCTTCATGAAGTTTTCAATAGAAGCAACTGCTTCTTCTTGGTGCTTCTTCTCAAGATCAGCAACAGTCATTACGTTCAGTTCCCAACCAGTAAGTTGAGACGCTAGACGTACGTTTTGACCGCTACGGCCAATCGCTTGTGCTAGGTTATCCGCTTCAACAGCGATATCCATAGAGTGTGCGTCTTCATCAACGATGATTGAAGCAACATCAGCAGGAGCCATTGCGTTGATTACGAATTGAGCCGGGTTATCATCCCAAAGAACGATATCAATACGCTCACCACCAAGATCGTTAGAAACAGCTTGTACACGTGCGCCACGCATACCAACACACGCACCAACTGGGTCAATACGTTTGTCGTTTGTTTTCACAGCGATTTTAGCACGAGAACCGGCATCACGTGCAGCACCTTTAAGTTCAATTAGCTCTTCACCAATCTCAGGCACTTCAACACGGAATAGTTCAGCTAGCATTTCTGGCTTCGAACGAGTAACGAAAAGCTGGAAACCACGAGCTTCTGGTTTAACTGCGTAAAGAAGACCACGAACACGGTCACCTGGACGGAAGTTTTCACGAGGAAGTTGGTCATCACGAAGGATTACCGCTTCAGCGTTGTTACCTAGGTCTAGGATAATAGTGTCACGGTTAACTTTCTTAACTGCGCCAGTTACTAGCTCGCCTTCGTTATCGATGAACTGCTCAACGATTTGAGCGCGTTCAGCTTCACGTACTTTCTGTACGATAACTTGCTTAGCCGTTTGAGTCGTAATACGGTCAAACGTTACTGATTCGATATCATCTTCAATGAAACCGCCAAGTTCGATCTCTGGGTCATCGTACTTTGCAGCTTCAATAGAGATTTCTTTTGTTGGGAATTCAACTTCCTCAACAGCTTCCCAACGACGGAAAGTTTCGAAATCACCCGTTTTACGGTCAATTTCAACACGAACTTCAATTTCTAGTTCGCTTTTCTTTTTTGTTGCCGTTGCAAGCGCGATTTCAAGCGCTTCAAAAATACGCTCACGAGGAACTGCTTTCTCATTTGAAACAGCTTCTACTACCGCCAAAATTTCTTTGTTCATTAATCTAGCCTCTTAAGCTCTTCTCTCTAGGAGAACTAAAATTTAGGGATCAGGTTAGCTTTCGCAATATTGCTCAGGACGAATTCTTCTTCTTGTCCTTCAACCAATACTTTCACTGTCTCGCCTTCGATAGATTGGATATCACCTTTCCATTTACGACGGTTGCCGACAGCCATTTTCAAAACGATGCTTACCTCGTGACCAATAAATTGTTGGTAATGCTCTGCTTTGAACAGTGGTCTCTCTAAACCTGGTGAAGACACTTCAAGGTTATAAGCCACTGAAATTGGATCTTCAACGTCCATTACGGCACTTACTTGGTGACTAACTTCAGCGCAATCATCTACATTGATACCGTTTGGTGAATCGATGTAAATACGTAGCGTTGAGTGCTCACCAGCACGAATAAATTCTAATCCAACTAACTCATAACCTGATGCTGCTACTGGAGCGTCAAGCATTTCAGTAAGTTGTCTTTCTAAACCAGTCATTTAACCACTCCAGAAACAAAAAAAGGGCTCAAAGCCCAATTTAAATTCCAAGCAAACATTATCTAAATACATTTACAAATGCTTAGATAACAAAAAACCCCGTATAAGCCGGGGTTTTTGTTGCTGGACCCTTATATGTTAAGTGCCATCACATTCGATATCGCACTTAACTCACAGTGAGGTTCACACTGTGCAAACTTGCAACCAATACAAGCTATATAATAGCATTGAAATTGGTTGCGGGAGCCGGATTTGAACCGACGACCTTCGGGTTATGAGCCCGACGAGCTACCAAACTGCTCCATCCCGCGTCCGACTTGCGAGCATTATACGCCCAACAAGATGTTTTACAAGTTTGTAAACATGGTGCCGAGAGAGGGACTCGAACCCTCACACCCTAAGGCACTAGCACCTCATGCTAGCGTGTCTACCAATTTCACCATCTCGGCATCAAATCTTTACAGATTATTGTGGAATTTCGTCGCCTTGCGCCGGAACTTCACTCACTGCATCATCAGCTTGTTGAATCACCTGACCTTGGGTCGGGTCAATCCATTGTGACTCAGTTTTATGTGTAGACATATTACCAAGCACTAAGCTAAGGATAAAAAATGTAGTTGCAAAAATTGCAGTCATTCGGGTAAGGAAATTTCCTGAGCCACCAGCACCAAACACAGTGTTTGAAGCGCCAGCACCGAAAGAGGCTCCCATATCTGCGCCTTTACCTTGTTGAATCAACACTAGGCCAATTACACCAAGCGCTGCCAACAGGTAAATCACAAGTAGAACTGTAAACATTTTTCCACCTATGTTCCTAATTGTTGAGCCAGCGCCGTTCAAAAAACTATTTTTAAGAACAAGGCTAGCGACCTCCTAACTGAAGGCCGAGCAATACTAGCGAATGCGACGATGGCTGACAAGGAGAATTTGCTAAAAAATAAGCCTTTACCAAGTGAATGGTCAAAAAAAGGTCAAAAGCGACACAAAACTCATTTATGTCTCTTTTGACCGTTATATCTTTTGACCGTGATATAAGTCAACCACTTCTAATCACAAGCGCTATTCGCTGCGCCAGCTAAGTAAAAGGTTAAATTAGCAGTTTGCTTTTACTGCATCTGCAATCTTAAGCGCTGATGCTTGAACAAGCTCTGCATCTTCGCCTTCAACCATGACACGCAGTAGTGGCTCGGTACCAGACTTGCGTAATAGTACACGGCCTTTCTCGCCAAGCTCTGCTTCTACTTCAACAACCGCTGCTTTTACCGCTTCGGCTTCTAGTGGGTTTGAATCTCCGCTGAAACGAACGTTTTCTAGAACTTGAGGGTACAACGTCATGCCCTGAGACAACTCATTCAGTGTCATTTCGCTATCAACAACTGAAGCCAAAACTTGCAGAGCAGCAACGATAGCATCACCCGTCGTCACTTTATCTAGTAGGATAACGTGCCCCGAGTTTTCAGCGCCGATCTTCCAGCCTTTAGCAAGAAGCTGTTCCATTACGTAACGGTCACCAACAGCAGCACGTACAAACGGAATACCTAACTGCTTAAGGCCGTTTTCCATACCCAGGTTGGTCATTAGTGTACCAACAACGCCGCCTTTCAACTCACCGCGACGCAGTGCATCACGAGCAATAATGTAAGCGATTTGGTCGCCATCAACTTTGTTGCCTAGCTCGTCAACCATGATGATACGGTCACCATCACCATCAAAGCCAAGACCTAATGCCGCTTTTTCTTCAAGCACTTTTGCTTGCAGAGCACGTACATCCGTCGCACCGACTTCGTGGTTGATGTTAGTACCGTTTGGCTCAACACCAATCGCAACGACCTCAGCACCCAGTTCTTTAAATACAGCAGGCGCAATGTGGTAAGTCGCACCATGTGCACAATCGATAACGATCTTCATGCCAGCTAATGTCATTTTATGTGGGAACGTACTTTTACAGAACTCGATGTAACGGCCAGCCGCATCGTTCAAACGTACTGCTTTACCTAGCTCTGAAGAATCAACACATTCGATGTCTTTATCCAACTCTGCTTCAATTGCCAACTCGATATCGTCCGGCAGTTTTGTTCCCTCAGAAGAGAAGAACTTGATACCGTTATCGTAGTATGGGTTGTGTGATGCAGAGATAACAATACCGGCTTCAGCGCGGAAGGTTTGAGTTAGGTAAGCCACAGCAGGTGTTGGCATTGGGCCAGTAAACGTAGCCTGAAGACCAGCAGCAGCAAGGCCAGCTTCTAGCGCTGACTCAAGCATGTAACCAGAGATACGAGTATCTTTACCAATGATGACTTTCTTTGTGCCTTGCTTCGCAAGAACACGACCCGCAGCCCAGCCAAGCTTCAGAACAAAATCAGGTGTAATCGGGTACTGGCCTACTTTGCCACGCACACCATCTGTGCCGAAATAACGTCTTTTATCAGACATAGTGATTTTCCTTAATTATATTTAGTGATTGTTGTTCATCACTTCGATTATTTTCATCGCTTCCAGTGTCTCCTCGACATCATGAACGCGAATAATTTGTGCGCCTTTCATCGCGGCAATCGTCGCGCAAGTGACGCTTGCGACCATGCAGTCGGCCGGAACCTTGTCTAGCAATTTAAAGATCATCGATTTTCTCGACATCCCCGCTAAAACAGGTAAGCCTAACGAATGAAACTTTTCAAGATGCGCTAGTAGGTGATAATTGTGTTCGATGGTTTTCCCAAAGCCAAAGCCAGGGTCAAGGATCAGCTGATCTTTTGAAATACCCACCGCCTCACACGCTTCTACCCTTTCTTGCAAGAATGCTTCTACATCCTGAAGAACATCATCATAACTTGGGTTAGCTTGCATGGTTCTCGGCTGACCTTTCATGTGCATCAGACAAATCGGAACATTAGCATCAGCGGCGACTTGTAATGCTCCAGGCTCTTGCAAAGCGCGCACATCATTGATCAAATCAGCGCCCGCTTCAACAGCTTGGCGCATCACTTCCGCTTTACTGGTATCTATCGAGATCCACACATCAAACTTGGCACGAATGGCTTTAATAGCAGGAATGACACGGGCAAGCTCCTCTTCTAACGAAACATCAGGAGCGCCAGGTCGAGTTGACTCACCACCAATATCGATAATGCTAACGCCCGCTTGAACCATGCGTTCAGCTTGCTGTAAGGCATTATCAAGTGAGTTAAATTTCCCACCGTCAGAGAAAGAGTCAGGAGTGACATTGAGGATGCCCATCACATGTGGGCGATCTAACACGAGAGTTTTATTCTTTGCTTTTAATATCATGGAAGGCCGATCTTAAAGGGAAAAACACCATAGGCTATAAACAGAAAAACCCTGAGCGTACTCAGGGTTTTAATTGATAGTTTAGCGATTAAGAATCTTTGTTTTGAGCATCATCTGATTCAGATTTAACTTCTTCAACTTTTGACTCTTCAGCTTTAGGTTCCGCTTTAGCTTCTTCTGCCTTAGCTTCAGGTTTTGCTTCTTCCTTTGTAGGTTCAGCTTTTACCTGATCACCCCAACCAGCTGGATCACGAATCTCTTGCTTACGCTCCATCAAGTCATCAATTTGACCTGCATCAATCGTTTCAAACTTCATTAGCGCGTCTTTCATCGAATGCATGATATCCATGTTATCTTCAAGAATCTTCTTAGCTCTATCGTAGTTACGGTCGATAAGGATACGAATCTCTTCATCGATAAGCTTAGTCGTGTCATCAGAAACGTGCTTAGCTTGGCTCATGCCGCGACCTAGGAAAACTTCACCTTCTTCTTCTGCGTAAAGAAGAGGACCCAATTTCTCAGAGAAGCCCCACTGCGTAACCATCTTACGAGCAATATCAGTTGCACGTTCGATATCGTTAGACGCACCAGTTGACACTTTGTCTTTACCGTAAATAAGTTCTTCAGCAAGACGACCACCGTACAGGCTAGAAATCATAGACTCTAGATGTTGGCGAGACATGCTCACACGATCTTGCTCTGGCAAGTACATGGTTACACCAAGCGCACGACCACGTGGAATGATTGATACTTTGTACACAGGATCGTGTTCTGGTACCAAACGACCAACAATTGCGTGACCGGCTTCGTGGTAAGCCGTTGACTCTTTCACTTCCTCAGACATCACCATTGAACGGCGCTCAGCACCCATCATGATTTTATCTTTAGCCAGTTCAAACTCAACCATAGAGACATTGCGCTTGTTACCACGAGCTGCAAATAGCGCCGCTTCGTTAACAAGGTTTGCAAGGTCTGCACCAGAGAAACCTGGAGTACCACGAGCAATCAGAGATGGTTCAACATCGCCAGATAGTGGAACTTTACGCATGTGTACTTTAAGGATCTGTTCACGACCACGTACGTCTGGTAGACCAACTACAACCTGACGGTCAAAACGACCTGGACGAAGTAGTGCTGGGTCTAGTACGTCTGGACGGTTAGTCGCAGCGATAACAATAATACCTTCATTACCTTCGAAACCATCCATCTCAACCAGCATTTGG
This sequence comes from Vibrio sp. AIC-3, assembly GCF_013114515.1. Taxonomy (NCBI): domain Bacteria; kingdom Pseudomonadati; phylum Pseudomonadota; class Gammaproteobacteria; order Vibrionales; family Vibrionaceae; genus Vibrio; species Vibrio sp. AIC-3. Next base: position 186,781 of record NZ_VTXG01000005.1, on the reverse strand, counting down.
TTCAATGTTTGTTCACGCTCATCATGACCACCACCAACACCAGCGCCACGTTGACGACCTACCGCATCAATCTCATCGATAAAGATGATACAAGGTGCCGCTTTCTTCGCTTGTTCGAACATGTCACGCACACGAGATGCACCAACACCTACAAACATTTCAACGAAGTCAGAACCAGAAATAGTAAAGAACGGTACTTTCGCTTCACCAGCAATCGCTTTTGCAAGCAATGTTTTACCCGTACCAGGAGGACCAACCAACAGGATACCTGTCGGGATCTTACCACCTAGCTTTTGGAAGCGGCTTGGGTCACGAAGGTAGTCCACAAGCTCTTTCACGTCTTCTTTTGCTTCGTCACAACCAGCAACATCAGCAAACATGGTTTTGATTTGTTCTTCGCTCATCATTCGAGCTTTACTCTTACCGAAAGACATCGCGCCTTTACCGCCGCCGCCGCCTTGCATTTGACGCATGAAGAAAATCCATACACCAATCAGTAAGATCATTGGGAACCATGAGATGAAGATAGTGCCAAGCAGGCTCTGCTCTTCAGGTGGTGTACCCTGAACTTTTACGTTTTGATTAATTAAGTCATCAAGTAGCTTTTGATCATAAACAGGCATGTAAGTTACATACTTAGAACCACCACCACGACGTGTGAAAGTGATTTCGCTGTTATTGAACTGTGCGTCTTGAATCTGGCCTTGGCCAACTTCCTGTACAAACGTGGTGTAATCTACTGCTCTGCCGTTACTTTCCCCAGGGCCGAAGCTCTGGAATACCGACATCAACACTACCGCGATAACAAGCCACAGAATTAAATTTTTTGCCATGTCACTCAAGGTGTAAGCCTCTCGATAACTAATTGTAATTAAAGGTAGGGTACTACAGTTTGTAACCTGTAGCCATGTTGTTAACTCTCACTCTTGGAAGAGAATCGTTAACCTTTGTAACCAGTGGCTACGATAAACACTTCACGAGATCGAGCTCGAGAAGAGTCGGGTTTTCTAACTTTTACTGTTTTAAACATCTCGCGGACGTCCTTAACGTATTGGTCAAACCCTTCGCCTTGGAATACTTTTACAACAAAACTACCATTGGTAGCTAGAACTTGTCGACACATATCCAAAGCTAATTCAACTAAATACATAGCTCTTGGCTGATCCACAGAATTGTTGCCTGCTATATTAGGTGCCATATCTGACATCACGACATCAACCATGTTTGGTTGTATACGTTCCAATAGAGCTTCTAGCACAGCGTCTTCACGAAAATCGCCTTGTAAAAAGCTAACACCAGCAATCGGATCCATTGGTAACAAGTCACACGCAATGATTTGTCCGTTGTCTCCAACAATCTTAGCAGCATATTGAGACCAACCGCCAGGTGCTGCACCCAAATCCACAATGGTCATCCCAGGAGACAGCAATTTATCTTTCGTTTGAATCTCTTCCATTTTGAAATAAGCACGTGAACGATAGCCTTTCTTTCTTGCTTCATTTGCGTACTTGTCGTCGAAGTGTTCCTTCAACCAACGGCCTGAACTGGCCGAGTGTTTCTGTTTGCTCATTGGATACCTAAATTGGAGGAAAGTACTAATTGCTGAATAAATTATAGTCTTCAGCTTTAGATGGCGTTAAAATAGGTTTTTTCAACCCTAATAGTAAAGAAAATTGGCCGCGTAATGAACCTAAGTACCAAACAAAAGCAGCATCTAAAGGGCCTAGCTCACAGTTTAAAACCTGTTGTGCTAATGGGCGCAAATGGACTTACTGAAGCTGTTCTAGCGGAAATCGAATTAGCTCTAGACCACCACGAACTGATCAAGATTAAAGTTGCATCAGAAGACCGTGAGACTAAGCAACTGATTATCGATGCAATTGTACGTGAAACTAAAGCTGAGAAAGTACAGACTATCGGTAAAGTTCTAGTACTGTTCCGCCAGTCAGAAGCACGTAAAATCGAGATTCCACGTAAATAAGCGAGTTTGATATAAGCTAACTTCACTAATAGGAAGCCACAGCGCTTATCTTTTAGTGTAGCGTGAGAAACGAAAAAGGTCGCATTTAGCGACCTTTTTACTTATCAGAAACAAAGAAAATTCAATTAGATATATTCTACTTTGTCGATTTCGAAGTCTTTGTCACCACCAGGGGTAGAGATCATGACTTCGTCGCCTTCCATTTTACCGATAAGACCGCGAGCAATTGGCGATTTCACAGAAATGCGACCCGTTTTGATGTCTGCTTCGTCTTCTGAAACGATTTGGTAGCGGAACTCATCATCGGTATCCACATCAATCAGTGTCACTGTCGTACCAAAGATAATCTTGCCCGTATTATCCATTTGCGTTACATCGATGATCTGAGCTAGAGATAGCTTATATTCGATATCACGGATCTGAGCTTCACAAATACCCTGCTCTTCACGAGCGGCGTGGTATTCAGCATTCTCTTTCAGGTCACCTAGTTCACGTGCTTCACCAATAGCTGCTGAGATAACAGGGCGTAGCTTAAGTAGGCGATCTAATTCGTCACGTAGCTGCTGAGCGCCACGTACTGTCATTGGAACCTTTTCCATTTTTTACCTCTATGCCAAAGCTTTCTTTGGCCAACATAAATACACCCAACGTATTTATTGGGTGATAGAAACAAAACGATTTGGCTTAGTGTAAACAAACTTTATGGCTAAATCACCTTTATTCCACTTTGCGTTATAAAAGCTTTATCTAGGTCTAAATTACAGACATCACAAAAATGAATAATAACCTCCCCATCAATAAGCGGAGAGTTAAATACCTAAAAAAACAAAAAACAAACAAAATAAACACAGATCACACTTTTATAAAATATACTCAAAAACAACCACTTAAACAAAAAAAGATATAATAAAACAGTGTTCATTCTTTAGTTTTATATCATTTTACTAACTGACCATGGAACTTTAGAGGTAAAAAGTAACCCATGGATTGCACTGGCATTTTTCAGACTTCTGTTCTAATCATGATTATGAAGCCTGATTAATACAGGCAATACACAAAAGGGTTCAAATCCTTAATAAAACTTCTATGGACAGTAATTAGGAAATAATAACATGAACAAGACTATGATCGCGCTTGCTGTATCTGCTGCAGCTCTTGCTACTAACGCAGTGGCAGCCGACGGTAAACAAGCTGGTGATATTGCCGGTACTTCTGTATACAGCTCAAACGGCACGTCTCTAGAGATCGGTGGTCGTGCGGAAGCTCGTCTATCGATGAAAGATGGCAAAGCTGAAGACAAAACACGTGTACGTCTTAACTTCCTAGGTAAAGTTGAAATCCAAGACGGCCTATACGGTGTTGGTTTCTACGAAGGCGAATTCACAACTGCTGAAAACGGCGGCTCTACTGATAACAACGACGGCGACATCACTAACCGTTACACATACGCTGGTATCGGCGGTGACTTCGGTGAAGTTACTTACGGTAAAAACGACGGTGCGCTAGGCGTAATCACAGACTTCACGGATATCATGTCTTACCACGGTAACTCTGCTGCAATGAAAATTGCTGTAGCAGATCGTTCAGACAACATGGTTTCATACAAAGGTCAATTCCAAGACCTAGGCGTAAAAGCAAGCTACCGTTTTGCTGACCGTCAAGAAGGTGTTGTTAATGGTTGTAACATCGGTGAGTACTGTGACAACGACGCTGATGGCTACTCTCTATCTGGTATCTACGCTATCGGCGACTCTGGCGTTAAGCTAGGTGCTGGTTACGCAGACCAAGCTGACCAAAACGAATACATGCTAGCAGCTTCTTTCCGTACTGACGCTCTATACTTTGCTGGTACATTCACAGACGGTGAGCTAGCGAAAGATAACGGTGATTACACTGGTTACGAATTCGCAGCAGCATACACACTAGAAAAAACTGCATTCACGCTAACGTACAACAACGCAGAAACAAACGGCGACACATCTGCTGACAACGTTGCTATCGATGCGACTTACTACTTCAAGCCTAACTTCCGTACGTACATCTCGTACAATTTCAACCTAATCTCTGAAGGTGACAAGTTCGGTACAGCAGGCATTCCAGCTAACTTCGGTGCAACTAAAGCACAAGCTGAAGACGAGCTAGCTCTAGGTCTACGTTACGACTTCTAATTCTGATTATCTAATGATTCATTAGTTAATTGAGAATCAAAACGCCCGCTATCTAGCGGGCGTTTTTTATATCTGTATACTGAAAACATCAGCCATCCAAGAAATCTTCTATGCGCCTTCTATCCACACTACTGGTATGTAGTTTTTCCATTAGCGCTTTATCTGTTCACGCTTTCGCATACGTCCCTCTTGGTAAACTGCCCGATGGTAGTAGTACGAGTTTGATACTCAAATCATTGAGTGATGATTCGAGCGAGCTTAATTCCAATAGCAATGACTTTTATCCACCAGCCAGCACGTTAAAACTGGTGACGGCTTTAGCGGCCAAGCTAGAGTTGGGAGATGACTTTCATTACACGACTAGCATTCTTCGTTCTGGCAATGATTCAATCATTTCATTTAGCGGAGATCCAACTCTGCAACGTGAACAGCTAAAAAGCCTGTTAGCTCAGTACGCTAAGTCGCAATCCAGAACCATCAAAGGCAACTTATACCTCGATAACACGGCTTATACCGGCTATCAACGAGCGGTGGGTTGGCCTTGGGACATTCTAGGCGTTTGTTACAGCGCGCCCTCTAGTGCGATGACCTTAGACAGCAACTGTGCACAAGCCTCTATTTATACAAAAGATAACGGCAGCACTCGCGTCTATATTCCCGCTCACTATCCGATAGACGTGACGACCACCGCTGCCACGGTAACTCGCTCTGGGCAGAAGGCAACACAATGCGACTTGGAGCTCATCACGACACCAGATAACGCTTACAAGCTCTCTGGTTGCTTGGTTGAGCGTAAAAAGCCACTGCCACTCAAGTTCGCGATTCAAAATCCAGAACTTTACACCTATCAAGTCGTTACATCGCTTCTCAAAGAACTGAAAATAGAAGTAAAAGGTGATGTGATTATTGGTAAAAAAGCGCAAGCAGACAAAACCACGTTAGTCGCTAGTCACAACTCAGAAAAGCTTCCTGAACTGCTCGATATCATGCTCAAGAAGTCAGATAACCTTATCGCAGATAATCTAACTAAAACGCTAGGAGCAACATTTTATGTTCAACCGGGCAGCTTCAATAACGGCACTGAAGCAATAAAACAGATACTGCTGACCAAGGCTAATATTGACCTCAGTAAAGCGCAGCTCGTCGATGGTTCAGGGTTATCCAGAAATAACCGAATGAGGTCACAGACCATGGCTCAAGTGCTTCGTTATATCTGGGAAAACGATCAACAGCTCAGCCTGATTGAGGCTATGCCTACATCTGGCACTGATGGAACGCTCAAATACCGTCAGAGCATGAGAAAAGCACCGATTCAAGGCAACATTATCGCCAAGAGTGGTTCTCTATACGGCAGTTACAACATGGCGGGATACGGATTAGATAAAGCGGGAAAACCAAACTCTCTGTTTGTACAATTTGTCCGTGATTACTTCCCTGAAGAACAAGATCCAGACAAACCAGTGGAAGCACCTATCACCCAGTTTGAGCGTGCTTTCTACAAAGATGTGGTCGAGTTCAGTCAAACACAAAGCAAATCTAAGTAATGCTTAGCTCTGTGTAAACTTCTACTCAAACAATAAAAATGGCGCTGAAGACCTTAAATCTTCAGCGCCATTTTTGTTTCTCAGATGTATTTAGCTATTTTTATAGGAGCTAAGCGATACCGAGGAATGAGTTAACCACAGTGAAGTAGATCCACATTCCTGAGATATCAACTATGGAAGCAAGCACTGGGCTCACTAACACCGCTGGATCAAGCTTAAATAGCCTAGCAACTATCGGCAATCCGCCACCCAGCACGGTTGATATGGTCACCTGAATAAACAGCGCTACCGCAATAGCTAACGCAATCATGTTGATATCATAACCACCTGTCGCTTGGTTTTCACTAAAGAGCAAAATACGTCCAATCATCACTACAGCAATCGCTAAAGCTAAACAAATAGCAACTCTAAACTCTTTCCATAGAACGTTAGCCCATTGGCGTTTTTTCAACTCACCTGTGGCTAAGGCTCGGATCACCAAAGTCGCTGCTTGTGTTCCGGTGTTACCACCAGCAGCAGCAATTACCGGCATGTAGATTGCCAAAAGTACCAACTGACTGAGAATGTCTTCATACTGAGCAATGATAAGCCCTGAGACGATTCCCAATAGTGCTAACGCAATAATCCAACCGATACGCTGCCTGACGTGGCTCATGACGCCAGTCGAAAGGTAACCCTGTTGAGGTTCTACCTCAGAGTAGATCAGCCCTAGTTGGTGAGCTAGATGTCGAGAGCGCTTCTCAAAGCCCTGCTCTTCTAGCTCACTAAGTAAAGTCTGAATCGTACTCAAAGAGCATTGCCCCAGCACTAGCACCGCATCTTCGAGCGGCATTCGATTCAAAAGATTAATTTGTTGTTCACGTCCGTACTGTTGAAATGCATTCGATACAGCTTGGATGTCTTGCTCTGAGTACAGAGCTTCAATAGATAAAAAAGTGTTGTTCATTACCGTCATGGCGAATCTCCCGATTGGCAAAGGTAACGACCATCAAAACAAATAGCCTATAGCTAATACACCAAGAGCGTACAGCTAAGCGCACCAAGAGCTGAAAGCTACTGGTGTGTCTACTTGTTAGAATCTAGTGTGTGGAAAAGAATGAGGGGGAAAAACAAAGATACCCTACCTGAACGGCAGGACAATAGATCAATACCGAGACAGGTTATTCTTCTCCATTCAAACTAGGAGGATGGTCGGTATTGTTCATAAAAATCTCCAGAATTACTGTCAATTTGACAGCGCGCATAGTGTAGCAATAGGCGTTTCAAAGTTTCGTCAATTTTAAGTCAATAAAAAAGGCATCCGTGGATGCCTTTGGTTCAATTATTGATGTGCATTATTACTTAATAGTAATACGAGCAAACTTACGCTTACCTACTTGGTAAACGGCAGTACCTGCTTCAGGCACGAATTTGCTGTCTTCAATCTTCTCGCCTTCAAGCTTAGCAGCGCCTTGCTTGATCATACGCATCGCATCAGAAGTCGAGTTTACAAGACCCGCTTCTTTTAGAACGTTCGCAATTGGCAGGCCTGCTTCGAATTCAAACTCCGGCATTTCATCAGGAACTTGGTTCTTAGCAAAACGGTTAACGAACTCTTGCTCAGCGGCTTCAGCATCTGCTTCACTGTGGAAACGAGCGATGATCTCTTTAGCAAGAAGCACTTTAACGTCACGCGGGTTCTTACCTGCATCAACGCCAGCTTTCAGTTCCGCAACTTCTTCAAGAGGACGGAAAGACAGCAGCTCGTAGTAGCTCCACATTAGATCGTCAGAGATAGACATGATCTTACCAAACATCTCGCTTGGTGCTTCGCTAATACCGATGTAGTTATGCGCAGACTTAGACATCTTCTTAACGCCGTCTAGACCAACAAGTAGTGGCATCATTAGTACCGCTTGTGGTTTTTGACCTGCTGCTTTTTGCAGTTCACGACCCATTAGAAGGTTAAACTTCTGGTCAGTACCGCCAAGCTCAACGTCGCTCTCTAGTGCAACAGAGTCGTGACCTTGTAGAAGTGGGTACATGAATTCGTGGATTGCGATCGGTTGACCACCAGCGTAACGCTTTTTGAAGTCATCACGCTCAAGCATACGAGCAACAGTTTGGTTAGAAGCAAGACGAATCATGCCTTCAGCGCCAAGCTCAGATAGCCATTCAGAGTTGAAACGAATTTGCGTCTTCGCAGGATCTAGAATCTTGAATACTTGCTCTTTGTAAGTTTCAGCATTCTTCAATACGTCTTCGCGGCTTAGCGGTGGACGTGTTGAGTTTTTACCTGATGGGTCACCAACCATTGCAGTGAAATCACCGATAAGGAATGTCACTTCATGACCAAGCTCTTGGAAAGCACGAAGCTTGTTAAAGATAACCGTATGGCCTAGGTGGATATCTGGAGCTGTTGGATCGGCACCCAGCTTAATGCGTAAAGGACGACCTTCTTTTAGTTTTGCAATCAGTTCGTCTTCTGGAATCAGTTCTTCTACGCCACGTTTGATCTCGGCTAGTGCAGCTTCAATACTCGCCATTCTTGTTCACTCCCACAGATTTGGCAAAAATACATTAATTAGACATCTTACTTGAATAGCGATGTATTTTGAAACCAGTTACACTATTCCGTCGTCGATTTTCATAATATTTACAGAACGAACCGGAACATGTTGTCTATTTTTGCACGCCTTCCTATTTTGCACCGGGCTTTTATCGCATTTTTTAGTGCCATAATTTTCGTCGCGATTTTCTTACTCCCCGACGTCAACAGTTTGCGTGACGATTCGGGCGCTTTAGTTGTGGGAAAACATTACCCACTGACTATCAATGCCTCTGCACTTATTAGCTCAAGTGACGCTCCACCGACGGCAGTGCTCAATTGGGAGAAATACACCGTTCGCTCTGGCGAAAGCACCTCTGTTTTATTTGAACGTATTGGCCTCTCATACCGTCTGCTGATCACGCTACTCAATACCAATAATGATATTAAGAAGCAGCTGTCTAACCTAAGACCTGGTGATGTCTTGCAGTTCGGCTTTGATGAAAACAACGACCTTATTCAGTTAAAACGACAACTTAGTGCGTTTGAAAGCTTCAAGATCACTAAATCTGGCGATTCTTTCTCATCAAGTTTCGACAAAAAAGAAGTGGTATACCAATACAATTATGCCGAAGCCAACATCACCTCTAACTTCTGGAACGCTGGCGTCAGCGCAGGTTTAACCGCAAACCAAATTATGGAACTGGCCGGCATCTTCGGTTGGGATATCGACTTTGCGTTAGATATTCGTAAGAACGACAGCTTCAAAATCTTATACCAAGAGAAAGTGGTTGAAGGTGAAGTAGTTGGTCGCGGTAAGATCATGGCAGCCGTATTCAAAAACCAAGGCGATTCATTTACCGCGGTATTGGATGATAAAAGCGGCAACTACTTCGATGAAAATGGTCGTGCGATGAAGAAGGCGTTCTTGCGCTCACCAATTGATTTTCGTCGCGTAACATCGAACTTTAACCCTACCAGGAGACACCCAGTAACCGGTAAGATTCGAGCTCACCGCGGTACTGACTACGCAGCCCCTGTTGGCACGCCTATCTGGGCAGCCGGTGACGGTATTGTTCAGAAGTCAGGTTACAACCAATTCAATGGTAACTACGTGTTCATCCGCCACAGCAACACCTACATCACCAAGTACCTGCACATGAAGCGACGTATGGTGAAAACCGGTCAGCGCGTAAAACAAGGCCAAACCATTGGTACTTTGGGCGGTACAGGCCGTGTGACTGGCCCGCACTTACATTATGAATTCTTGGTTAATGGCGTACATAAAAATGCGCGTACCGTGAAATTGCCTCAATCCAAGTCGTTAACTGGTAAAGCAAAAGCAACCTTTATTGCCAACTCAGAGATTCGATTAAGAAACCTTGAGCGATACGGTCAGTTACTAGCGACTAACTAGGCGTTTGTAGCTTCACTGCAAAATAGAAAAATGCAAAGAGCGCCCATCAAGGCGCTCTTTTTTATGCTCACATACCACAACTAGCTACTGTTTTTCAGGTTTGTTGTTCCGTCCAAGCATTAATAAACAAGGGGTTAATACTAAAGTCAGCACCGTGGCAAACGCCAAACCACCAGCAATAGCGGTCGCAAGCTGTGACCACCATTGTGTACTTGGCGCGCCAAACTCTATCTTTTGATTAATCAGGTCGATGTTCATCTCTAACACCATCGGCATTAAACCTAAGATAGTCGTAACCGTCGTGAGCATTACTGGCCTTAAACGCTGAACACCGGTTCTTAGAATCGCATCTCGCTTGTCCAAGCCTCTTTTGATGAGCTGATTATAAGTATCAATCAACACGATGTTGTTGTTCACGACTATGCCGGCGAGCGCTATTACCCCAATTCCCGACATCACAATGCCAAACGGACGTTGGAAGATCAGTAAGCCAACGAACACGCCAACGGTCGAAAACAATACAGCACTCAGAATCAAAAACGCTTGATAGAAGCTATTGAACTGAGTAATCAGAATCAAAGCCATTACCGCCAAAGCAACCAAGAAAGCACTTTGTAAAAAGGCTGACGAGTTTTCTTGTTCTTCGTTTTGACCACGGATGCGAAATTCCACGCTACTCGGCAGCCCTAGCTCACTCAATGCTTGTTCGATCTTTGGTAGTTCGAGAGCAAGGTTATACCCTTCTTCCATATCCGCCATGATGTTCACCACACGCTTGCCATCAAGGCGTTTAATGGTGTCTTGCTTATGGTCGGGAACGATCTGAGCGAAATTAGTAATAGGTACTAAACCTGCTGGCGTTTTCACCCTAAGCTGGTCGAAGCGCCCGATATCACGCTTATCATTAGGGTAGCGCACCAAGATATCGACCTCTTCTGAAGAGTCATCGGGCAGATAATCACCAATCTTGAGACCATTAGTCACGAATTGAACGGTATTACCCACTAAGGTCGCATCAGCTGCAAAGCGCGCAGCATCGTCGCGGCGAATATCCACCTTCCAATCGATGCCATCTTTACTCGCAGTATCGCTGATATTGGTCAGTGCTTTATTTCCATCAGCCCAACCTCTCACAATTTTTGCAGCCTGATTGAGCTGCTCTGGAGTTCTTGCCGACAGCTCAATCACTAAGTCATTTTCAACCGGAGGCCCAGCATCAGGGAACTTATATTCAATCTCAACACCAGCGTATTGATCGGTTTGTACCTTCAACTCATCAATAATCGCCTTAACGCTGCGACGGTATTGCCAGTCAACAGGCGTAATTGAGATCAAACCAATCTGGTCGTCACCACCAGTACGCGTGTAAACGGTATCGAACTCATCATGATTGAGCATCATCAGTTCAATATCACGCATGATGTCATCCTTTTCTTGGATAGACAGATCCCCATGCGAGCGAACTTTGACATTAAAGAATGGCGGATCAACTTCTGGGAAGAACTCTGCACCTAGACCCGCTTTTGAATAAGTAAAACCAACTGCAACCGCGAGCAGTGCCGCACTGAACAAAATCTTAAAGGGGTGTTTAATCGCTAAAGAAAGCGTGTGGTAGTAAGCCTTGGTTAAACCAGTAGCCTGTGAAAAGTCACCATTATGCAGTGCGACCATTCGAGCTTGGCTTTTAGACGATACGTATTGAGGTTTGCCAATCAAACCGCCCAGCACGGGCACAAACAACAACGCCATGATCAATGATGCAGTTAAAGTCGCGATCAGAGTTAGTGGTAAGAACTTCATAAATTCGCCCGTCACATCAGGCCAAAACAGTAACGGAGCAAATGCGGCTAAGGTTGTGGCAGTCGATGCGGTTATCGGCCACGCCATCCGTTTCGCTGCATCTCGGTAAGCGGCTTTGCGCCCTTCACCCTCTTGCATTCGCCTGTCTGCAAATTCGGTCACCACAATCGCACCGTCTACTAGCATCCCCACCGCCATAATCAGAGAGAACAGCACTACGATGTTGACGGTTAAGCCAAACACCGAAAGAACCAATAACCCGGTTAGGAATGAGCCTGGAATGGAAATACCCACTAACAAAGCGGTACGCACACCAAGAATCGCGATGATAACGATCACCACCAGAATAATGGCAGATAAGATATTGTTTTGCAGATCATTAAGCATGATCTTCACATCTTTAGATTCATCCCAGGTGTATTTGACCAACAGGTTATTTGGCCATTCCGCTTGCTGCTGAGCACCAGCCATTACCGCTTTGACTAGCTCAACGGTTTCGATGATGTTCTCACCTGCACGCTTCTTGATATCCAACACCACCGCAGATTTGCCATCTAAACGAGCAAAACTTTCAGGATCTCGAAACGCTCGACGAACCGTAGCGACATCGCCAAAAGTGACCACCTGCTTGCCATCCACTTTAATAGGCAACTCAAGCACGTCTTTTAAGGAGTTAAATACCGAAGGGACTTTGACAGAAAAACGTCCGTAGCCAGTATCAACAAAACCTGCGGCCACCACTCGATTGTTCAGAGCGATCAGATTATAGATATCCGCTTGATCTAAGCTGTAGCTCTCCATCAATAACGGATCGACAATGATCTCGACGATGTCAGCGCGATCGCCCGCAATATCGACTTCAAGGATTTGGCGATAGCTTTCTAATTTGTCTCCAAGCTCTCGGGCAATTTGCACTATGGTGCGCTCAGGAACGGTACCGAATAGCACAACAGACAAAACAGGTTGCTCAGAAGCCAGCGTCACCTCATTTACGGTTGGTTCGTCACTGTCTTCTGGTAGTTTTGGTTTAGCCAGATCAACCGCGTCACGCACATCGGCCATTGCTTTGGTGAGATCGACGCCAACATTAAACTCCAACACAACAGAGGCATGCCCTTCTGCTGCGGTTGCTGTCATCTCTTTTACGCCTTCAATCGACCTCAGCTCTTGCTCAATAGGTCGAACCAATAAACGTTCTGCATCCGTTGGCGAGATCCCTTGGTGCCCGACCGAAACATAGATAATTGGGATGGTAATGTCTGGGCTCGATTCCTTAGGTATCGTGATATAGGTGACGACACCGGCTACAAGGATTAACGCTAAAAGGGAGAGCATTGTTCGAGCACGAGACAAGGCTGCATCAATAATTGAATACATCGGTTATCTCCTACTCTGCGGTTACGTTAGAGAGTTCAGCGACTTGCTCAACAGCAATCACCGAATCACCATCACGCACAAACCCTTGGCCTACTGTGATGATATCGACGCGTTGTCCAAGTCCTGTGAGCCAAACTCCATCTTGTTCGGCCTTTACTAGCTGAATGCCTACAAACTTCACCGTTGGTGAGTCATCGACTGAAACCAAGGTTTTGACCCCTAGGTTACCCGCCTCATCCAATGCTAGCATCGCCGGTGTTATCTTTATTGCATCTCTTGTTTCTAGGTTGAGTTTAACTTCGGCACTGACACCTGCTGGTAATAGGCCTTTAGAGTTATCGATTTCTATCTCGATTGGGAAGGTATTAGTAGCAACAGAAGAGATACGAGAAACATAGCGTAAACGGCCTTCCGCTTCTTCTCGCCCTAACAAACGAACCAAAGCAGATTGATTGACTAGCAAATGTTGGATATGACGCTCACTGACATCCGCCTCAATAACCAAAGGATCGAGGTCAATCACGCCAGCAACAGGATCGCCAACACTAACGAAATCACCGAGCTCCACCATCAAATCTTGAACCACACCCGAAAAAGGCGAAGTAATGACAGTATTCTTTAAAGCCAATTCCGCATTGCGCATCATGGCTTTTGCTTCTGTTAATGAAGCCTCAGCTGTGGTGTAGGCGATTTCACCTTGCAGTCCTCTTTTCTTCAGTGACTGCGCCGCTTTGAACTCTTTCTGCTTCAAGCGATATAATGCAGATGCTCGCTCTAGTTGAATCTCTAAATCACCCTTATCTATCTGGGCAATGGCTTGTCCTGCTTTAACCATCCCCCCCTTAACAACATTCAATCTGACAATCTTACCCGCGACTTCTGCACCTAGACGAGCATGCCTATCGGGCGCCGTTCTTCCATAGAGATCAATCGTTTTAAAGGTCGGTGATGAGGTGAAGGTTTGAAAGGAAACCTTAGCCAGCGGAATTTCTGTTGCTTTTTTCTCAGGCGACTCTTCTGCTTGCCCTACGCCTAAACCAAGCCAGATCGACAACAACACGACTAGAGTCAGAGAAACCAGCCACGGCTGCTTCAATTTCTGAAAAAGTGGTGAGTTAGAAAATAGAGTGGGCATAACAAATCCTTTTGTCCGATGTCATTCAGGCGCGCTAGTTGGCTTAATAGCGTGATGTGCAACTTCCTTATGCACAAAGGTAACCTTAACAGACCAATCCTCAACGAAGTTGGACGCTATCGACAGTTTAAAAAATATGCCGTGTACTAAAAATGAGAGGAATGCTTTGAAAAGTAATAAGTTACTAAGTAAAAACAAAAACGCCGAACATAAGTTCGGCGTTTGAAATGTATCTAATACAGCTTTGAGCTCAAGCTATTTTCAACTCATGCTATACGCTGAATGATGCGCCACAACCACATGTTGTTGTAGCGTTCGGGTTGTTCACAAAGAAGCGTGCGCCTTCTAGGCCTTCAGTGTAATCAACCATGCCGCCCATTAGGTATTGTAGGCTCATTGGATCAACAACCAGCGTTACACCGCTGTTTACAATTGTAGTGTCGCCATCATTTACTTTTTCATCAAATGTGAAGCCGTATTGGAAACCGCTACAACCACCACCTGTAATGTATACACGCAGTTTTAGTTCTGGGTTTTCTTCTTCAGCAATTAGCGTTTGTACGCGGGTAGCTGCTGCATCAGAAAAAGACAATGGGATATTTACTTCGCTCACGACAACCTCTCTTACCTGTGTCAAAAACAACATGATACAAATCTAATTCGAGACCATAGTTGTTGAGTATTTTCTTATATTCCGGTGATTATCTAATACCTGACTGAAACGTTCAAGTATTCACCACAGGATCGGTCCTTTTACTGCTGTAAACTCACCAATATCTAACAATTAAAACGTGTAACCACACAAAACAACCAGATTCGGGTGATTATCTGGGCGAAAGCATTCCTAGTTGGATTAGGGATAGGTACAATGCGTGCCAATTGGTCCGACAGTCAAAAGAGGATATATCAATGACCAAATCAGCAGAGCTGTACGAAAAAGCACAGCAAACTATTCCTGGTGGCGTAAACTCTCCAGTTCGTGCATTCAATGGCGTAGGTGGTTCTCCAATCTTCGTTGAACGCGCTGATGGCCCACTTATTTTTGATGCTGATGGTAAAGCGTATATCGATTACGTTGGCTCTTGGGGGCCAATGATCCTTGGTCACAACCACGCTGTTATTCGTGATGCTGTGATTGCAGCAGCTCAACGCGGCCTTAGCTTCGGTGCTCCAACCGAAACTGAAATCAAAATGGCTGAACTTGTATCTGAGATGGTTCCATCAATGGAACAGCTACGTATGGTGAGCTCAGGTACAGAAGCAACAATGAGCGCGATTCGTCTAGCTCGTGGCTTCACTGGTCGTGACAAAATTCTTAAGTTTGAAGGCTGCTACCACGGCCACGCAGACAGCCTACTTGTAAAAGCTGGTTCTGGCGCACTGACTTTAGGTCAACCAAGCTCTCCAGGCGTACCGGCTGATTTTGCGAAACTAACGCTAACAGCAACCTTCAACAATCTAGATTCAGTACGTGAAATCTTCGCAGCAAACAAAGGCGAGATCGCTTGTATCATCGTTGAGCCAGTAGCGGGTAACATGAACTGTATCCCTCCTGTAGAAGGCTTCCACGAAGGTCTACGTGAAATCTGTGATCAAGAAGGTGCATTGCTAATCTTTGATGAAGTAATGACAGGTTTCCGCGTTGCTGAAGGTTGTGCTCAGGCTTACTACAACATCAAGCCAGACCTAACGTGTCTTGGTAAAGTGATTGGCGGCGGCATGCCTGTCGGTGCTTTCGGTGGTCGTAAAGACGTGATGCAATACATCGCACCAACTGGCCCTGTTTACCAAGCGGGTACGCTTTCAGGTAACCCTGTTGCAATGGCTGCTGGCTACGCATGTTTGAACCTTCTACGAGAAGAAGGCAACGAAAAGCGTCTAGCTTCAAAAACTAAGCAGTTGGCAAAAGGCTTCAAGCAACTTGCTGACAAGCACGGCATCCCGATGCTAGTTCATCAAGTTGGCGGTATGTTTGGTTTCTTCTTCACTGACCAAGAAACTGTGACGTGCTACGAAGATGTAACTAAGTGTGATGTAGAACGCTTCAAGCGCTTCTTCCACCTAATGTTAGATCACGGTGTTTACCTTGCACCTTCAGCATTCGAAGCAAGCTTTACTTCTCTTGCTCATGGTTCAAAAGAACTTGATGCAACACTAGAAGCTGCTGACCGCTCTCTTGCGATCATTGCTGCTGAAAGCAAATAATCGAAAGCACTTTATAAGTCGCTAACCGATTGAATTTAGGGCTGCATTAAATGCAGCCCTTTTTTATATATCGCGCTCACCAGCCACAAATATGACAGCTTATTTAGCCGTCGACTAAGGCTAAAGCTGAACCAAAAGCATTAACGTTCCCAGAAAAGGAAAACCAACAACATCAAGGTACCAAGGAACACTCTGAACCAAGGGATCTCTTTTTTTGTTTGCTGTTCTTCGTCTTGGCATTTCTTATCTTTATTACAGCATCCCATTATCAAAACTCCTCATTGCTAACTCTCTGTTTTGCAGCCATTATAAACTCAGAACGCAAATATAGAGACCATTACCGTGTCAGAAAAACTCAAAATCAATTCCAGCCACTGGGTGATCATCATTGCCCTACTCGCGGCGGCTTATGCTTGTTACTTGCTTATCGAGCCATACGTTAACTCTATCGTGATGGCCTTTATCATTTCACTATTGATGTTCCCAATCCATGAGTGGCTTGAAAAAAAGCTCCCGAATAAAGAAAACATCGTCTCTCTGCTGTCTTGTATCATACTGACCTTCATTATTGTTATCCCTTTATTGGCAGTATTCGCAGCAATTGTTCAGCAAGGTTCTCTGTTCTCTCAGAATACTTACCAATGGGTGACCCACGGTGGCATTCAGACTCTGTTTGCTCATCCGTTAGTGGTCAAAGCGCTGTCATTTGTGAATAACTACCTGCCTTTCGACAACATTGAGCCCCAAGCCATCGCACAAAAAGTCGGTGAGTTTGCGACCAGCTTTGGTTCTAAGCTAGTTGGTATCAGTGCCAAAATCTTAGGTGACGCAACCAATTTCTTGATGGATTTCTTCTTGATGCTGTTCGTTTTGTTCTTCTTATTAAGAGATCATGACAAAATCATCAGTGTGGTTCGTCATATTCTGCCGCTGTCTCGTAGCCAAGAAGACAAACTTCTAACAGAGATAGAACAAGTATCTAAATCAGCAGTAATGGGCTCATTCTTAACCGCAATAGCGCAAGGTTTTGCCGGCGGTTTAGGTATGTGGATTGCCGGTTTCCCAGGTCTATTTTGGGGTACTATGATGGGCTTTGCCTCTTTCATCCCAGTTGTGGGTACCGCATTAATCTGGATTCCAGCAGCAACCTACTTGTTCCTAACTGGTGATACCACGTGGGCGATTTTCCTAACGGTTTACTGTGTAGCGATTGTTGGTTCAATTGATAACCTTCTGCGTCCGCTGCTAATGCAAGGCAGTGCAGGCATGAATACCCTGATGATCTTCTTCTCACTATTGGGTGGTATTCAACTGTTTGGCCTAATTGGTCTTATCTACGGACCATTGATTTTTGCGATTACCATTGTCCTATTCAACATCTACGATGAAGAGTTTAAGGACTTTTTAAACCAGCAAGACAAGAGTTAACGAACTTGACGTCAACTTGATTGGCGAACCCGTATTAAACACTTCAAGCTTTGGGCGGATTATGCGAAAATCCGCCCTCATTTTTTGCTAACGATTCAACAGAGTGTCCTATGTCAGCTTATATTGCACCAAGCCAGATTGCTCAACGCCAACTCGCCTACTTTGAAGGCAAACATGTTTTAGTTGCCGGTGAGGCAGAAGACTTGTTCCCTGTTGAGTTAGCGAAGCATTGTGAATCTGTCTCTGTGTTTACTTCTAATTACAGCTACTACCGTCAATTAGAAGGCTACAACACCATCCAACGTTTTTATGGTGCGGAGTTTACCGAAGAGACTAAAGCCGACTTAGTGATGTTGTACTGGCCAAAAGCCAAAGCGGAAGCGGAATTTTTGTTGGCGATGCTATTTGCCAAGCTAGGCAAAGATACCGAGATCGTCGTGGTTGGTGAAAACCGTTCAGGCGTGAAAAGCATCGAGAAGATGTTTGCTCCTTACGGCAAAGTTGTTAAATACGATTCAGCGCGTCGTTGCTCTTTCTACTGGGGTCAATGCTTCGAGCAACCACAAGCGTTCAACCTGCAAGACTGGTTTAAGACCTACACGGTTAACATTGGTGAGCAATCACTTACGGTAAAAAGCCTTCCTGGCGTCTTCAGTCACGGTCAATTCGATGTCGGTAGCCAACTTCTGTTGGATACTCTGCCAAAACTAAAAGGCAAGGTACTGGATTTTGGCTGTGGTGCAGGCGTATTGGGCGCGGTGATGGCATCTCGTAACCCAGATATCGAGCTAGAAATGTGCGACATCAGTGCATTTGCCGTGGCATCAAGCCAAGCAACGCTAGAAGCGAATGGTTTAACGGGTAAAGTCTTCGCATCCGATGTCTATTCTGATACTGCAGAAGACTATCAGTTCATCATCAGTAACCCACCATTCCATTCAGGTTTAGACACTAGCTACAGCGCGACTGAGACCTTACTTTCTCAGGCTCCTAAGCATTTGAAGCGTTCTGGTGAGATGATTATTGTTGCGAATAGTTTCTTAAAATACATTCCAATTATTGAACAAGCGTTTGGAAAATGCGCGACTCTAAATAAGACCACTAAATTCGCGATCTATCACGCAAACAAATAACCTCTCTAGCACAGCGCAGGGTCATTATCTGCGCTGCCTGTTCATATTTTTGTCAAAACTCTATAAAAATGAGCTTTTGCACACGCTTTAAATACCACTTACTTGTCAAAGTAAAAAAACTCGTTAATTTCGTTAAATTGGAACCCGTTAATTCTATTCTCTGTACTTGTTTTCGCCCCTTTTAGCAGTACATCAAAGGAAAGTAGTACCCAATTTATGTTTAGATTCTATCGTAAGCAGAAGTTTAAGCGCCTTCAAAATACCCTAATGCTGGCATTTCTTGTCCTCAGTATTACCCCTGTGACACTTATCGCGATATTTTTCCTCCAATCGCACAGTCAGGATCTCCAGGAACAAAGCACCTCACACCTTGTTTCGGTTCGTGATACTAAGCAGCAGCAAATTGTCGATTACCTACAAGCTCAAGAATCCCAAGTGATGGGCTTTGTTCGCTCAGAATTGGCCAATGCCAGTGGCGGGCGATTTTATGGTTTGATCAATGCATTTCAACGATTGGGGTTAGATATTGACGAGGCACGCAGTAATGCACAGCAGCGCTATATTCAAGGCTCTGGCGATCAAATCAAAACGTCGATCCTCCCTGAATCCAGCAGCTTTATTGGCAGCGAGCGTTATCGCCTGCTCCACAAGCGCTACCATAATGCTTACCTAGAACTGCTTAAACGCTCTGATTTTGACGATATTCTCTTAGTTGATATCAACGGTAACGTCGCTTATTCCGTCTTTAAAAATGACGATTACGGCACCAATCTGCTGACAGGAAAATACAAGGACTCCAACCTAGGTATTACCTTTCAACGACTAGCCAAAGACGTAACCGACCGACGCAAATCTAACGAAGATTACACGCCGGTTATCGTTTCTGACTTTAAAGACGAGAATGGCAAACAGACCGCATGGCTAGGCGCACCTATCGTTCAACAAGGCTACCTACACAGTTACGCGATGTTTAGGCTACCAATCAACGGCATTACTAAGTTGATTGCGGATCTCAACAAGAGTTCGAATATTCAAACGCTGCTTGTAGGTGATGATCACCTGCCGCGTAGCCTTGCTCATTCACAAGAATCTATCAACTTGAGCCTAGATGTTGTCGATAAAGCATTGGCTGGCGAAACAGCGGTTGGCACCTTCGACAACACCCTAGATCAAGCGATCATCGCGGCATATACGCCAATTGAGCTGAAATACGCAACATGGGCTCTTGTCGTAGAGCTGCCAGAGAAAGAGGCGTTTGCCCGTATTCATCAGTTAGAAAAGATCTTCGTGATCGTGATGCTAACGGCGATCATTCTGGTAGTCGTTGCATCGCACTATCTGTCTAACTTCATCACATCCCCACTGCTTAAACTGACGTGGGCTGCCGAAAAAGTATCGGCGGGTGATCTCGATGAAACCATGATCAATACCGAGCGCAAAGATGAGGTAGGCCGACTCGCGGTGAGCTTCGAAAGAATGCAGCGATCTATTCGTGAAAAAATGCAGCTCATCAAAAGCCAAAACGATGAGCTTGAGGACAACCTTAAGACCATTCAAAAGCAAAACGAAGAGTTACAACTGGCAAATAAACTCAAAGATGAGTTCTTAGCGACTACTTCACATGAATTGAGAACACCACTGCATGGCATGGTGGGTATCGCTGAAGCGTTGATATCTGGAGCTAACGGCCCTATTCCTGCTAATCAGAAATATCAGTTGGATATCATCATCAATAGCGGTCAGAGATTGGCGACCTTGGTTGATGATCTGCTTGATTATCACAAGATGCGCTATGGCAGCTTAGATATTAAGAAATCAGCCGTTGATTTGTCGGCAGCCACCAGCTTGGTCCTAGAGTTGTCTCATCACCTATTGGGCAATAAGCCAATCCGTATTATTAACCAAGTCCCAAGTGATTTAGGTCTGGTTTCATCGGATCCTCAACGACTTGAGCAAGTGATGTATAACTTGGTCGGCAATGCCATCAAGTACACCTCAGAAGGTAAAATTGTTATCTCTGCCAGCGTTATCGATGACAACATTCGTGTACAAGTTGTCGATACTGGCCAAGGTATACCGGCCGAGTACCTTGAGCACATCTTTGAGCCATTGATTCAAGCAGGCCAAGATGCGAGTAACTACCGCCAAGGTGCAGGGCTTGGACTATCGATCAGCCGTCAGTTGATCGAGCTAATGGGCGGTTCACTGTACGTAAGTAGCCAACCAATGCTTGGCACTACGTTTAGCTTTACCCTGCCCCTAGCGACTCAAGGTGAGCTGGACAGTTACAACGAATCAGGTCACTACTCTCACTTCCAAGCGCCTGATTTAATTGATAACAGCCAACAAGAAAACAGTGTTATCAGTGAAAACCCAGATGGCCCGTTATTGGTTATCGCCGATGATGAGCCGGTTAACCTGCGAGTATTAGACAGCTTCTTGAAGTTAGAAGGTTATCGAGTACGTACTGCATGTGATGGCCCTGAAACCATTGAACTGATTGAGAAAGAGAAGCCAGAGCTGCTTCTGCTCGACATCATGATGCCAGGAATGAGCGGCTATCAGGTTTGTGAAGCACTGAGAAAGCAATACGATCATGCTCAGTTGCCAATCATCATGCTAACGGCACTCAACCAAGCAGAAGACCGTGTTCGAGGTTTCGAAGCGGGTGCCAATGACTACTTGTCTAAACCGTTCAACAAACAAGAACTGGCGGCTCGAATTACAGCACATCTATCAGCAAGCAAAGCCGAACAGAGACGCCTTGAAAACGATCAACTGCAACTCGAACTCAAACATAGAGCGATGGTTGAAGCTAACTTGCTAGAAACTCAAGGCCGCTTATTGGAGCAGCTAGAATCGGCACCTGAAGCCATCATCTGTATTCGCGATGACCAACGCATTCGTTTTGCTAACGAAGCCGCAGCGAAGCTATTCAGACGCGGACAGGAGCAACTCAAACGCTCAATGGCCGACGAGATCATTGCGCCTAAATACCTTAAGGTAGAACAAGCCCACTACTGCGGTGATATTGATATCTATATAGACGATACACGTCAGCGCATACCAAGTGACATCCTTAAGCTGCCTGAAGGCTCAGGGCTCGACACCATGTATATCTTCAATGTAGGTGGTGGTGTTAACTCAAACCGAATCAATAACCTTGAAACGGCGGTTGAAGCTCTCTCTAGTTATGCCTTTGAAGGCGACAAAGATAAGTTGCAACAGTTGAAGGAGCTTGGCGGAGAATTTACTCGTCTTGCTGACAAGGCAACCGGTGAAGGTAAAAACAAGCAAGAGTTAATGCGCGAGGTACTGGTCGATGCGATGACGAATGCCATCATCTACTGGGAATCGGTGACTGGTGAAACCAAGTTCGCTTTCGCCGAAAAGAGTGGCTTGTGGCGCGTCTACTTAGACCGCAGTACGCTGCAAACTCGAACGCTAGACAAATACCTACGCGTAGAAACCCTACCGAAAACCCCTCGCTGGCGAACGGTACTGAGCTCAATCGAATTCATACTGGAACACTGTAAAGAACAGACGCCAGAAAGAACCCATATTGAGATGCTAAGAGATAAACTTCAGAAACTACTGACCAGTTAATCCCTGAACCAACATCACGATACTTTGAATAATAGAGCCCACCTAGCGTGGGCTTTTTTGTACGCCTCATAAACACAAAAAGTAGAATCCCAACGCTTGCAACGCACTTTTTTTACGCCTTTAAACAAGGGGAAATTCACGCCAATTACGCACAGTGCGTGCTGGTAACCGTCAGTACTTTTCGTTCTATTCTCAATCATATCTGACCGTTATCTGACTCTTTGTTGCAGTTTGAGAAGCGAGTCACAACAGAACGGCAGATTTAATTTTCTAGGGAAATTTAACGTAAAACTGGCAAGTGACCGAGATCTACAATTATACCAAAGTAGGGTAAGGCATTATAATAAAAAGCCTTTAAAGTTAGTGGCCACTTACAATCTGCAAGAACCTCAAAACCAAATGCGAGTCACATCACTTTAACAATTGCGTACAAAAAACCACCAAAGCAACCTATTTTGACGTTAATGACGTGGGGTTGTGTGTTTTTAACGTTTTTGACGGGAAACGAGTTTGATTAATTCATCGATAAGGTGTTTTCTTACTCCTGCCAAAGGCCTACAGGCCACTCTTACCACTTCTCAGAATCAACGATGAATCTGGAGCAACGAAGAAGAGGTAGGCCTTTAACCAGAGTGTGTATCTACTAAACAATTTAGCGACAGATAACATTCAATCCATTAGTGAAATGAAAGCAAATAGTAAGGAACAGCTATGCTTGCCAATATAAAAAAAACAGCAATAGCAACAGCAATTATTGCAACTGCTACAACAGGTTTTGCATCAGTAGCAACCGCTGCAGAACGCAGTGAACTGACCGTTCACCCGAAAGAGTACACTACATTCGTACGTAACTTTAACCCGTACCTTGGTGCTACTAACCTACATACTACAACTGACTTCATGTATGAGCCGCTAGTAGTATTTAACGAAATGCACGGTAACACTCCAGTGTTCCGTCTAGCTGAAAACTTCAAGATGTCAGATGATCTGATGAGCGTTGTTTTCGACATTCGTAAGGGTGTTAAATGGTCAGACGGAGAAACTTTCTCTGCTGATGATGTTGTTTTTTCTTTCAACCTTGTAAAAGAGAAGCCAGAGCTTGACCAATCTGGTATCAACTCTTGGGTAACTTCTGTAGAAAAACTGAACGACAACCAAGTTAAGTTCACACTAACAGAAGCAAACTCAAACGTACCTTACGAGATTGCTAAAGTACCTGTAGTACCTAAGCACATCTGGAAAGACGTTAAAGATCCATCAACGTTTACCAATGAGAACCCGGTAGGTTCTGGTCCATTTACAGAAATCGATACGTTTACAGCGCAGCTATACATCCAGTGTGCAAACCCGAACTACTGGGATGCAGACAACCTAGATGTTGACTGTCTACGTGTTCCACAAATTGCGAACAACGACCAATTCCTAGGTAAAGTTGTAAACAGTGAAATGGACTGGACGTCTTCTTTCGTTCCAGATATCGATCGTACATACGCAGCAGCTAGCCCTAAACACCACTACTGGTACCCGCCAGCAGGTACACAGGCATTCATCGTTAACTTCAAGCACCCTGATGCTGCGAAGCATGAAGCATTGAGCAACGTTGACTTCCGTCGTGCTTTCTCTATGGCTCTTGACCGTCAAACTATCATCGACATCGCATTCTACGGTGGCGGTACTGTAAACGATTTCGCATCGGGTCTTGGCTACGCGTTTGAAGCTTGGTCTGATGAAAAAACTCATGACAAGTACAAAGGCTTCAACACTTACAACGCTGAAGGCGCGAAGAAGCTTCTTGCTGACGCTGGCTTCAAAGATGTAAACAAAGATGGTTTTGTTGACACTCCATCAGGCAAGTCTTTCGAACTAATGATTCAATCGCCAAACGGCTGGACTGACTTCAACAACACAGTTCAACTAGCGGTAGAACAGCTAAACGAAATCGGTATTAAAGCAAAAGCTCGTACACCTGACTTCTCTGTTTACAACCAAGCAATGCTTGAAGGTACATACGACGTAGCATACACAAACTACTTCCACGGTGCGGATCCATACACGTACTGGAACAGTGCTTACAACTCATCACTACAATCTGGTGATGGTATGCCTCGTTTCGCAATGCACTTCTACAAAAACGACAAGCTAGATGGTCTTCTAAACAGCTTCTACAAAACAGCTGATAAGAACGAGCAGCTAGACATTGCACACGGTATCCAGCAAATCATCGCTGCAGACCAAGTGACAATCCCTGTGATGTCTGGTGCTTACATGTACCAATACAACACAACTCGCTTCACTGGTTGGTGGAACGAAGAAAATCCAAAAGGCCGTCCAAACATTTGGGCTGGTATTCCAGAGCGTCTACTTCATGTACTGGACCTAAAACCAGTTAAATAAGTAATCGTTCAATCCTTGCGGCGTAACCTCTTACGCCGCTTATAAAAATCCCCACACTCTCAATTGAAAGTATGGCGCTAGTCGTCAGGGGATTTTTCGTTCCAAATTTCGCTAGGAGCGACCTGAATCCAGAAACAGGGAAACAATCTGGGTGAGTAAGGTGTGAGTTATGGGTTATTTTTTAAGACGTTTGTCATTTTATTTTGTCGCGCTATTAGTTGCTGCGACGTTAAACTTTATTATTCCAAGAGCAATGCCTGGTGACCCAGTTACCATGATGTTTGCGAACGCTTCTGTACAAGTTACTCCAGAGCGTATTGCTGCAATGAAAGAACTATTAGGCTTCGTTGATGGTGGCTACTTAGTTCAATACGTGGCGTACATGAAGAACATTCTTAGCTGGGAACTTGGTACATCAATTCAATTCTACCCACTTTCTGTAAACACACTGTTGGGTGGAGCATTCGGTTGGTCGCTTTTCTTAGCCGGCACCGCAGTTATTCTTTCTTTCTCGATTGGTTCAATCCTAGGTATTTTCGCAGCGTGGAAACGCGGCAGTAAGTACGATGCCTTCGTAACGCCAGGGATGCTGATTCTACAAGCCGTTCCTCAAGTTGTTATCGCGATGATTGCACTATTTACCTTTGCAATTGGCTTGAAGTGGTTCCCAACAGGGTATGCCTACACCGCTGGTACTATACCTGATTGGACAAGCTGGGCATTCATTAAAGATGTCGCTTACCACGCCTTCTTACCACTGTTCTGTGCTTCTGTTGTTCAAATTGGTGGCTTCCTAGTAAACATGCGTAACAACATGATCAACCTATTAGCCGAAGACTACATCACCATGGCGAAAGGCAAAGGCCTGAGCGAAAACCGAGTGGTATTCAACTACGCAGCTCGTAACGCGATGCTACCTAGTGTGACAGCCCTGTCAATGTCGCTAGGTATGGCAATCGGCGGTCAGTTAATTATCGAAATCATCTTTAACTACCCAGGTCTTGGCAGCGTACTTTTCAACGCAATTAACGCTCGTGACTACCAAGTACTGCAAGGTCAGCTGCTTATCATGACGCTATTCATGCTGTTCTTTAACCTAGTTGCAGACATGCTTTACGTTGTTCTTGACCCTCGTCTTCGTAAGGGTGGTAAATAATCATGAAAGACTTTTTAAAACTCATTTGGCGTAACCCGATGGCCCTAACAGGCGTCATCATCCTAAGTATTTTTATTCTTGGCGCGATTGCAGCTCCATTAATCACCAAACATGTACCAGACAAGCGTACAGGTAACCCACACGAATATCCTGGTTTCGTGGTGAAGTCTGCACAAACTAACCCTGATGGCTGGGTTGCTCAAAATCTAGCAGACGACCGTCGTACATTAATCATGTCTAAAAAGGCAGACCACGTACTAGGTACAACTCGTATGGGTCGTGACGTTTGGTCTCAAGTGGTATACGGCGCACGCGTATCTCTTGCTGTAGGTTTTGGTGCGGGTCTAACCGTATGTTTACTCGCAACTGTTATTGGTGTTTCTGCAGGTTACTTCGGTGGCCGTGTCGATGACGTTCTAACAGCCGCAATGAACATCATGCTGGTAATCCCTCAATACCCATTACTGTTCGTGGTAGCAGCCTTTATCGGTGAGGCAGGGCCACTCACCATAACCTTGGTTATCGGCTTTATGTCTTGGGCTTGGGGTGCCCGTGTTGTTCGCTCCCAAACCTTAGCACTGCGTGAAAAAGAGTTTGTAAAAGCCGCTGAAGTTTTGGGTGAATCTTCATTCCGCATCATCTTCGTAGAGATTCTGCCAAACCTTATCTCTATCGTTGGCGCAAGCTTCATCGGTTCGGTGATGTACGCAATCATGATGGAAGCAACCATCTCGTTCCTAGGTCTTGGTGACCCGAACACAATCAGCTGGGGCATCATGCTTTACAACGTTCAAACCTCTTCATCAATGCTGATTGGCGCTTGGTGGGAACTGTTGGCTCCTTGTATCGCATTGACACTACTTGTAACTGGTCTTGCTCTACTTAACTTCGCGGTCGATGAAATTGCTAACCCGCAACTGCGTTCTCACAAAGGCATGAAGCGTTGGAAGAAACTAGCAGCTCAAGACAAAGAAGAACGTGAACCAGAACTACCACCACAAAATGCACTTTGGAGCGGAGATAAATAATCATGTCTGAACCACTAATTTCTATCCGCAACTTATGCGTGGATTACATCACAGAGTCTGGCGATGTGCGTGCGTGTAACAACGTAAGTTTCGACATCGCTCCAGGTGAAGTCTTCGGCCTAGCTGGTGAATCTGGCTGTGGTAAATCAACGGTCGCTTTCTCTCTTATGCGTCTTCATAAGCCGCCCGCTTACATCAGTGGTGGTGAGGTTATCTTCAACGGTGAGAACATCCTTGAATACAGTGATGACCGTATGCAGTCGTTCCGTTGGAGTGAGATGTCGATGGTATTCCAGAGCGCGATGAACGCACTCAACCCAGTACTACCGATGGAAGAGCAGTTCTGTGACGTAATCATGCGTCACACCAACATGACTCGCGAGCAAGCTAAGCAGCGTGCTGAAGGTCTACTTGAAATCGTCGATATTCACCCGAGCCGATTGAGTGACTATCCTCACCAATTCTCTGGCGGCATGCGTCAGCGCTTGGTTATTGCTATCGCGTTAGCACTGAATCCAAAGCTGATCATTATGGATGAGCCGACAACCGCACTTGATGTGGTTGTGCAACGCGAAATCCTACAAAAGATCTATGCACTAAAAGAAGAATTTGGCTTCTCAATTCTGTTCATCACCCATGACTTGTCATTGATGGTCGAGTTCTCTGACCGCATCGGCATCATGTACTCAGGTGAGCTAATCGAAGTGGCTAACTCTCAAGATATTCTAGAAAACCCTTACCACCCTTACACCAAAGGGCTGGGAAATTCTTTCCCTCCACTGACAGGGCCAAAGACAAAGTTAGCAGGTATTCCGGGTAACCCTCTGAACCTGTTAGAGATCCCTGAAGGGTGTCGTTTCCAAGCTCGTTGTGACCGTGTACATGAAAAGTGTACCAAGGTGCCAACCAAGCTGCGTTCTATCGACCCGGGACATTTGTCTAACTGCCACCTGTACGGTGACCCAATAGTACAAAGGAAGCTATAGCTTGCACGCTGACTCAGCGTGAATAACGAACAAGGCGGCTCGACCGCCTAAAAACAAGCAAAGCGAATAAGGATTCTGGAGACAATTATGAGCAAAGATTTCGGTCAATTATTGGTAGAAGGCAAGAATGTCGTAAAAGACTTCCCAATAAGCAGTACCACCATTCAAACCCCAATGATGCGTGCGATTAACGACGTGTCATTCAAGATGTACAAAAGCCGTGGCCTAGCAGTGGTTGGTGAGTCTGGTTCAGGCAAATCAACAACCGCAAAAATGATCGCAAAAATGTACGCACCTTCAGGCGGCACGATCGAATACAAAGGTCGTGATATCCAAGAGATCTCAAGCAGAAAAGATCTTATGCACTACCGTGAAGGCGTGCAGATGGTATGGCAAGACCCGTTTGGTTCATTGAACCCAACGCACAATATCTTCCACCACATTGCTCGACCACTGTTGATCCACAAGAAAGTAACTCCGGGCAACAAGAAAGAGCTAGAAGAACGCGTTTACGATCTTTTAGAGCAAGTAGGTCTCATTCCGCCAAAAGAGACGGCGAAGAAATACCCTCACCAACTGTCTGGTGGTCAGCGTCAACGTGTCAACCTAGCCCGCAACATCGCAGTAGGTGCCGAAGTTGTACTAGCCGATGAGCCAACTTCAATGCTTGATGTATCGATTCGTGCCGGTGTTTTGAACCTGATGGAAGAGATGAAGTTCGAGAAGCAAATGTCTCTGCTTTACATCACTCACGATATCGCAACCGCTCGTTACATCGCTGAAGACCTTTCGGTGATGTACGTGGGACACATGGTGGAATGGGGCGATACCGATGACGTGATTGCTAACCCTCAGCACCCATACACCCAATTGCTTGTTTCGGCCGTTCCAGATCCTAAGAAGTCGATCCACGAGCAACTTGCAGGCAACAAAGGTGAGATTCCTCTGTGGACACCAGTATCAGCAGGCTGCCCATTTGCAGGCCGATGTACTCACGCAATGGATAAGTGCAAAGAGCAGCTACCAGGGGTTACGCAGCTCGCTGATAACCACTTTGTGCGCTGTTACCTACACGAAAGCTAAGCAATAAAACCCAAGTTAGGGT
The DNA here is from genome assembly GCF_013114515.1 of Vibrio sp. AIC-3. NCBI lineage: Bacteria > Pseudomonadati > Pseudomonadota > Gammaproteobacteria > Vibrionales > Vibrionaceae > Vibrio > Vibrio sp. AIC-3. Next base: position 157,791 of record NZ_VTXG01000005.1, on the reverse strand, counting down.
CTTCGGACCCTAACTATTTATATCCAAAACATTCAAGTACCTAGCCAATAGAAACTAGGACTGTCGGAGAATATTGATGCTGTTATTGACCAACCATATTGGCTATGAGTCCACAGGCCCGAAGCAAGCTATCCTACAAACTAAGAAAGCTCGCCTATCAAGCACTACGGCTCTACTCGTCTGTGCTGACAACCATATGACTGTCGGAAATTTTGATGTGGTTAAACAAGGCCGCGTAGCAAATTGGCATCAAGGGCAATTCTTCACTATTGATTTCAGTTCAGTCACTGAATCTGGTCGCTACTACCTACGTTTTGACAACCTGCGTTCAGAAGTATTTGAGATTGGTAGCAACCTATTAATGAACCACACGTTTTCTGATGTGCTTCATTACTTTAAGTCACAACGCTGTGGCGGGATTTTCGACAAAAAAGATCGACAAGCACAAATTCTAGGTACCGACCGATACGTCGATGTCCACGGTGGATGGTATGACGCATCAGGTGATGTCAGTAAGTATTTTAGCCACCTGTCTTATGGTAACTACCTAAACCCACAACAAATTCCGATGGTCGTTTGGAACATGCTAAAAAGCGTACGCTTGACTGGCCATAACCCAGACTTCCCGAAATTCTCCATGACTCGTCTAACGGAAGAGGCTCTGTTCGGTGCCGACTTCTTAGTGCGTATGCAAGACGCTGACGGATACTTCTATATGACGGTATTCGACAAATGGAGCAAAGATATCAACCAACGCGATATCTGCGCTTATGCGACTCAAGAAGGTCATAAATCAACGGACTTACAAGCGGGCTACCGACAAGGTGCAGGTGTTGCTATCGCAGCATTAGCCGCAGCTTCTGAGCTTGAAATCTCTGGCAGCTACTCGAGCCACACATACCTTGAAACGGCTGTTAAGGGTTACTGGCATCTAAAAGAGTACAACCTCCAGTATCTAAACGATGGTGAAGAGAACATCATCGATGAGTATTGCGCCCTACTCGCAGCCAATGAGCTGTATCGCGTAACACAAGACCAGCAATACCTATCAGAAGCAAGAACTTGGGCGACTCGTTTAATCTCTCGTCAGCAATCCGATGATTCATTTGAGCACTTCTGGTCGGCAAACTCTGATGGCTCTCGTCCATACTTTCACGCAGCTGAAGCCGGTCTTCCGGTGATTGCACTATGTGAATACATCAACAACGAAACCGATGCTGAACTAAAAGAACAGGCTCGCACAGTTGTTGAACAAGCTTGTCAGTTCGAAATCAACATCACCGACAAAGTCACCAACCCATTTGGCTATCCAAGACAATACGTAAAATCTATCGATGGTGATAAACGTGATGCCTTCTTCGTCGCTCAACAGAACGAAACCGGTTACTGGTGGCAAGGCGAGAACGCACGCCTTGGCTCACTAGCAACCATGGCTTACCTAGTTCAACCGCACATTAAAGATAGCGAGCTTCAAGAGCGCTTAATCCAGCTTTCACAAAATAGCCTTGATTGGATCTTGGGCCTCAACCCATATCACATGTGCATGCTCGATGGTCATGGCCATAACAACCCAGACTACCTACCTCAGCTTGGTTTCTTCAATGCGAAAGGCGGTATCTGTAATGGCATCACGGCTGGTTTTGAAGATGAACAAGACATTGCGTTCAACCCTCCAGCACAAAAAGATGACATGCTTCAAAACTGGCGCTGGGGCGAACAATGGATCCCTCACGGCGCTTGGTTCCTATTAGCCACAGCGGCACAGTTCAGCTTCCTAGCTCAGCGTAAGGAGCAATAATAATGACTCTTTACTACGTAGGTATTGATGGTGGTGGTACTTCTTGTCGTGCTCGTATTCGTGACGACCAAGGCAAATTGATTGGTGAAGCGAAAAGTGGCAGTGCCAACATCCTTTTGGGTGTTGATGTTGCGATGAGCTCAATTATTGATGCCATTACAAAAGCAGCACAACAAGGGCAACTCAACTCAGACCATTTTTCAAATATGCATGTTGGCCTAGCACTGGCTGGCGCTGAGCAAAAATCAGCATGGTTCGACTTCATGGCTCAACCACACCCTTTCACAAGCATGACACTAAATACCGACGCTTATGGCGCTTGCATTGGTGCTCACAATGGCCAAAACGGCGCAATCATGATCGGTGGTACGGGTTCTTGCGGTATCTTCCTAAAAGACGGTGAGCAATATGTGGTTGGCGGTCGTGAATTTCCGATTTCAGATCAAGGCGGCGGCGCAGTCATGGGCTTACGTTTGATTCAACAAGTCTTGCTTGCAGAAGACGGTATTCGCAACAAAACCCCGCTGACTCTACATGTGATGAATCACTTTAATAATGATGTGGATGCCATTGTCGAATGGTCAAAATGTGCTATTCCAAAGGATTACGGTCAATTCTCACCAGTTATTTTTCAACTCGCTAACGAAGGTGACGAACTGGCTATCGATATGCTCAAGCAAACCGCGGCTGATATCGAAATGGTTGTCTTAGCACTGCATCGAAAAGGCGCTGACAAGGTGTGCTTAATGGGAAGTATCGCTGAGCGTATTCTCAACTGGCTATCACCACCAGTACAACAATGGATCGTTAAACCTCAATTCGACGCTATTGAAGGCGCATTGATGTTTGCCGGAAAACCACAACACAACTTGTATCAACAGGCTTAGCAGGGAAGTTATATGAATTATCGCATCGACTTAGCTGTTCTTTCTGAACAAAAAAATAACTGCCGATTTGGCCTTACGGTACATAACTTAAGTGACCTCGACGTAAAAGATTGGTCTCTGCACTTTGCATTTGATCGTTTCATCCTTCCAGAGAGTTTATCGCAAGGAGAGCTGACTCAAGTTGGCAGCTTTTGCTCATTCACACCAAGTTCGTCAGTGTTAAAGGCCAACAACCATTACTACCTTGAATTCAGTATTCAAAGCGCACCATTCCGCTTCTATTCTGATGGCCTTAACGATGCCTTTATCCAGTCACATAATGATGGAGAAACATCGGTACTGCCTGTCGCGATATCACCCATAGTACTGGCTTCGCCATACCGTGAACGCAATCAAATACCTGAAGTTAACGCTGCTGAGATTGCATTGATTCCTCAGCCTAATCAGATCGAATTTCAGCAAGGTAGTTTCGCGCTAAGTAACTTCGCGCTAAATAACGACTGCAGAATTGAGGTTCAATCTCATCTTGCTGATAAGGCAGTCTCTTGGTTCCAGCAAGAGTTGCTCTCGACCTTTGAGCTGTCTCTTTCGACCGCGCTTTCAGCTGAACTTTCAAAAGACGAAAGCGACAACATTCTATTTCGCAGCAACCCGACGTTAGATGAAGCCGAATACAAACTGACCATCACTGCACAACAGATTATTGCTGAATCAGGCAGCCAGTCGGGCTTTACACACGCTGTGGCAAGCTTGATTCAACTAGTTCAACAACTGGACGCAGAGAACTTCTCTCTACCATGTTGCAAGATAGCCGACCAACCGCGCTTTAAGTACCGCGGCATGATGTTGGATTGCGCTCGTCACTTCCACTCAGTGGATCAAGTGAAGCGTTTAATCAATCAACTGGCGCACTACAAGTTCAACGTATTTCATTGGCACCTAACTGACGATGAAGGTTGGAGAATTGAGATAAAGAGCCTGCCACAGCTAACAGAAATTGGCGCTTGGCGTGGCCCTGATCATGCACTAGAGCCGCAATATACCCACATTGCGGAAAACTACGGCGGCTTCTACACGCAACAACAAATTCGTGAAGTCATTGAATATGCAGAGCAACGCAGCATCACGGTGATCCCAGAGATCGATATTCCGGGACACTGCCGTGCCGCAATCAAATCACTGCCTGACATGTTGGTGGAGCAAGCTGACACTACTCAATACAAAAGCATTCAGCACTACAACGACAACGTCCTAAACCCAGGTTTACCAGGCACTTACCAATTTCTAGATGCAGTTATTGAAGAAGTCGCAGAGCTGTTCCCGAGCGAATTAATTCACATGGGTGCAGACGAAGTGCCACCGGGAGTGTGGAGCAACAGCCCTGCTGCTCAAGCGTTGATGAAAGAACACCAGTACCAAGACAGCAAAGATTTGCAAGGTCACCTATTCCGCTATGCCGAGAATAAGCTTAAGCAACTCGGCAAACGCATGGTGGGCTGGGAAGAAGCTCAGCACGGCGACAAGGTGAGCAAAGAGACCATCATCTATTCATGGCTCAGTGAAGAAGCGGCTGTGAACTGCGCTCGCCAAGGCTTTGATGTGGTATTGCAACCTGCACAATTTACCTATCTCGACATGACCCAAGATTATGCACCGGAAGAGCCGGGCGTAGATTGGGCTGCCGTTATCCCATTAGAACAAGCTTATACCTACGAAGCGCTTGCTGAGATATCCGACACCGACCCAATTCGTAAGCGGATCCGCGGAATTCAGTGTGCTCTATGGTGTGAGATCGTCACCAACCAAAAGCGTATGGATTACATGGTATTCCCAAGAATTAGCGCTTTAGCTGAAGGATGTTGGACACATAAAAACAACCGAAACTGGCTAGATTACCTGTCTCGCCTAAAGGGTCACTTGCCGCTACTCGACAGACTCAATGTTGACTATCGCAACCCTTGGAAAGCTCAATAAAACAAAACCAAAGCAACACTCACATCGAGCGCTTGCTAACTCAAATTAAGGTGCTCAGTCAGATAAGACTCAGCATCACTATTTAAAAATTAGCTGCATAGATGCAGTTTGTTAAAAAGGAAATGACAATGAAATACGGCTATTTCGATAACGACAATCGCGAATACGTCATCACTCGCCCTGATGTACCAGCACCTTGGACCAACTACCTAGGTACTGAAAAGTTTTGTACCGTGATTTCGCACAATGCGGGCGGTTACTCGTTCTACAACTCTCCGGAATACAACCGTGTTACTAAGTTCCGTCCAAACGGCACCTTTGACCGTCCTGGACACTATGTTTACTTGCGTGATGATGAGACGGGTGATTACTGGTCTATCTCTTGGCAACCAGTGGCCAAGAGCCTAGATGAAGCGAACTACGAGGTTCGTCACGGCCTGTCATACTCAAAGTTCAAATGTGAATACAGCGGCATTACCGCAACCAAGACGCTATTCGTACCTAAGGGTGAAGATGCAGAAGTTTGGGACGTTGTATTAAAGAACAACACTGACAAGCCACGTACTATCAGCACTTTCTCGTTTGTTGAGTTCTCTTTCAGCCATATTCAATCAGACAATCAAAACCATCAGATGTCTTTGTACTCTGCGGGCACGTCTTACCAAGAAGGTGTTCTGGAATACGACCTGTACTACAACACTAACGACTTTGAAGGCTTCTACTACCTAGCTTCAACTTTCTCACCAGACAGCTACGATGGCCAACGTGACAACTTCCTTGGTATGTACCGTGATGAAGCAAATCCAATTGCGGTTGAAAACGGTAAGTGTTCTAACAGCGCTCAAACTTGTTACAACCATTGTGGTTCTCTGCACAAGCAATTTACGATTCAACCCGGTGAAGAAGTTCGCTTTGCGTATGTACTCGGTATCGGTAAAGGCAACGGTGAACGCCTACGTGAGAAGTACCAAGACACAGCAAACGTAGACGCCGCTTTCCAAGGCATCAAAGATCACTGGGACGAGCGTTGCAACAAATTCCAAGTTAAGTCGCCAAACGAAGGCTTAGACACAATGATCAACACGTGGACGCTATACCAAGCGGAAACCTGTGTGGTTTGGTCACGCTTTGCATCATTCATCGAAGTTGGCGGTCGTACTGGTCTTGGTTACCGTGATACGGCTCAAGATGCTATTTCAGTACCCCATGCCAACCCACAAATGACCAAGAAACGTATTATCGACCTGCTTCGCGGCCAAGTGAAAGCGGGCTACGGTCTACACTTGTTCGATCCTGACTGGTTCGATCCAGAGAAAGCCGACGTTGAGCCATCAAAATCACCAACAGTTGTTCCAACACCGTCAGATGACGACAAGATCCACGGCATTGAAGACACATGTTCTGATGACCACCTATGGATCGTTCCGACCATTATCAAATACGTAATGGAAACCGGTGAGCACGACTTCTTCGATGAAGTGATTCCATACGCAGACGGTGGCGAGGCGACAGTTTATGAACACATGAAAGCGGCACTGAACTTCTCTGCTGAATACGTGGGTCAAACGGGTATCTGTAAAGGCCTTCGTGCTGACTGGAATGACTGTTTGAACCTAGGTGGTGGTGAATCTTCAATGGTTTCATTCCTACACTTCTGGGCGCTACAAGAATTCCTAGATCTTGCTAAGTTCCGTAATAACGATGCTGATGTTGCGAAATACACTGAAATGGCAGCTAACGTTCGCGAAGCGTGTGAAACGCACCTTTGGGATGACGAAGGCGGCTGGTACATCCGTGGTCTAACTAAAAATGGCGACAAGATCGGTACCGCTCAACAAGCTGAAGGTCGTGTACACCTTGAGTCAAACACGCTAGCCGTTCTATCTGGTGCTGTATCTCAAGAACGCGGTGAGAAAGCGATGGACGCTGTTGATGAGAACCTTTTCTCAGAATACGGCCTACACCTAAACTCTCCTTCATTTGCAACACCAAACGATGATATCGGTTTCGTAACTCGCGTTTACCAAGGCGTAAAAGAGAACGGCGCAATCTTCTCTCACCCTAACCCATGGGCCTGGGTAGCAGAAGCGAAACTAGGCCGTGGTGACCGTGCGATGAAATTCTACGACGCACTGAACCCATACAACCAAAACGACATGATTGAAACGCGTTACGCAGAACCATACTCGTACGTGCAGTTCATCATGGGTAAAGATCATCAAGACCACGGCCGTGCAAACCACCCTTGGTTAACGGGTACGTCGGGTTGGGCTTACTTCGCGGTAACCAACTTCATTCTTGGTGTTCGTACAGGCTTTGAAGGCTTAACGGTTGATCCTTGTATCCCGACTGATTGGCCAGAATTCGAGGTTACTCGTCAATGGCGTGGCGCGACTTATAACATCACAGTGCAAAACCCGAATGCAGTAAGCAAAGGCGTTGCCTCTATCACTATCAATGGTGAATCAGTTGAAGGCGCTATCCCAGTACAAGCAGAAGGCAGCGTGAACGATGTTGTCGTTGTTCTAGGCTAGTCACGCAATTTAACGAACAGCTCTTGTCTCAAGTCTTTACAGGCTTGAGGCAATGAGACTAAAAGGATTTTCTAATGATTAAATTTGGTACAGGTGGCTGGCGCGCTTTCATTGGTGAGGAGTTCACTAGAGAAAACGTCCGTTTGGTAGCGCAAGCACTCGCTAACATCATCAACAACGAAGATGCAGCCAAGAATGGGTTTGTGATCGGCTATGACCGTCGTTTCCTTTCCGATAAAGCCGCATGTTGGTTTGCAGAAGTACTTGCGGCGAACAACATCAAAGTAAGCTTCATCGATAAGTTTGTTCCAACACCTATCGTGATGTTCCAAGCAAAAGAGATGGGATGCACCTACTCGGCGTGTATTACCGCCTCTCACAACCCAGCCGATTACAATGGCATCAAGGTATTCATTGAAGGTGGCCGTGATGCTGATGAGATCATCACAGAGAAGATCGAACAGCAAATCGCAACACTGACCAACGAAGATATTATTCGTGTCGATTTCGAGCAAGCGTTGAATGACAAAGAGATCGAAATCATCAACCCGATGAACGCCTTTGTTGATTCCATCATTAATGCCATCGATATTGAATCGATTAAGAAAGCGAATCTACGCGTGCTGATCGACCCAATGTTTGGTGTGGCGAAAAACGCTCTGCAAACGGTTCTTATCAACGGTCGTTGTGATGTCGACGTAATCAACGATGGTAAAAACCCAGACTTCGGTGGCCTAATGCCTTCTCCTAGCGCAGCAACGCTCTATCGCTTGAAGCACTTAGTTGCAGCAGAAGGCTATGACATTGGTATTGGTACTGATGGCGATGCCGACCGTTTGGGAATCATCGATGAGAAAGGTCACTTCATTCACCCTAACGAAGTACTACTCCTACTTTACTACTACTTGCTGGAATACAAAGGTTGGAAGGGCTCTGTCGTTCGTAACATCGCAACCACACATCTACTGGATAAAGTCGCTGCGGATCATGGTGAGAAGAGCTTTGAGGTTCCTGTAGGCTTTAAGCACATCAGCTCACAAATGGAGGCCGATGACTCTCTGATTGGCGGCGAAAGTTCGGGGGGTTTAACCATTCGTGGTCATATCAAAGGTAAGGATGGCGTATTTGCTTCAAGCTTACTGGTTGAGATGATCAGTGTGACAGGCAAGAAGCTGTCTGAATTACTTGATGAGATTTACTCTAAATATGGCTATGCCTACACCGCAGAAGGCGATTATAAGTTTAAACCTTCAGAGAAAGAAGCGCTCTACACTAAGATCTACGTCGAGAAGCAACTGCCTGAATTTGAATACGAAATTGAAAAAGTAAGCTATGAAGATGGTGCCAAGGTGTACTTCAAGAATGGCGGCTGGGTGATTGCTCGCTTCTCAGGAACAGAGCCGTTACTACGAATCTTCGCAGAAATGGAAGATAAAGACACTGCAGAACGTGTTCTTCAAAAAGTGAAAGACTTCCTCTCTCTATAGGCTTATAGAGCGCAGCAGTCTTGTATGGGACTTAACAAATCACTGCCTTGTTAACCCCTATAGATGAAGAGCTTTTGCCCAGTACTTTACATTAAAGTGCTGGGCTTTTTTATGGTTCATCGAGAATTAGCGGTACTATGAATTGTACCTAATTAGAAAGCCAATACGCCTTTGGTATCCACTTTTACGTTGACCGGCATACCAACTTCAAGCGCTTCTGACGAGGTTGCCAATAGCTTTTGACCGTGAGCTTCAATAACATAACGACAGTGATCGCCCATAAATTGCTGCTCTAGTACTGAAATAGCACTGTCTTGTTCGTAACTAACTTGGATATGCTGTGGTCTTAAAAGAAGCTCACACGCACTGCCAAATTCAATCTCCGTTTGTGGTTTAGCTTCAACCACACCCAAGCTGGTTTCAAACTCCAGCTCTGAAATACGCTGTGCATTGAGGTAACTGCCGCCGCCCAAAAAGTCTGCAACAAACTTACTCGAAGGGTGGAAGTAAAGCTCCGACGCCGAACCATACTGTTCAATCACACCATGGTTCATTACTGCCATCTTATCTGCAAACGCGAACGCCTCTTCACGACTGTGAGTCACAAAAATAGCTGTCACACCCTGCTTCTTAAAAATCTTGCGAATCTGAGAAATCAGCTCATGACGAACCTGAGTATCGATGTTTGAGAATGGTTCATCTAACAGTAGCAAGTCTGGCTTGTACGCCAAAGAACGAGCAATAGCGACACGCTGCTGTTGACCACCTGAAAGTTGATGTGGGTAGCGGTCACCGAACTCACCTAAGTGAACCAGCTCCAGCATCTCTTGAACTTTGTCTTTCTTTTGCTGCTCAGAAAGGTCTTTCAAGCCAAAGCCGACATTCTGGTTTACCGTCAGGTGCGGAAACAGGGCGTAATCTTGGAAAATCATACCAATGTTACGCTGCTCTGGTGGCAACCAATTCTCGCCATCATCAATGGTTTGACAGTTCAAACTCATCACACCGCTACTCAATGGAAGTAAGCCCGCAATCGCCTTCAGTAAGGTCGTTTTACCGCAGCCACTCGCACCAAGAAGACAAACAATTTCACCATGCTCAACTTCTAACGAGAGCGCTTCCAAAATGGTTTGCGACTCATACTTACAAGTCAGATCTTTAATTGATAATGCACAACTCATTAGTTTTTCTGCTCCAAGGAACGGTTTACGATGATTAGAGGAATTAAACCCACCAACACCAATAATACAGCAGGCATCGCCGCCAATTCTAGGTGCTCATCTGAGGCATAGTTATAAACATAAGTCGCCAATGTTTCGAAGTTGAAAGGACGCAGCAGCAAGGCCGCATTCAACTCTTTCATTGATTCGATAAACACCAGTAAGCCAGCGATCAATGCGCCACGTTTAATCAAAGGTAAATGAACACGGCGTAACATCTGATTGGTATTGCAACCCATGGTTTTTGAGGCCATATCCAATGAAGGGGATACTTTACTCAAGCTGCTTTCAATACTGCCAATTGCCACTGCAGAGAAACGTACGACCATGGCAAAAATTAGCGCGAACATGGAGCCAGAGAAGATCAAACCAGGTCGCCCCCACTCCATCACTTTCGCAATGTCATTGACCAAGTGATCCATGAACAAAACAGGTACCATCACCCCAATCGCTAACACGGTGCCTGGAACGGCATAGCCCATCGAAGCGAGACGCATATAAGCCTGATTTTTCTTACTCGGACTAACGCGTTGATTAAAGTTAACAATCATCGCGATAATCACGCCAATAATCGCAGCAGCTACCGAAACGTAAAGGCTGTTGATGGCATATTCTCTGAATTCAGGGGTCCAGCTTTGAGCAAAATATTTGTAGGCGTAAATAATGAGCTGGCCAAGAGGGAATAAGAACGCAACGCAAACTAATCCCCAGCACCAGAATAGTGCCAGCCATTTTTTCCAACCAGAAAGGTCGTAACGAAAATCTTCGCGGCTGCTGAACTGATTCTGGAATAGCTTCTGCTTACGGCGACTGTATCGCTCTGAGCTCAACAGTAGGATCACGATAACCAGCATGATTGCCGATATTTTCGCAGCTGCCGTTAAGCTTGAGTAGCCTAGCCAAGTATCATAAACCGCAGTCGTTAAAGTATTTACCGCAAAGTAACTCACGGTACCAAAGTCACCGATGGTCTCCATAGCAACAAGCGATAAACCGACCGCCATTGATGGACGAACAAGTGGTAAGGAGATACGACGGAAGCTTTCCCAAGGCGAGCATTTTAGCAACCGAGCGGATTGCAGTAAGGAGACGTTTTGCTCCATAAATGCGGCGCGGCACAGCAAGTAAACATAAGGATAGAGAACGAGAGACAGAACAATAATAGCGCCGGATAAGGTTCTAATATCTGGGAACCAATACTCACCGGGTCCCCACCCAGTAAGATCTCGCAGTAGAACCTGAACAGGGCCGGCAAAGTCGAACCAATCGGTAAAGATATAGCCAACAATATAGCCTGGCATTGCTAATGGCAGGACGAGTGCCCACTGCAAAACACGCTCTCCCGGAACACGGCACATTGCCATAACCCAAGCCGACGGAATACCAAAAACTAAAGACAGGAACATGGTTCCTATGACTAAAACCACCGTATTGTAGGCATAGGTAGGCATCACTGTGGACATCAGATGAGAAAATAGCTCATCTGTTTCTCCAACAGCCGTCGTAAAAATCGCTAAGATCGGTAAGACCAGTAATACAGCAATAATGCCGCTACTGGTGTTCCATAAATAATTCTTTTCTTTCATCGCCTAACTACAACGAGGCTTAATGAAACACAAATGCATTTGCAAATACATCTCATATCCTTTTAATGGTGGGGTTATTTATACCCATATACTCTAATGACTTCAAGGTGAGATGCTAATAACTCAAGGGATCAACGGGGTGCTTTGTATCAAAAAGTGATTTTCCAATAACAAACAACCCCAAGTAGCCAAAATGGCGACTTGAGGTTGTCATTTTACTTAGGCCGAAGCCTACCGTAATAAATTATAGATCGAACTTAACTTCGTCTAATAGCTTGATTGCAGCCGCGTGGTGGTTTGCAATTTCGTCTAGAGAAATAGTATCCGCTTTGAACTCGCCCCATGAAGCAACAAGCTCAGAAGGTTTAACGTCTGCTTTCACTGGGTATTCGTAGTTCACTTCTGCGTACATGCTTTGTGCTGTGTCACCAGATAGGAATTCCATCAGCTTAACGGCATTCTCTTCATTTGGAGAGTATTTAGCCATTGCCATACCAGAGATGTTTACGTGAGTACCTGTAGTCTCTTGGTTAGGGAAGTTAATGTAAACAGAGTCAGCCCAAGCTTTTTGCTCTTTATCATTAACCATCTTACCTAGGTAGTAGCTGTTACCAAGAGCAACATCACATAGACCTTCTTTAATCGCTTTAACTTGCGCGCGGTCGTTACCTTGAGGCTTACGTGCTAGGTTTGCTTTTACGCCTTCTAGCCATTCTTTCGTTTCAGCTTCACCTTTGTGAGCAATCATCGAAGATACTAGAGAAACATTGTATGGGTGCTTACCACTACGCGTACAGATCTTACCTTTAAATTCAGGCTTAGTTAGATCTTCGTAAGTAAACTCCTCACCTAGACGACCAACACGGTCACGAGAAGAGTAAACGCTACGTGTACGTGTTGTTAGAGCGAACCACTCATTGTTTGTATCTTGGTATTGAGCAGGAATATTCTTTTCAAGAACTTCGCTTTCAACAGACTGAACTAAACCTTGTTTAGTTAGCTCAGATAGACGACTGATGTCTACAGTTAACACTACGTCTGCAGGGCTGTATTCACCCTCTTGAGCTAACTTCTCTGCTAAACCTTTTTTAGCAAACTTAACGTTTACTTTAATACCAGTCTCTTTTGTGAACTCTTTGAACATTGGCTCAACAAGGAAAGGTTGACGGTAAGAGTATACGTTTACTTCTTCCGCAGCCATTGCTGTCGGGGCAATTACACCACACGCTAGAGCTGAAAGTGTTAGCAGTTTCTTCATTGTAAAATCCTTCATATCGAAATGATAATGTCTATCAGTTGCGTTATTATATTCATCATTAACATAATTACAATGACGACCAACAAAAAATCCGTCTACTCAGACCATTCAAACTCTCACTTTTGTAACAAACCATTTCAACTTTGTGTCTTGTCGTTCCCCTTAAACAATGAGCCTAACTTCAACGTTCGTGTTTATATATTGTGCAACCGTAAATACAACAAAGCCCCGCAACAAGAGTTGCGGGGCTTTCTTTGTCCAACCTAACCCATTCAGATTAGGCGACGACTGTTGATTATTTTACTGATACAAACTCAGGGTAAGCGCCGACACCACAATCGTGCATGTCCATACCTTCAAGTTCTTCATCTTCCGTTACTCGGATACCGATTGTTGCTTTAAGCACCGCCCATACTGCTAGGCTGGCACCGAATACCCATGCAAAGATGACTGCTGCACCCATTAGCTGAGCACCAAACGTTGCATCAGCGTTGCTTAGTGGCACAGCCATTAGACCGAAGAAACCACATACACCATGTACAGAGATAGCACCTACTGGATCATCAATCTTAGCTTTGTCTAGTGCGATGATGCTGAATACAACCAATGCACCAGATACCGAACCAATCGCTACAGCAAATAGAGGTGATGGTGATAGAGGGTCTGCAGTGATTGCTACTAGGCCAGCTAACGCGCCGTTAAGAATCATTGTTAGGTCTGCTTTACCCCAAGTTGTTTTACATACTAGTAGTGCTGCAATTGCGCCTGCTGCTGCTGCTGCGTTGGTGTTAAGGAAGATTTGACCTACTGCTGTTGCGTTCTCAAAATCCGAAACCATCAGTTGAGAACCGCCGTTGAAACCGAACCAACCGAACCAAAGGATAAATGTACCTAGCGTTGCAAGTGGCATGTTTGAACCAGGAATCGGGTAGATTTCACCGTTCTTACCGTATTTACCTTTACGAGCACCGAGTAGTAGAACACCAGCTAACGCTGCTGCTGCACCAGCCATGTGTACGATACCTGAACCTGCGAAGTCACTGAAACCCGCTTCTGATAGGAAACCACCGCCCCAAGTCCAATAACCTTCAACAGGGTAAATGAACGCTGTTAGTACTACAGAGAAGATTAGGAATGACCAAAGCTTCATACGCTCAGCAACCGCACCAGATACTACAGACATTGCTGTTGCAACGAATACTACCTGGAAGAAGAAGTCTGATTCTAGAGAGTGATCTGCGCCTTCACCTTGTGTGCCAATTAGAGTACCAAATGATGGCAACCAACCGCCTTCACCGTTGTCGACATACATGATGTTGTAACCAACCACTAAGAAAGCTGTACAAGCAATTGCGTACAAACAGATGTTCTTAGTTAAAATTTCTGTGGTGTTCTTTGAACGAACTAGGCCAGCTTCTAACATCGCGAAGCCTGCTGCCATCCACATTACCAACGCACCTGAAATGAGGAAGAAAAAAGTGTCTAGTGCGTAACGTAGTTCCGTTACTGTTGTTGTAAGTTCCATATTAAAGTCTCCAGTCCTTGTAATTCTTTAAAGTGCTTCAGCATCCATTTCACCAGTACGAATTCGTACGGCTTGGCTTAGGTCATACACAAAAATTTTGCCGTCGCCGATTTTTCCGGTGTGTGCCGCTTGGCTAATCGCTTCAACAACTCGGTCAACATTCTCAGCTTGGGTAGCAATCTCTAGCTTCACCTTTGGTAGGAAATCCACTTGGTACTCTGCACCACGATACAATTCAGTGTGTCCCTTCTGACGACCAAAGCCTTTCACTTCAGAAACAGTCATACCTTCAATACCCACATCAGAGAGCGCTTCGCGTACATCGTCTAATTTGAATGGCTTAACAATGGCATTTATTAATTTCATATTCGTTCCTTAAATTCTTACTTAATCCGTTAATTCTCTTATTACAATCCAAGTAGCGTGCCAAAAAGTTAAGTGATTGATTTTAAATAAGATGAAGATAATAAGGTCGTAATAACGAAAAAGGCCGCACCAACATGGTGCGGCCTTTTCACTATCTTAATGCGCGATGCTCTTATTGCTCCAGTTTTGGGCAACGGAGCCTTCAAAGCTCTGAATGACTAACAAATAGGTCTTAGGACTAGTAACCTAAAAAATCCATCCAGCGTTCGATGAGCAGTTCGAAATCGTCGATTCCACAGCTTGCTTGGCTTTCACAGTTATAGAAGTCGAACTCACTGCCCTCTTCCATCTCTTGCTCATGCGCTAACACGTTTTCTTGAATCGTTACTTCGTCTTCATTAATCGCAAGGCTAATCTCTTTGCCAAGCAACGTCACTTCATTGCTCAAGTCCTGTCGAGATTGCTCAATCAACGCCATCACATGATCTAATTTTTGCTTATCTTTACCGATCTCTTCTTGAAGCCAACGGCCAACAATCTCATGGCCCATGCTGCATTTCACATAGTATTCACCCATTAGAGTGTTTCTAGTAAATTCAAACTCCATAACTCAACCTATACTGCATTAATACTCAAGCGATACTATTTCTGAGTATACCATTGTCTTGTCAGAAACGAGCGTATTGACGAATTTATCGTTACGATCCAACCTACACAGTCAATGAAGAGGAGGGCTCTATGCAGTTGAACGAAATGATTGCCAAACAAATTGTCGAACGAACCATGAAGATCATCCCACACTCGATTAATGTGATGGATAATAAAGGTCGCATTATTGGATCCAGTGATCCTACTCGCTTATACCAAAAACATGAAGGAGCGGTACTTGCCATCACCGAGTCACGAGTCGTTAATATTGACGAAGCCACTGCCGAACACCTAAAAGGGGTTAAGCCTGGAGTTAATTTACCGATTCTATTTCAGGATAATGTCATTGGGGTGATTGGGGTTTCTGGGACACTGCAGCAAGTTCATCATTTTGGTGAGCTGGTGAAGATGACCGCTGAGCTTATTGTTGAACAAGCTGTACTTATGTCTCAAGTAGAATGGAATAAGAGGCATCGTGAAGAATTGGTATTGCAATTAATCCGAGGTAGCACGCTTAATGACATGCAACTGCAATCCATCGCACAGCGTCTGGATCTCGACCTTGCACAACCGCGGATTGCCGCCATCGTCAAGGTGTTACCGATAGGAGACACTGCGCCTTCATTGGAAAACTTACAGCAATTAGTACATTTACTTGAATATCCCGAGCGCGATAATTTAGTCGGTATCTTGTCTGTTTCACAAAACGAAGTGGTGGTACTCAAGCCTATAACCCTGATAGGGAACAGCTGGTCCAAGGATGCAGAAGCCAAGCGCGTGAAATTGCTACTCAAAAGAATAAAGAAAGAAGCTAAGTTTCAAATCAAGATTGCGCTTGGGGATTACTTTACCGGACTTTCTGGTTTAGCACGCTCATATGATACCGCTGAGCTCACTATGCGCAGTGTCGGTAACCGCCCCGGAGACATGTTTTTCTATCAAGACTATCGACTGCCGGCCATTATGAGTAGCCTGTTACAAGATCCATGGATTCGTGAGCAACTGGAGCAGTCTTACCTACATCTTCAACAACAGGACAGTAAAGGGATACTGATCAAAACTTTGAAGACATATTTAAAGCAGAACTGTGATTCAGCTCTCACCTGTAACGAACTACATATCCATCGCAATACGCTACGCTATCGAACAGACAAGATAAACCAAATAACATCATTAAATATCAACAATATAGACGATCTATTTCAACTCTACATTGCAATAAATCTATTCCACTGGTCGAGCTAAAAAATGTGCAACTGCACAATTTAAAAGGACCGATTTGAGCACTTATTTGTAGAGAATGACAAAGACTTACCAACCCTATATCTTTATATTTGCCGAAAATGACACATCGTTATCTGGGAAATAGAACATGATTGAAGTTTCAACTCTTGGCGCACTTTCAGCATTGATTGTTGCTATCGCGCTCATTCTTAAAAAAGTGCCACCCACCTACGGCATGATCATCGGTGCTTTGGTTGGCGGCGTGGTTGGCGGCGTTTCTCTCACCGAAACCGTTGAGTTAATGATAGGTGGTGCCCAAGGGATCGTCACTTCAGTGATGCGAATTCTCGCCGCTGGTGTGTTGGCCGGCGTACTAATTGAATCAGGGGCGGCTACCTCGATTGCAGAATCCATCATCAAAAAAGTAGGCGAAACTCGCGCCTTACTTGCTCTTGCCATTGCGACCATGATTTTAACCGCTGTTGGCGTTTTCGTTGATGTGGCCGTTATCACGGTTTCTCCTATTGCACTGGCTATTGCTCGCCGCGCAGACCTTTCTAAAACCGCTATCCTTTTGGCGATGGTGGGCGGCGGTAAAGCAGGTAATGTCATGTCGCCTAACCCAAATGCCATTGCGGCGGCTGATGCGTTCAATGTTCCGTTAACCTCTGTGATGGCTGCAGGCGTGATTCCGGGTCTATTTGGGCTGCTTTTCGCCTACTTCTTGGCAAAGCGCCTCGTCAATAAAGGTTCAAAAGTAGCGGAAAGTGAAGTGGTCAAAGCGGATCAAAGTTCACTGCCAAGCTTTTCTTCTTCAATCGTTGCACCGTTAGTGGCTATTGCCCTACTCGCGCTGCGACCACTCGCTGATATCAATGTTGATCCTCTAATTGCATTACCCTTGGGTGGATTGCTGGGTGCACTGGCTATGGGTCGCTTCAAACAAGCCAATAGCTTTGCGGTTTCAGGCTTGTCACGTATGGCACCGGTTGCTGTAATGCTACTGGGCACAGGAACCATTGCAGGCATCATTGCTAACTCAGGACTAAAAGCTGATCTGATTGAAGTGCTGACGATGTCTGGGCTGCCTTCTTACTTACTTGCTCCGTTTTCTGGCGCACTGATGGCACTATCAACCGCATCGACAACTGCCGGAACAGTAGTGGCATCGAATGTATTTGCCAGCACCATTCTTGAGCTAGGTGTTCCAGCTCTCGCAGGCGCAGCAATGATCCACTCTGGTGCGACAGTACTTGACCATATGCCACATGGTAGCTTCTTCCATGCCACGGGTGGTGCGGTACATATGAGTATTCATGAACGTCTAAAACTCATCCCTTATGAGTCAGCGGTCGGTCTTGTTATCGCCTTCGTCTCAGTAATGATCTTCGGTGTATTTGGTCTGTTTGTTTAAGTTTAAAGGTATCAAAATGAAAATTGTAATTGCTCCTGACTCATATAAAGAAAGCCTATCAGCAATGGGCGTTGCTCAAGCGATTGAAGATGGCTTTAAACAGCTAATACCAAACGCCGAATACGTAAAATTACCAATGGCTGATGGTGGTGAAGGCACAGTACAATCTCTGGTGGATGCGACCAATGGCTCTATCATCCAACATCCAGTGATTGGTCCATTAGGTGAAATTGTCGAAGGCTTCTACGGTATGTTCGGTGACGGTAAAACTGCCATTATTGAAATGGCGGCCGCTTCCGGCCTAGATTTAGTCTCTCCAGAACAACGTAATCCACTAAAAACCACTACCTATGGTACGGGTGAGTTGATCAAAGCCGTATTAGATAAAGGTGTTGAGCATATTATTATTGGCATTGGTGGTAGTGCGACCAATGATGGTGGCTTAGGAATGGCTCAAGCGCTAGGCATTCGTATGCTAGATGCAGAGGGTCACGAGCTGGTGTTTGGTGGTGGTGAACTGTCAAAACTGACAACCATTGATCTCACCAACCTCGACCCACGCCTACAAAACGTACGCTTAGAGGTCGCTTGTGATGTCGATAATCCATTATGCGGACCAAAAGGGGCATCACAGGTATTCGGTCCGCAAAAAGGCGCAACACCAGAAATGGTTGAGCAGTTAGATGCTAACCTTGCTCATTATGCCAGTATCATGAAAAACCAGTTAGGCGTCGATGTCATTGATCTCCCTGGTGCTGGCGCGGCAGGCGGTCTAGGCGCGGCACTTGTTGGCCTGTTAAATGCGGAGCTTCGCCCTGGTATTAACATCGTAATGGACGCCGTCAATTTAGATGAAATAGTCTCAGATGCTGATCTTGTGATTACAGGAGAGGGGCGCATTGATAGCCAAACCATTCATGGCAAAACACCGATTGGTGTCGCTCGCACAGCCAAAAAACATAAACTGCCTGTCATCGGTATTGCCGGCTGTCTAGCCAGTGATTGTGGTGTGGTTCATGAGCATGGTATCGACGCGGTATTTGCGGTAGTGAACCGTTCAGTAGACTTGCCGACAGCTTTGGCTGAAGCGGCTGAAAATATTGAACTTACTGCTCGCAATGTTGCAGCAATGTATACGATTAAGCACTAATCGAGCTCTCTGTAAGCTAAAAGCAATTTTCGCTGTATGCTAAAAGCAATTAAGGCCGCTATTCACAGCGGCCTTAATTATATTTACAACAAAATCAGACGTTACGCAGGCTCTTGGAAGATAACCGTGTCTGCTTTTTCCGTGTACTGACCCATTTTATGGAAGTTCAGGTAACGGTATGTATCAGCAGCCGTTGCATTAATCTTCTCAGCGTACTCTAAGTACTCTTCTTTCGTTGGGATGCGACCTAGAATCGCGCCAACAGCAGAAAGCTCAGCAGATGCTAGGTAAACGTTCGCACCTGTACCCAAACGGTTCGGGAAGTTACGAGTAGACGTAGACATTACTGTCGACTTGTCTGCAACACGTGCTTGGTTACCCATACATAGAGAACAACCCGGAGTTTCGATACGAACCCCTGCACGACCGAAGATGCCGTAGTAGCCTTCTTCTGTTAGCTGGTCTTTATCCATCTTAGTTGGCGGAGCCACCCATAGGCGAGTACTTAGCGAGCCGTTGAACTCTTCAAGCATCTTACCTGCAGCACGGAAGTGACCGATGTTGGTCATACAAGAACCGATGAACACTTCTTGGATCTCTGTGCCTTGAACGTCAGAAAGAAGACGAGCATCATCTGGATCGTTCGGTGCACATAGGATTGGCTGATCGATATCAGCAAGGTCAATCTCGATAACGTGCGCGTATTCCGCATCTGAATCAGCAGACAGCAACTCAGGGTTAGCTAGCCACTCTTCCATTGCTGTAATACGACGCTCAATCGTACGAACATCACCGTAACCTTCAGCGATCATCCACTTCAGCATCACGATGTTCGAGTTCAAGTACTCAGAGATAGACTCTTGAGAAAGCTTAACGGTACAACCTGCAGCAGAACGCTCAGCAGATGCATCAGAAAGCTCAAATGCTTGCTCAACAGATAAGTGCTCAACACCTTCAATTTCTAGTACGCGACCAGAGAATTCGTTGATCTTACCTGCTTTCTCTACGGTTAGTAGGCCTTGCTTGATGCCGTATAGAGGAATCGCATGTACTAGGTCACGTAGCGTGATACCTGGCTGCATTTCACCTTTAAAACGAACCAAGATAGATTCTGGCATATCAAGAGGCATAACGCCTGTTGCTGCAGCAAATGCTACCAAGCCAGAACCCGCAGGGAATGAAATACCTAGAGGGAAACGAGTATGCGAGTCACCACCTGTACCTACAGTATCAGGAAGAAGCATACGGTTTAGCCATGAGTGGATAACACCATCACCTGGGCGTAGTGAAACACCAGCACGGTTCATGATGAAATCAGGTAGTGTGTGGTGCGTGTTTACGTCAACTGGTTTCGGGTATGCCGATGTGTGACAGAAAGACTGCATCACTAGGTCTGCTGAGAAGCCAAGACATGCAAGGTCTTTAAGCTCATCACGCGTCATAGGACCGGTCGTATCTTGAGAACCGACTGTCGTCATTTTAGGTTCACAGTACTGACCAGCACGAACACCTTCAACGCCACATGCTTTACCAACCATCTTCTGAGCTAGCGTGTAGCCTTTATCAGATGCCGATGGATCGATTGGTTTAGCAAACAGATCCGTTTCAGCTAGACCTAGAGCGTCACGAGCACGACCCGTTAGACCACGACCGATGATCAGTGGAATACGGCCACCAGCACGCACTTCATCAAGAAGTACTTTGCTTAGCTCAAAGTTTGAGATCACAGAACCGTTCTTGTGAACAACACCTTCGTACGGGTAGATATCAATGATATCGCCCATGTTCATGTCTTGTACGTTCAGTTCAATGGGTAGTGCGCCTGAATCTTCCATTGTGTTGTAGAAGATTGGTGCAATTTTACCACCAAGACAAACACCGCCAGTACGCTTGTTTGGTACGAATGGGATATCTTCACCCATGAACCAAAGTACTGAGTTTGTTGCCGATTTACGTGAAGAACCTGTACCAACAACATCACCTACGTAAGCCAGTGGAATGCCATCTTTTTGCATTTCTTCAATTTGTTTGATTGGACCAACGCTACCCTGTTCATCAGGAGTAATGCCATCACGTTCCATCTTCAGCATCGCTTTCGCGTGTACTGGGATGTCAGGACGTGACCATGCATCAGGCGCTGGAGATAGGTCATCGGTGTTCGTTTCACCAGTGACTTTAAATACTTTTACTGTGATTTTTTCTGCTACTTTATCTTTCGCTGTAAACCATTCAGCATCAGCCCAAGATTGAAGTACTTGTTGTGCAGCAGCATTGCCAGCTTTCGCTTTCTCTTCTACGTCATAGAACGCATCGAACATCAGTAGAGTATGAGATAGCGCTTTAACAGCGATTGGAGCAAGCTCAGCATCGTCTAGTAGAGATACTAGAGATTCGATGTTGTAACCGCCTTGCATGGTACCAAGCAGTTCTGCAGCTTTTGCTTTGCTTACTAGTGGCGAAGCTACTTCACCTTTAGTGATAGCCGTAAGGAAGCCAGCTTTTACGTAAGCAGCTTCATCTACACCCGGTGGAATGCGATTTTCTAGTAGGTCAAGAATGATTTCTTCTTCACCTTGAGGTGGATTCTTCAGAAGTTCAACTAGGCCAGCTACCTGCTCAGCATCTAGTGGTTTTGGAACAACTCCTTCGGCAGCACGTTCTTCGACGTGTTTACGGTAGGCTTCAAGCACGACTTTTTTCCTCTCATTGCGGTTCACTTCTTCCCTTCATAATTGTTAGTAAAATAAAGAAGTGAACATCCTTGGAAACTTGGCTCTCCATTGCCATTTTTGTCATTCAATTTGTATTGATGAGCGGCGTCATAGAGGCCAAACTGTGGGCGGTAGAATAGCAAATTTAACGTTAAATTAAAATCTTATCATTTTGACCAACATAGCAAGTTAAGACGAAAGTCCCACTATTTTTGCCTAATTACGCACTTAAATGGCGACTCTGCGCATGATTATTTGTAGGACGTACCTACAATCAGATACACCGAATCGAAATTATCTTCGGTTCGGCCATAAGCTAAAATGATCGGCCCGATTGGAGAATCAACACCCGCGAAAACAGAACCCGCGGTGTACATTGGCGCTTCATCAATACTCAAATCATTGTTCGACCAAACACCACCATGCTCAATGGATGCGCCCACGTAGAATGGTGATTTAAAAAGGCCGAAGTCATTTTCAAACCACTTATAACGATAAATAAGGCTGGTGTAAGCCAAGTTCTGACCAATCATACTATTCCTTGGAATACCTGACAGGTTTAAGAAGCCACCAAGCTCTTTGGGATCAATAGGGAAAATCGAATTTTTGCTCTCTACAATACCGTAATCAAGCTTTGCGACTAAAGTATGCTTCTCAATACTCTTTGCTGCCATGAAATTAGCCGAAAACTCATAAACCGTATCGCTCTCAGACGTTAAATCCGATTCACCAAGAGAGCTGTCATTATCAAAATCATCATGAGAAACGAGGTACTCTAAATCGACAAAGTAACCCTTGGTCGGTAAGCTGAAATTATCCAAAGTATCCAGTCGGTAACCCATGAAGCCACCAATACGCTTGTAGCCACCACTGCCCAATGAAGGTAACGAAGAAACCTCAACATCCCCATCTGTATAACGAACACCAAATGTCAGCTCCTGCCACAAGGTTGGTTGATAGCCTAATGCCAATTCACCGACATATTCACTATACGTCATAGGGAGATAATCTTTCGTTACGTCCAGTGTCGGTTCTTCAATATCATCAATATCTGCGGGGAGGTTTCTGTTCTCTTTGCTGTAAACAACCGATGCCGAAGTAAACAGCTTTTGACTCGAAAAGAATGGCGAGTAAAGTTCCGCTTCAATTCGCTTGTCCGTTCCCATCTCGATATTGGTTCTTAGCTCTGCACCATGCTTATTAATATCAGTAAAGTTGGCTGAGACGCCGAGCGAGTATTGGCTTGTAGTAGAGAAATCATCTTCAAGAAAGAATCGAAAGTTGAGGTAGTTTGGCCCCCAAGATTTTTCGTTCACATCGACCAGCAGTTGCTCCTCGCCATCTACCGTGTCAAATTCATAAGTCACCAACTCGAATCTATCTAGCGCATAGAGGTCTTGTACTTTAGATTCAATTTCACTGGTCTTCAGAATCTCACCTGAATCAAGGTTTAAACGGTTTTCGATCAGCTTATCGGAATAGTGGGTATTGTTATTGATAACAACTCGGTCAACGACGGTCTTATCGCCGTGTTTTAGCTGTCTGCGCGCTTTTTGTTTGTCCTCGATATAATGCTGATAATCGGCATTTGAGAGCGATAGCTTAGAAAGCTCATCAGTATGCTGCTTTGCGGCTTCATAGCCCGCGAGGAAAGCCGATGGCATTTTATCAAATTCTGTCGTCTCCATATCCCCAACATCTGGGCGCAGGAAGACATCATCGTCTGTGAGTGTTTCAGCTTGCTCTTGGGTGCTGCGTTGAACAAGATAATTAGAGAGTTGGTCAGCTGCGGCTAGAAAATTCGTGAAGTCTTCTTTGCCTTTGTAATTGGTACTGATATCCACCGCAATGACGATGTCTGCACCCATCGCTCTGGCTACGTCGACGGGCATGTTATTGGTGACACCACCATCAACCAGCATTCGACCATCTAAGGAATAAGGGGGAAGCGCGCCGGGAACTGACATACTCGCCATCATGGCATCAACAAGGTGGCCATGATCGATGACCACCTCTTCAAGTTCGATAATGTCAGTTGCGACTGAACGGTATGGGATAGCAAGATGGTCGAAAGAATCGAATGAGGATAGATTACCCGTGGTCTCACGCAGAATACGCAACATATTCTGGCCTTGCACCACCCCTTTCCTTGCTTTGATTTCGCCCCAACCTAAGCCGAGATCGGTGTTCAGTTGGTAGCGGTCTTCATATTCTTTGTCACGTACGCGGCGATCACTACGGTTAACGCGATCACGATAACCGCGATTCCAATCAACCGTATAAATAAAGCTCTCGATCTCGTCTGCGCTCATCCCTGTCGCATAAAGACCACCAACGTATGAGCCCATACTGGTACCGGTAATGTAATCAACCGGGATTTGCATCTCTTCTAGAGCTTTAAGCACACCAATGTGAGCTGCACCTTTTGCCCCACCACCAGCAAGAACGACAGCAACGGTTGGCCTTTTATGAGCTTGTTCAGCCTGCTGAGATTGATCAATCTGTGTCGCGGTGGATGCAAACAGCTGAAAACTGATCACAGTACCGACAACACCTAAGCCACTCACTAACCAACGAGAAATCATTATGTTAACTGTCCTTGTCATTCTTTCTTGTTACGACTTTACCACTGAAAAAGCTTCTTTAGCCACTGTTTTGGTTGACTTTCACAGCCCTTTTTAATGTTTCCACCCTCATCCCAAAGTGGCAGTTTAACTGCACCATCACAATCAAACTCTAAAGCCCCTTCAGAAGTTCGAGTAAAGTTAGCGGTGACAATTCCTGTCGGCCAAGGCAGTAATAACTGCTCGGGTGTTCTCTGTTTGAGATAATCGGCATAAACACGTAACGCACCACTCGAACCAGTAAGCTTAGTCGGCTTATTATCATCACGTCCTAGCCAGATGGTCGTCACTTCACGGCCATCTACGCCCACGAACCAACTGTCTCGGCTGTCATTACTAGTGCCAGTTTTACCAGCTAACCCTGCCCATGCAAACTGACCTTGTAGGAAACGGCCCGTGCCTTCCGACACGCCACGTTTCATTGCATAGGTTGTAAGCCAAGCGGCTTGCTGGTCAACGCTTTGTGATACACGAGGGATCGACTGATACAGAACCTCGCCATCGTTATCAACAACTGAGCGAAGCGCAGACAAAGGTGCTATACGCCCAGAATTGGTAATGGTTTGATACATCTGCGCAACTTGGAACGGAGTCAGTGAGAACGAACCCAAAAACATCGACGGCACTGGGCGAATCTCATTTTTATCGACCCCCAGTTTTCCAATCGTATCCGAGACACTATCAATGCCTAATTGCATGCCTAAACGAACAGTAGGTACGTTGTAAGACTTAGAAAGCGCCACATACAAAGGCACATCGCCACGGAACTTACGATCGAAGTTTCTCGGGCTCCACACGCTACCTTTACTGCCTTTCAAGCTCAGTGGCGTGTCTTTCAATGTTGTCGCCAACGTGTACTTCTGAGGCTGCTCTAGTGCGGTTAAGTAAATTGCAGGCTTGACCAAAGAACCAATTGGGCGACTCGCGTTCAAGGCACGGTTAAAGCCATCGTAGCCAGTACGCTTACCACCGACCATCGCCCGGATTTCACCGGTATTTCTATCCACGGCAATAGCTGCTGCTTCCAGCTTATTACCTGCGGTTTTCGATAAATCAGGCACCTTACGAGCAATCGACTTCTCTAACTTGTCTTGAGATACCGGATCCAGAGAGGTAAAGACTCGAATCCCTTTTTTCGCCTCAAATCGATCGCCGACATACTTCTTAAGCTCAATGTTTACTTGTTGGAAATAAGCGGGCTGACGGCTAGCAATGCGTGGGTTGTCTTGAATATCCAAATCACGACTCGCCGCCTCTTCGTATTGTCGCGGAGTTAAGATGTCTTGTTGCATCAATAAGCGAAGAACCAGATCGCGTCGAGTCTTAGCACGCTCAGGATAGCGAACCGGATTGTAATACGACGGTCCTTTCACCATACCCACCAGCAGTGCTAGCTGATCGATGCGCAGCTCTTGAATAGGTTGACCAAAATACAAACGAGACGCTAAACCGAAGCCATGAATCGCTTGCCCACCATTCTGTCCAAGATAAACCTCATTTAAGTAAGCCTCTAGGATACGGTCTTTGCTGTAACGATGGTCTAAGATAAGTGCAATGTAGGCTTCACGAACCTTACGCCACAATGTACGTTCACTGGACAGGAACAGGTTTTTTGCCAACTGTTGTGTCAGCGTACTACCACCTTGTACCGTTCGCCCAGCTTTGACGTTAACGACCATTGCACGAGCGATGGCCAGTGGCGACACACCATCGTGTTGATAGAAGTTTCGGTCTTCGGTTGCCAGTAAGGCATCAACCATCACTTCTGGGAACTGATTGCGTTTTAAGAACAGGCGCTGCTCATCGTTACTTTTCTCAAGCATGCCAAGCATTTTCGGTTCAACACGCAGGTAGCCCATGTCGCCTTTCTTCTCCAGCGACTGAATGCGAGTTAATTCGTTACCATTGAAGTGCAGCATCACATGACGATCCGCTTCCGGTCCATCAACAAACTCGAACGGACGACGAATCATTTCAATCTTGGTCGAAGAAGAAGAGTATTCGCCTGGGTGACGAGGCGCGTTCACCTTACGGTAATTAAGTACATCGAGCTCATTCTTAACCTGAACCAAACTCACCGGAGTTCCCGGAGACAGGTCTAGCACTCGCGCATAAACCACGGTTGGCAAATCAAACAGCTGACCTTCAAAGCGCTGTTTGACCACAGAATCAAGATAAATACCGACGAACAACAGCAATGCCGCAAGCGCTAAGCCCGCTTTCCAAGAAATGCCCCATAGGATCTTCAACCAACCTCTTTTGCCAGATTTCTTAGCCTTAGGTTTGGTCTTTTTCGCAGCCGCTCTTGGTTTTCTTGGCTTGGCTTTGGTCGCTGGTGACTTCTTTGCTGGCGCTTTTTTAGGTGGTGCCTTTTTTGGCGTTAACATTTTGGTCATCATCGATTCAACTGTCGTTTAGTTTTAGTGGTTGCTACATGGTTAGCAGGGTCATCCGGCCAAGGATGTTTTGGGTAACGGCCCTTCATCTCTTTTTGTACTTCTTTGTACGCGCCAGCCCAAAAGCCAGCTAAATCTTGAGTAATTTGTA
Source organism: Vibrio sp. AIC-3 (assembly GCF_013114515.1). Taxonomy (NCBI): domain Bacteria; kingdom Pseudomonadati; phylum Pseudomonadota; class Gammaproteobacteria; order Vibrionales; family Vibrionaceae; genus Vibrio; species Vibrio sp. AIC-3. Next base: position 130,838 of record NZ_VTXG01000005.1, on the reverse strand, counting down.
GTGGTCGCTGTGCTGGAGAAAGGAGCTCAAGCACTACTTTTTTACGCCCTTGCGCGATCAATGGCGAGTCTTGTTCGCCAAAGACTTCCTGCATTCGCACTGAGATCACTGGTTCAGATTGATATTGATAACGAATGGCCTTCTTGCTGCCTGTTGGCATCAGATAGTGCGTTGGCAACCATTGGTCGATTTCTTGATTCAAAGGCCAACCAAGATAAGCCGACAATGCTTGCTCAATCGAAACACTAGACAGTCCTTTTGCCGACTTAATGCCATTCAGATAGGGAGATAGCCACTCATCAAGGTGTTCAATCAAACTCGCATCGTCCATCGCTGGCCAATCATGCTCAGGCATCCAAAGCTCTGCACAGCGTACACGCTCAACCAACTGCTTAGCCGAAGCTGTCCAATTTAAGCGATCCAACCCACATCGAGCGACATAATTGAGCAGCGCTTGGCTCGCCTGATTCGCATCGGGATCAGGTAAAGCTTTGGTGCTGATAATCAACTTGCCCAGAGATACACGCTGCTCAGCAACTAAACGGCCACGTTTCTCATCCCAATCGGCGTAATCGGAGCGCACAAACAGTTTTGGAAATTCAGCTTCTAACTGTGCGATATCAACCGCGGTGGCTAAGAAAATCTGACTGGCTCGCCCTGTGCTGCGCATCAAATCAATCACTACGATATAGTTATTGTTCGCCAGTGGATCATCATCACGAACCTCAGCACCGTGGCCATTCGCCAAAAGGAAAGCACTGCTGGTCGCGCTTCTCACTTGTGCAATCCGGTCTGGGAAGGCAAAACAAAGCACTAATGGTAGCAATGATTCGTCAGCTTGTGACAAATCTAAGTGATGATTGAGTTTGCTCGCGAGACTTTTCGCTCGCTGCATCACAACGCTATTTTTGGAATGTTTTCTTTGCTTAAGTCGATGCAAAGAGTGTTGAATATCCGTCACATTGCGCTCCGGCTCTTCCAGCAAAGCAGCAGCAACAATCGCGACATTCAACAGAGCAGGACTACCTTGCTGCGCTTTAACCAACATGCTGGCAATACGAGGCTCTAGACCTAAACGTTGGACCTGTTTTCCTAATGCCGTAAATTGACCATTATCGTCTAACAATTCAAGAGTCTGTAAGAGTTGCTTGGCTTGCCCGATAGAAGCTTTGGGTGGAACGTCTAACCATTGCAGTTCATCAGCACTCGCAGCGCCCCATTGCGTCAATTCAGACACCAGCGAAGACAAATCAGAATGAAGAATTTCAGGTTCTGGTATAGCTGGTTGCTGCATCAGCTGCGTTTCGCTGTACAAACGAACGCACAAGCCCTCTTCAATTCGTCCCGCACGGCCCGCTCGTTGTTCAGCTGAAGATTGCGAGATTTTCACTTGCTCAAGCTTAGTAATACCGGTTTTCAGATCGAACTTCGCCACACGTTCAAGCCCGGAATCAACCACCAATCGAATACCTTCAATCGTCAAAGAAGTCTCAGCAATATTGGTCGCTAACACCACCTTTCGACGCCCTTTCTCTGATGGCGCGATCGCTTTCTGCTGTTGAGAAAAGCTGAGTTGCCCATACAGAGGACACACATCGATATCATTGGCGAATTGTTCTAGTTGAGATTCCACCTGCTTAATCGCAGAAACGCCCGGCAAAAAGGCCAGAAGTGAGCCTGACTCTTTCTCCATCAGAGAGCGAATCACGTTAGCCATTTTAGGGGCTAGATATTCATTTGCGTTAAGAGGCTGATAACGGAAATCGACCGGAAAGGTGCGACCTTGTGATTCAACGTATTTGGCATTCGGCAGCAAAGTTTGCAGAGCTTGTTGATCTAAAGTTGCCGACATCACTACCACTTTCAGATCATCACGCAACGCCTCTTGGATCTCTAAGCTAAACGCCAATGCGGTATCGGCGTGAATACTGCGCTCGTGAAATTCATCAAAGATCACCATATCAACCCCAGTTAATTCAGGGTCGGTTTGGATCATTCTTGTCATGATCCCTTCAGTAACAATCTCTAAGCGAGTCGCACTGCTGCTTTTAGATTCACCACGAACTCTAAAGCCAATGCTCTCTCCCACCTTTTCTCCCAATTGGCTCGCTAAGTAAGTAGCAATATTCCTTGCAGCCAAACGCCTCGGTTCAAGCATGATGATTTTGCCTTGAACGGCGTTGGTCTTAACTAACTGTAAAGGGAAGAATGTTGACTTACCCGCACCGGGAGCGGCCTTTAGAATAAGTTGAGTGTGTGTTTCTACGCCAGCGAGCAGATCTGGCATCACAGCTTCTATGGGCAGTTGTGGCAATGGGAGAACCTTGTGGTGTAATGTTGGCAACATTGTACATAAAAACCTACCTGTCTAAATAAGTAATATGCACTTCAATCCGCCATTAGAGCCTGCGACTCTTATTAAACGCTATAAACGTTTCCTCACTGACATCCAACTTCCTGACGGTAGCGAGCGTACTATTCACTGCGCTAACACTGGAGCGATGACAGGATGTGCGACTCCTGGCAATACGGTGTGGTACTCAACCTCCGATAATGCAAAGAGAAAGTACCCAAACAGCTGGGAGATCTCAGAAACAGACAAAGGTCATCGTATTTGTGTAAATACTGCGCGGGCAAACCAGCTAGCAGTGGAAGCAATTGAAAATGGGACTATAGTTGAACTCTTAGGTTATAACGCGTTACGAACCGAAGTGAAATATGGCAGTGAGAATAGTCGCATTGATATTCTGCTTGAAGATAACGAAAAGCCGCCTTGCTATATCGAAGTGAAAAGCGTCACTTTGCTCGACGAGCAAGAAACGTCAACTAAAGGGCAAGGTTTTTTCCCTGATGCGGTCACAACCAGAGGCCAAAAACATCTGCGTGAACTCACAGAAATGGTCGAATCTGGAAATAGAGCCGTACTTTTATTCACTGTTTTACATTCAGGTATTGAAAAAGTGTCTGCGGCACACCATATAGACGCCAAATATTCGTTATTACTAAAACAAGCACAAGACGCTGGAGTTGAAGTGCTTTGCTATAAAGCAGAGCTCAGCAGTACTCAAATACAACTAAAACAAGCTGTTGAATTTATCAATAGCTAAGCAAAGATGCTGAACTAATCACATTGATTGCAAGTTTGAATAAGAGTATTTGCCACCATTCGTTCTTTCTGCTATAGATACCCGCCTTAAAATTAGCTGCTTTGCAGTTGACTAGGTGTAAATAGGAGATGCTGTATGCCAGAATCTAAGAAAAAAGCGCTAGGCATCCTAGCCATCGCAGGTGTTGAACCGTACCAAGAGAAGCCAGGTGAAGAGTACATGTCACCTGAGCAAACGGAACATTTTACAAAAATTTTAGCAGCTTGGCGCAACCAGCTCAGGGAAGAAGTTGATCGTACTGTGCACCACATGCAGGACGAAGCAGCGAATTTCCCAGACCCAGTTGACCGTGCTTCTCAAGAAGAAGAATTCAGCTTAGAGTTACGTAACCGTGACCGTGAGCGTCGTCTTATCAAAAAAATTGAGAAGACATTAGACAAGATCGAAGAAGACGATTTCGGCTTCTGTGATTCTTGCGGTATCGAGATTGGCATTCGTCGCCTTGAAGCTCGTCCAACTGCTGATCTTTGTATTGACTGTAAAACACTTGCAGAGATCAAAGAAAAACAGATGCAAGGTTAATTCTTGCAGATGTAAAGAAAGGGAGCCTTGGCTCCCTTTTTTGTTTGTTATCCAAGCGAAGTATTTCACACGCTTGATAGTAAATAGCAGCTTTAAGCCTTAGTTCTATACATCAAACCTTGTTCTATAGATTGAAGCTTAGTTCTAGGCATTAAAGCTCTTGTCAAACGTCTTAAGAATCGGCTACTGCGGTACCATTTAGATTAGGTTGTTCACTCATGAATTATATCGGGCGCTTTGCACCATCACCGTCAGGTCCTCTTCATTTTGGCTCACTTGTTGCTGCTCTTGGTAGCTACTTTCAAGCGAAATCTAACCAAGGAAAATGGTTAGTTCGTATGGAAGACCTCGACCCGCCAAGAGAAATGGCCGGCGCTGCAGACCTCATTCTTAAGACGCTTGAGGCTTACCATCTATTCTGGGATGGTGAAGTCGTTTATCAAAGTCAGCGTCATGGCTTGTATCAAGCTCAAATCGATCAATGGGTCGCTGACAATCAAGCCTACTACTGCCAATGCACCCGCAAGCAGATAAAGGCTTTGGGTGGTTTTTACAATGGTCATTGTCGAGATGCAGGCTTAATCGATTCAGGCGAACAGGCGGTGCGCTTGTGCATGGACTTTCCAGTGGAGTCCTTTGATGATGTTCGCCACGGCACCATTCAAATCCCTAAAGCACTAGCTGAAGAAGATTTTATTATTAAACGCAGAGATGGATTGTTTGCCTATAACTTGGCCGTTGTTCTTGATGACATCGACCAAGGAGTAACAGAAGTCGTAAGAGGCGCAGACCTGATAGAACCAACAGGTCGACAAATCAGTTTGTATAAGACGCTCAAGCAAAAAACAGTGAGCTACTTGCACTTACCATTGGCAACCGATGGCTTGGGGAATAAACTGTCAAAACAGAACCATGCCACCGCGATAGATCTAGACAACCCAAAACCAACGTTACTCAACGCGATGCGATTCTTAGGTTTTGATATCCCGACGGCCCTTTATGAGGCTTCAATGGATGAGATTTTATTGTGGGGCTGCCAACAATGGAACGTCAGTCAGTTACCTGATAGTTTACAAAAAGAGCACTGTAATTAGCTCGAAACTCACGGCAAATAGCAAAAACGACACATAAAAATGCCATAACCAACCACTGTGGTTAAGCAGACGATGTTCTCAAATGGCTCGCGCTAAGCTATTATTAGCCGCAATTAAACTCTGCACTACCACTTTGGACTAAGAGAAAAACAAAGTTGGCGATACCTACTTTGTTCTAAACTAATGAATACAAACGACAATACCCCAAGCGAACAACGCGGATTCCACGAATTAGCTCTGAATATTTATACTCGTCAAGAGCACAATATTTCACGCAAGCAGATCAGCGACAACGCACTAAAAGTGCTATATCGCCTGAATGGTGCGGGTTTTGACGCATTTCTAGTCGGTGGTGGTGTGCGCGATATCTTATTAGGCTCTCAGCCAAAAGATTTTGATATTGCGACCAACGCAACGCCAGAGCAAATCAAACACCTCTTCAGAAACTGTCGTCTTATCGGTCGCCGTTTCCGCTTGGCACATATCATGTTTGGTCGCGACATCATTGAAGTGGCAACTTTCCGTGGTCACCACCAAGAACCATCGAAGAACGTTTCTGCACAATCTAAAGAAGGCATGCTACTTCGCGATAACGTGTACGGCAGTGTTGATGAAGATGCAGAGCGTCGTGATTTCACAATCAACGCGATGTACTACAACATTGCAGACTACAGCATCCACGATTACGCGGGTGGTGTAGAAGATTTAGAAGATAAACTGATCCGCCTGATTGGCGATCCAGAAACGCGTTACCGCGAAGACCCAGTGCGTATGCTACGTGCAATGCGCTTCGCCGCTAAACTGGATTTCGACATCGAAGAAGACACGGCTGACCCGATTGAAGAGTTAGCTCACCTTCTAAGAGATATCCCAGCAGCGCGCCTTTACGAAGAGTCTCTGAAATTACTGCAATCAGGTCACGGTTTAGAAACCTACCACTTGATGCGCGAGTACAATCTATTCCAACAGATGTTCCCAGCGGTAGCGGAGCACTTCACCGAAGATTACGACTCACACACAGAGCAGATGCTTGATTTGGTTCTCGATTCAACCGACCTTCGCATCGAAGATGGTAAGCGAGTAAACCCAGCATTCATGTTCGCAGCGATGCTTTGGTACCCAATGAACAAGCTGGCAGACAAACTTGTCGCTGAACAGGGTATGGCACACTACGATGCGATCATGGAAGCGAGTAACATCATTCTAGATCAGCAAGTAAAGTCTATTGCTATTCCTCGTCGTCACACAGCAACCATTCGCGAAGTTTGGCAACTGCAACTTCGACTGCCTCGTCGCAACGGTAAACGCGCTGTTCGTCTAATGGAATTAAACAAATTCCGTGCAGGCTACGATTTCCTAGAAATGCGTGGTGAGATTGAAGGTGGCGAAACCAAAGAGTTAGCAAAATGGTGGGAGCGTTATCAAACAGCCGGTCGCAACATGCGTCAAGCGATGGCTAACGACGTTGCAGCACCATCAAAGTCAGGCCATCGTCGCCGTAAGACTTACCGAAACAAAAAGAGTAAGCAATCAGAATGATAACGGCTTACATTGCGGTCGGCAGCAACCTTGCCGACCCAGTTAGCCAAGCAAATTTGGCTATCGAAACGCTAAAAAGCCTACCGCGATCAACGTTTATTGCGACCTCTCAGCTATATAGTAGCACTCCAATGGGGCCGCAAAATCAACCGGACTACATCAACGCGGTAGTCGCTATCCAAACCGAATTAACGCCAATTGAACTGCTTGATTGCACTCAAAAGATCGAGTTAGAGCAAGGGCGCGTCCGTAAAGACGAGCGTTGGGGGCCAAGAACCTTGGATCTCGACATTGTGCTATACGGCAATGAGGTGATCGATTCAGAGCGCTTAATCGTTCCTCATTATGGAATGAAAGAACGAGAGTTTGTACTCTACCCGCTTGCTGAAATCGCACCAAGTTTACAACTCCCTGATGGGACTGAGCTGACAGAACTACTGAAAATAGTAGATAAGAACGGGCTCAATGTTTGGCAACAATAGCCAAGCGCATTAAGGAAAACCAATGAAAAAAGTAACCATTAACGACCTGATCAAATGCAAACTTGAAGGCCGTAAATTTGCGACTTCGACAGCTTATGATGCGAGCTTTGCTCAATTATTCGAAAGCCAAGAAATGCCAGTTCTGCTTGTCGGTGATTCACTGGGTATGGTTTTACAAGGCCATAACGATACATTACCAGTAACCGTTGAAGACATTGCTTACCATACTCGCTCAGTGCGTGCTGGTAGCCCAAATTGTCTTCTTATGGCTGACATGCCTTTCATGAGCTACGCGACGCCAGAACAAGCTTGTGAGAGCGCAGCGACTTTGATGCGTGCTGGTGCGAACATGGTAAAAATCGAAGGCGGAAGCTGGTTGGTTGATACTGTGAAGATGCTAACAGAACGTGCAGTACCAGTATGTGCACACTTAGGCTTGACGCCCCAGTCTGTGAACATTTTTGGTGGTTACAAGATTCAAGGTCGTGACGACGAGCAAGCCGACAAAATGGTTGCTGACGCGTTAGCACTGCAAAACGCAGGCGCTCAAATCGTTCTACTTGAATGTGTGCCAGCTTCATTGGCAAAACGAATTACAGAAGCTTGTGACGTACCGGTTATCGGTATCGGCGCAGGTAATGTTACCGATGGTCAGATCTTGGTTATGCATGACATGTTCGGTATTTCTGCGAACTACATGCCGAAGTTCTCTAAGAACTTCCTAGCAGAAACAGGTGATATGCGTAAGGCAGTAGCTCTATACAAAGAAGAAGTAGAGAGCGCGCGCTTCCCTGATGAAGCTCATACAATCGCTTAGGAGTAAGTATGCAAACTTTTGCTGAAATAGCGGCTCTTCGTGAGCAGATTAAACAGTTTAAGCGTGATGGACGTACGGTTGCTTTTGTACCGACAATGGGAAACCTGCATGAAGGCCACCTGACTCTGGTAAAGAAAGCTCGTGAACTGGCCGACATCGTTGTGGTAAGCATCTTTGTAAACCCAATGCAGTTTGACCGTGCAGACGACCTAAACAACTACCCTCGAACGTTAGAAGCAGATTTAAGCAAACTAACAGGTGAAGGGGTTGAGCTAGTATTTACACCAACGCCAGAGGTGATGTACCCAGATGGATTAGACAAGCAGACGTTTGTTGAGGTCCCTGGCATATCTCACATGCTTGAAGGTGCCTCTCGTCCAGGTCACTTCCGTGGTGTATCAACCATTGTCACTAAACTGTTTAATATCGTTCAGCCAGACTTTGCATGCTTCGGCGAGAAAGACTTTCAGCAACTTGCTGTTATTCGCCAGATGACCACTGATTTAGCATTAGACATTGAAGTTGTCGGCGTTGCGACCGTTCGTGAAATGGATGGTTTGGCAATGAGCTCTCGCAATAGCAACCTAACGATTGACGAGCGCCAACGAGCGCCCGTTTTAGCGCGTACTATGCGCTGGATCAGCAGCGCTATTCGTGGTGGTCGCGATGATTACGCATCAGTGATTGAAGATGCTACTGACCAGCTACGCGCTGCAGATCTTCAACCTGACGAAATCTTCATTTGTGATGCTAAAACTCTGCAAGCGATCACTTCAGAATCAACTCAAGCAGTGATTCTAATGTCGGCTTTCCTAGGTAAGACGCGTCTTATCGATAACCAAGTTCTCGATTTGGTAACGGAAACCAAAGAAGAAGTGAAAGAAGAAACGACTGAATAGTCGGCTTCTGCTCTTAACGCAAAACAAAAAAAAGGTCGATGTTATATCGACCTTTTTCTTTACCTGTTACTTAGATGAACCAAAGGTTAGCTACGTAAGCCAATACCCTTTGTCACTAGGTAGTGTGCAATGCCATACAACAGCACGATAAACACACCTAGTACGCCAAACGACGTCACGATCCCCACATCAGACACACCCAAGAAGCCATATCTGAACGCGTTAACCATGTACACGATAGGGTTCAACTTCGATACACCTTGCCAGAATTCAGGCAATAGACTGATCGAGTAGAACACACCACCAAGGTACGTCAGCGGCGTTAAGATAAAGGTTGGGATAATAGAGATATCATCAAACGTGCGTGCGAATACCGCGTTAATCAAGCCACCCAAAGCGAATACTACCGACGTTAAAAATACCGTCGCAATGATCACGCCCCAATGGTCAACTTGTAAGTCGACAAAGAACAACGACACGAAGGTTACTATGGTACCCACTAACAATCCACGAACCACACCACCCATTACGAAGCCGGCGATAATCACGTAGTTAGGAACAGGCGCTACAAGCAGCTCTTCAATGTTCTTCTGGAACTTGGCACTAAAGAACGATGAAGCAACGTTGGAATATGAGTTGGTGATCACCGACATCATGATCAGACCGGGAACAATGTATTCCATGTAGCTAAAGCCGTTCATTTCACCAATACGCGCACCAATCAGGTTACCGAAGATGATGAAGTAAAGCGTCATGGTAATCGCTGGCGGCACCAGAGTCTGCACCCAGATACGAGTAAAGCGATTGATCTCTTTGGTCAACAAACTGCAGAAAGCGGTCCAATATAGGCTGTACATATTATTTACTCCCCTCACGGACGATACTCACAAATAGCTCTTCTAGACGGTTTGCTTTGTTACGCATAGAGAGGACTTTAACCTGTTGCTCGCTCAATTGAGCAAAGATGGTATTCAAACCTAGGTTCTTGTCGATTTCGATTTCTAGCGAGCCATTGACCATCACTTGGCTATTCACGCCTTCAAGCTTAGGTTCAGTCGTGCCCTCTTCCAGATCCAGAATAAAGGTCTCAGCACTCAATTTGCCCAACAGCGCTTTCATTGTTGTGTTCTCAATCAGCTCACCGCGATTGATGATACCAATGTTGCGACACAGCATTTCTGCTTCTTCTAGGTAGTGCGTGGTCAAGATAATGGTAATGCCCTGCTTCTCATTGATCTCTTTTAGGAATTCCCACATTGAACGACGTAGTTCAATATCAACGCCTGCTGTCGGTTCATCAAGGATCAACAAATGAGGTTCATGCATCAATGCACGCGCGATCATCAAACGACGCTTCATACCACCAGACAAGTTACGCGCGCGTTCGCCACGCTTTTCCCACAGATCGAGTTGAGATAGGTACTTTTTCGCTCGCTCTTTCGCTAATGCTTTTGGCACGCCGTAATAACCCGCTTGTTGCAGCACGATCTGTTCAACGGTTTCAAACGGGTTAAAGTTAAACTCTTGAGGCACAAGGCCTAAGTTCTGCTTCGCCAATTCCAGATCGGTATCAATGTCGTAGCCGAACACTTTAACCTTGCCTGACGTTTTATTTACCAGTGAAGAGATAACACCAATGGTGGTTGATTTACCCGCACCATTGGGACCAAGTAGTGCGTAAAAGTCGCCTTTTTCTACTTGTAAACTAACGCCCTTAAGAGCCTCGAAGCCCCCAGCATAAGTTTTTCTTAATTGCTCAATTTCTAATGCATACATAGAGATAGACTGCCATTTGCTATAGATAAGATGTAGACGGCCGAGCTTGAGGAAGAGAGTAATGCTTAAAACGAGCTAGCAGAAAACTAACCCAAACTTGTTAACTCGGCCATTTTGCAAACAAGTTTATCGTTGATTGACGATTAATACAAATATCGTGTGAGAGTTTCTTTCGAAAACAAATAAGCGTCTTGGCTACGTGAAGACTAAATCAACGTTCAATAAATATAAGAATGCCGCTAAGTGATTCACTTAACGGCATTAATGATCAGTCTTGAAGTGAGCGTCTATGGCTTATTCATATCAGGTCATTCATATCAGCTTATTACTGAAAAATTAAACTGACTCAAATTGATGCTCATCTCTGTCGACATAGCTTGTTGCTGCCGTCAGGGCTTCATATCTGAATCGATAAGTGTTGGATTCAGGTACTAGGTCAATCACGTGGAACTTCTCTAGTTGTTGACGAGTATTCTCATTAGGACACAGCAGATACACCTCACACTGCGCATCCAATGCATCTTTAATCGCATTCTCTAGCGCTAGGCCAACAGTGACATCAATCATAGGGACATCTGTCAGGTCTAGAATCATCGCTTCATAGTCAGAGATACTTGAGTGCTGACGTGAAATCGCCTTTGAAACGCTGAATATCATCGGCCCTGATAGGTAGAAGAATAGCACCTTACCATTGGCACTATCGAGTAACTGACGTTCGCTATCAGTCAATGGGATATCGTCTTCATCATCACCATCACTGATCGCCTTAACTTGTCTGGCTTGCTCTCGGCTTAATCTTTCAATAATCAGAATATTCGAGATAAACACACCCAGTCCAACGGCAATAATCAAGTCAACAAACACAGTCAATAGCATCACGCCGTACATCACGCCCATGCCGGCATAGCTAACCTTGTGCGCGCGCTGGATAAAGCTCCAATCTAGGATATTGAAACCAACATACATCGCGATACCAGCCAGCACTGCCATAGGAATCGGTTCTGTTAAACCACCTGCAACCAATACCACGAGCGCAAGTACTAAAGCTCGAATAACACCTGAAAGCGGAGAACGCGCTCCCACCTGAATATTGGTTACAGTCCCCATAGTGGCACCCGCGCCAGGTAGTGCACCAAACAGGCCAGAGATCATATTGGCAATGCCTTGGCCACGAAGCTCTTTGTCTGAGTCATGCTCTTTACGAGTCAATGAATCTCCGATAACCGCGGTCAAAAGCGTATCAATACAACCTAATGTACCAAGCACCAAGGCATCGATAACCATAGTAGTAAACTGTTCAGCGCTGATCGTAGGGATAACGAGGGAAGGTAAACCAGCTGGGATTTCACCAATACGGCGAATAGAGTCGGTATCAAAAATAATGACGGACAAGAGCGTTACAGCCACTAACGCGACCAGTTGAGCAGGCACATACTTACGATACTTAGCGGGGAAGCCAAAAAGAATACCGAGTGTCAGAGCACCTAGAAATAGCTCACTCACTTTTAAGTTTGCTAGCGTATCAGGTAAAGCAGAGATCGTGCCCATTACACCACCGGATGGAGCGGCATGCCCTAACAATGGAGACAGCTGCAAGATAATCAGAATAACGCCAATGCCCGACATGAATCCGGAGATCACGCTATATGGCATCAAAGTGACGTATTTTCCTAGCTTTAACGTACCAAGTAATATCTGGAATGCACCGGCCATCATCACGACAGTAAAGGTCATTGCCATACCCGTTTCAGGATATTTAGCAACCATACTCGTCATTACGGCAGTCATGATCACCGTCATCGGGCCGGTAGGTTCAGAAATCAAACTACTCGAACCGCCAAACAATGCTGCAAATAGGCCAACCATAATGGCGCCCCACAAGCCAGCTTCAGCTCCCGCGCCAGAAGCAACACCAAATGCCAATGCTAAAGGTAACGAGATGATGGCTGTAGTTACACCGCCAAACATATCCCCTTTGATATTGATATCCGTAAAACGACTTCCAAACAAAACACACCTTCCTGATGATGAAATGACAAACCTTATCACTTTAGCAAATGTATCAAGTGTTCAGAAAGTGTTAATTCAATCACATTATTCATGTCTTATAACCGGATTATTGATAGTGGGCTAAGTTTATGATTTTCCGTACTAGAACACGTCAGATGAGTACATTTTGACGCAGTTTTTACGAGATTGAATTTGTAACATTGTGTATAGTTAAGCATCTTAATTGAGGGATGTAAGAAGCAAGATGCCAGAAATAAAACAGCTTTTTGAGAACAATTCCAAATGGTCTGAAGAAATTCGCTCTGAAAGACCTGAGTATTTTACAACGCTTGAAGAGGGTCAAAGCCCTGGTTTTCTATGGATAGGTTGTTCAGATAGCCGAGTTCCAGCCGAGCGCCTGACTGGCTTATATTCTGGAGAACTGTTTGTTCACCGAAACGTGGCCAACCAAGTGGTTCATACAGACCTAAACTGTCTATCTGTTGTTCAGTACGCAGTAGATGTGCTTAAAGTGAAACACATTATTGTCTGTGGTCACTACGGTTGTGGCGGTGTTAACGCGGCGATTGATAACCCTAAACTTGGTCTTATCAACAACTGGTTACTGCACATCCGTGACAATTACCTAAAATACCGCAAGCAAATCGAGGGGCTTCCTCGTGAACAATGGGGTGACAAGTTATGCGAAATTAACGTCGCAGAACAGGTTTATAACCTAGGTAACTCAACCATTATGCAAAATGCGTGGGAGCGTGGCCAAGACGTTGAAATCCATGGTGTGGTTTATGGTATTGGCGATGGCAAGCTACAGGACCTTGGCGTACGTTGCTCAAGTAACGATACTTTAGAGAACAGTCACTTAGATGCATTAAACAAGATCTTAACGACGCCTCTTCTTAGTCAACAAAGCTAACCCCCTTCTGTAATAAATACAAAAAGCCCGCATCAAGCGGGCTTTTTAATGACTTCTAAACCACAAGCGCAATGATTACTCTTGAGGTACTACCTTACCGATGTACGGTAGGTGACGATATTTTTGTGCGTAGTCGATACCAACACCAACAACGAACTCATCTGGGATTTCAAAACCAATCCACTTTGTATCTACAGTCACTTCACGGCGAGAAGGTTTGTCTAGTAGCGTACAAATTTCGATAGACTTAGGGCCACGTAGGCTTAGAATCTCTTTCACCTTAGTCAGCGTGTTACCCGTATCGATAATATCTTCTACAAGTAGAACGTCTTTACCTTGAATATCATCATCAAGGTCTTTCAAAATACGAACATCACGTGAGCTTTCCATGCCGTTGCCGTAGCTAGACGCGGTCATGAAATCAACTTGGTGAGTTAAATCGATAGCACGAGCAAGATCTGCCATAAAGACAAAAGATCCACGCAATAAGCCAACTAAAACTAGATCTTCACTACCTTTGTAGTGCTCCGTGATCTGTTTGCCTAGTTCGTTCACTCGATCCTGAACTTCTTGCTCAGAGATCATGACTTCAACTGTATGCTTCATACTGCTCTCATTCTATTTGGTGATTGCGACGAATGTTGACAGTTTCGTCAGTTGTGTCGCTCAATTTTGTGCGTAAGTCTAGCACTGCTCAAATACCCACACCACCTTATGGTTCGAATTTACTGTCAGATTCTCAACGAAATGTGCGCTGGTGCCTTATCCAATACTCGTCTCCTTTCACATCAATGCTGATCACGCTTTATGTATCAAGTTTGATGTAACTGTCTATAAAACAAGCTGAAAGGATTGACCATTCGCATATGCACCATTACACTCATCTTGGCTTAAATAATAATAAAATCATTAATATAAAAAAATCGTTGGCAAGGAAAATAAAATGGACTCAATCTCTAAGAGACCTAGAACTAGGCTTTCACCTTTAAAAAGAAAACTTCAGCTGATGGAAATCGCGCTTGAAGTGTTCTCTCGTCGCGGCATTGGCCGTGGTGGTCACGCTGACATTGCAGATATCGCTCAGGTATCAGTAGCAACAGTATTTAACTACTTCCCTACTCGTGAAGATCTGGTTGATGAAGTGCTTAATCATGTTGTCCGTCAATTCTCAAACTTCCTTTCAGACAATATCGATCTAGATATTCACGCAAAACAAAACCTACATAATATTGCGACTGAAATGGTGACACTAGTAGCTCAAGACAGCCACTGGTTGAACGTATGGTTCGAATGGAGCGCATCGACGCGTGATGAAGTATGGCCACTGTTCGTAACAACAAACCGCACTAACCAAATGTTGGTACAAAACATGTTTAGTAAAGCGATTGAGCGCGGCGAAGTTTGTGACGATCACGATCCTAAGCATCTAGCGAACCTATTCCACGGCATCTGCTACTCGCTATTCATCCAAGCGAAACGTGTAGAAACACCTGAAGAGCTTTCAAGCTTAACAGATAGCTACTTAAACATGCTGTGCATTTATAAATAGATTCGAGATTCGAGATTCGAGATTCGAGATTCGAGATTCGAGATTCGAGATTCGAGATTCGAGATTCGAGATTCGAGATTCGAGATTCGAGTAAATAATTTAAGGGTTGGCCTAAGCGGTCAACCCTTTTTTGTAGAATGGAATGGCTCTTCGCATCCCGAAGCGCAGCGTACTCGCATCTCGGAGTGAAACGTTCCTGCGCCTTACTTCAGACATAAAAAAACCGCTGACGAATCAGCGGTTTTTAAAAACATTAGCGAGTGGCTAAGAAAGAATTACTTCTTCTTTTTCACTGCTTTCTTGTTTGGAAGGTCAGTGATTGAACCTTCGAATACTTCCGCAGCTAGACCTACAGACTCGTGTAGAGTTGGGTGAGCGTGGATAGTAAGAGCGATATCTTCTGCATCACAACCCATTTCGATTGCTAGGCCGATTTCGCCAAGAAGTTCACCACCGTTAGTACCAACAACAGCACCACCGATTACGCGATGAGTCTCTTTATCAAAGATCATCTTAGTCATACCGTCTGCACAGTCAGAAGCGATTGCACGACCAGAAGCAGCCCAAGGGAAAGTAGCAACTTCGTAGTTGATGCCTTCCGCTTTCGCTTCTTTCTCAGTCTTACCTACCCAAGCAACTTCTGGCTCAGTGTACGCAATTGATGGGATTACTTTAGGGTCGAAGTAGTGCTTCTTACCAGAGATAACTTCAGCAGCTACGTGACCTTCATGCACACCTTTGTGAGCAAGCATTGGTTGACCAACAACGTCACCGATCGCGTGGATGTGAGGAACGTTTGTACGCATTTGCTTATCAACATTGATGAAACCACGCTCATCAACTTCGATACCAGCTTTTTCAGCGTCGATAAGTGCACCGTTTGGAACACGACCGATAGCAACAAGAACAGCATCGTAGCGCTCAGCTTCAGCTGGTGCTTTTTTGCCTTCCATTGAAACGTAGATACCGTCTTCTTTCGCTTCAACAGCAGTCACTTTAGTTTCAAGCATTAGCTTGAACTTATTCTTAATGCGCTTAGTGAAAACTTTAACGATGTCTTTATCCGCAGCAGGGATAACTTGATCGAACATCTCTACAACTTCAACTTTAGAACCTAGAGAGTGGTAAACCGTACCCATCTCAAGACCGATGATACCTCCGCCCATGATAAGCAGTTTTTCAGGTACTTCGTTTAGTTCTAGTGCATCCGTAGAATCCCAAATACGTGGGTCTTCATGTGGGATGAAAGGAAGTTTGATTGGGCGAGAACCCGCAGCAATGATTGCGTTGTCGAAGTTAACAGTTGTTGCTTCGCCTTCGCCTTCAACAAGAATGCTGTTAGGACCAGTGAACTTACCGAAACCGTTAACAACAGTAACGTTACGCATCTTAGCCATACCGCCAAGACCGCCAGTTAGTTGATCAACTACTTTTTCTTTCCAAATACGGATCTTGTTGATGTCCGTTTGTGGCTCGCCGAATACAACGCCGTGCTCTGCCATCGCTTTAGCTTCTTCGATTACTTTAGAAACGTGAAGAAGTGCTTTTGATGGAATACAACCAACGTTTAGACATACACCACCAAGAGTGCTGTAACGTTCAACTAGTACTGTTTCTAGACCTAAATCCGCACAACGGAATGCCGCTGAGTAACCAGCAGGACCTGAACCAAGTACAACAACTTGGGCTTTAATTTCTTTGCTCATTGTGACCTCTTGTAGTCATTATCCCTAACAGGCTGAGTAGATGTTCTTAAAATTATTGGGCTTTCAAACAGGAAACATTTTACAGAGATGTTAACAGTGTGAAAGTAGCTTTAAGTTAGCCTGTGAGCTAGACAACAATTCCCTATCAGATTATGAGAAATGCAGGAAACTGTTCTCTAAAAATAGTCTTTATATAAAGAATTAAGGTGACCCGAAAGTCACCTTAATAATTACTTTCTCAATTACAGTACTAGACGACGAATGTCAGATAGTGCGCTGTTTAGGAAAGTAATGAAGCGTGCACCTTCAGCACCATCGATCACACGGTGGTCGTATGATAGAGACAGTGGAAGCTGTAGACGTGGTTGGAACTCTTTACCATTCCAAACTGGCTTAATTTCAGACTTAGATACACCTAGGATACCTACTTCTGGAGCATTTACGATTGGAGTAAATGCAGTACCGCCAATACCACCAAGGCTAGAGATTGTGAAACAACCGCCTTGCATGTCTGCCGCTGTTAGCTTACCAGAACGTGCTTTCTTAGAAACAGCCATTAGCTCTTCTGATAGCTCGTAAATGCCTTTCTTGTTCACGTCTTTGAAGACAGGAACAACTAGACCGTTTGGTGTATCAACAGCGATACCCACGTTTACGTACTTCTTAAGAATGATGCTTTCGCCATCTTCAGAAAGAGAAGAGTTAAACGCTGGGAATGCTTCTAGCGCTTTAGCGACAGCTTTCATGATGAACACAAGTGGAGTGATCTTCATGCCAGTGTCTTTCTTCGCTTCGATTGCGTTCTGTTCTTTACGGAATGCTTCTAGCTCAGTGATGTCTGCGTTGTCCCACTGTGTAACGTGAGGGATCATTACCCAGTTACGGTGCAGGTTAGCGCCAGAGATCTTCTTAATCTTAGAAAGCTTCTGAACTTCAGTTTCGCCGAACTTGCTGAAGTCAACTTTTGGCCATGGTAGTAGACCAAGAGCAGAACCGTCGCCGCCTTTGCCAGATGCAGCTGCACCAGACTCAAGACGCTTAAGTGCATCTTTAACGTAAGACTGAACGTCTTCTTTAAGGATACGGCTCTTACGACCAGTACCTTTAACCTTAGAAAGGTTAACGCCAAATTCACGAGCTAGACGACGAACTACTGGAGAAGCGTGCGCGTAGTCACCGTTCTCTTGGAAGTCGCCAGCTGCTGCTGGAGCCGCTGCAGGTGCTTCTGCTTTAGGAGCAGGTGCCGCCGCTGGAGCTGCTGCTTGTGCAGGTGCTGCAACAGGAGCAGGAGCTGCGCCTTCAACCGGAGTGCCGGCCACGACGAAAGTCATGATTAGAGAGCCAGTTGACACTTTGTCGCCAGCTGCAATCTTGATTTCTTTTACTGTACCAGCGAATGGTGCAGGAACTTCCATTGAAGCTTTGTCGCCTTCAACAGTAATTAGAGATTGCTCTTCTTCTACTGTATCGCCAACCGCTACCATGATTTCAGTAACTTCTACTTCGTCACCACCGATATCAGGAACGTTTACTTCTTTCTCAGCAGATGCTGCTGGAGCCGCTGCAACTGGTGCTGCCGCCGCAGGAGCCGGAGCTGCTGCAGGTGCTGAACCAGCCACTTCGAATACCATTACTAGAGAACCAGTAGAAACTGAATCACCAGAAGCGATCTTGATTTCTTTAACGATACCAGCGAATGGTGCAGGAACTTCCATAGAAGCCTTGTCGCCTTCAACAGTAAGAAGAGATTGCTCTTCTTCTACTGCATCACCGATTGCAACCATGATTTCAGTTACTTCAACTTCATCACCGCCGATGTCTGGTACGTGAACTTCTTTAAGCTCAGCCGCCGCTGCAGGAGCTGCAGCAACTGGTGCCGCCGCTTCAACTGCTGGCGCAGCCGGTGCTGCTGCAGCACCTTCCGCAGGAGAGCCTGCCTCTTCAAAGATCATGATAAGAGAACCAGTAGAAACTGAATCGCCTTCAGCTACTTTGATTTCTTTAACGATACCTGCTTGAGACGCTGGAACTTCCATAGAAGCTTTGTCGCCTTCAACAGTGATCAGAGACTGTTCTTCTTCAACCTTGTCGCCAACGCTTACAAGAATCTCAGTAACTTCAACCTCATCCGCACCGATGTCAGGTACATTAATTTCGATTGCCATTGCTTATTTACCTTCTAGTTAAGCGCTGTATTAAGCGTATTGTGGGTTTGTTTTTTCAGTGTCGATATCGAATTTAGCAATTGCTTCAACAACTACAGATTTCTCGATATCACCACGTTTAGCCAGTTCAGTTAGAGCTGCCACTACGATGTAGCCAGCGTTAACTTCGAAGTGACGACGTAGGTTTGCACGGCTGTCAGAGCGACCGAAACCATCAGTACCAAGTACTTTGTAAGACTCGCTTGGCATGTAAGCACGTACTTGCTCAGCGTAGTTCTTCATGTAGTCAGTCACTGCGATTGCAGGTTCTTTACCAAGTACAGTTGTGATGTACGGTACTTTCTCTTCAGCTTCTGGGTGAAGCATGTTGTCACGCTCTACCGCTTGGCCGTCACGAGTTAGTTCGTTGAACGACGTTACAGAGAATACGTCAGATGCTACGCCGTACTCTTCGCTTAGAATTTCAGCAGCTTTACGCGCTTCGTTCATGATAGTACCAGAGCTCATTAGTTGAACTTTGCCCTTAGCACCAGCGTGAGATTCAAGCTTGTAGATACCCTTACGGATGCCTTCTTCAGCGCCTTCTGGCATTGCTGGCATTGCGTAGTTCTCGTTCATTACTGTTAGGTAGTAGTAAACGTTCTCTTGCTCAGGGCCGTACATGCGACGGATACCGTCTTGCATGATTACTGCTAGCTCGTAAGCGAATGTTGGATCGTAAGAGATACAGTTCGGGATAGTGTTCGCTTGGATGTGCGAGTGACCATCTTCGTGCTGTAGACCTTCACCGTTCAGTGTTGTACGACCAGCTGTAGCACCTAGTAGGAAGCCGCGAGCTTGTTGGTCACCTGCTAGCCATGCCATGTCACCAATACGTTGGAAACCGAACATAGAGTAGTAGATGTAGAACGGGATCATTGGTAGGTCGTTCGTGCTGTATGAAGTTGCAGCTGCAACCCATGAAGCCATAGAACCTAGCTCGTTGATACCTTCTTGAAGAACTTGACCAGATGTTGCTTCTTTGTAGTAAGAAACGATGCCTTTATCTTCAGGTGTGTATTCTTGACCGTGTGGGTTGTAGATACCAACCTGACGGAATAGACCTTCCATACCGAATGTACGAGCTTCATCACAGATGATAGGAACGATGTTCTTACCGATGTTCTTGTCTTTCAGTAGGATGTTTAGCGTACGTACGTAAGCCATAGTCGTTGAAATTTCACGCTTCTGTGCACCTAGTAGAGGAGCAAACTCTTCTAGCTCTGGTACTTTGAATTCTTGAGTGAATTTTGGCAGACGTGCTGGCGTGTAACCTTGTAGGGCTTTACGACGAGCATGTAGGTATTCGTATTCAGCAGAACCTTCTTCCAGTTTCAGGTAAGGAAGCTCAGACACTTTCTCATCAGAAAGGATGTCTTGTAGGCCTAGACGATCACGTAGGTATTGTACGTGAGTCATGTCCATCTTCTTAACACCGTGTGCGATGTTCTTACCTTCTGCAGCTTCACCCATGCCGTAACCTTTAACTGTCTTAGCTAGGATTACTGTTGGCTTGCCACCTGTCTCTTTTGCATTGTTGAATGCAGCGAACAGTTTAGAAGAATCGTGACCACCACGCTTCAGTTCGAAGATTTGGTCGTCAGTCATGTCTGCAACTAGTGCAGCTGTTTCTGGGTACTTACCAAAGAAGTGCTCACGTACGTATGCGCCATCTTTAGATTTGAATGTCTGGTAGTCACCATCGATAGTTTCGTTCATTAGTTGAAGAAGCTTACCAGTAGTGTCTTTAGCTAGTAGAGAATCCCAGTTGCTACCCCAGATAACTTTAACAACGTTCCAACCTGCACCTTTGAATAGGCCTTCAAGTTCTTGGATGATGCTACCGTTACCCATTACAGGGCCGTCTAGACGCTGTAGGTTACAGTTGATTAGGAAACATAGGTTGTCTAGTTTCTCACGCGCAGCGAAAGAGATAGCACCACGTGATTCTGGCTCATCCATCTCACCGTCGCCTAGGAAAGCGTATACACGTTGAGCAGAAGTATCTTTAAGACCACGGCCTTCTAGGTACTTAAGGAAACGAGCTTGGTAGATCGCAGAGATCGGACCTAGACCCATAGATACCGTAGGGAACTGCCAGAACTCAGGCATTAGTTTAGGGTGCGGGTAAGAAGGGATACCTTTACCATCAACTTCTTGACGGAAGTTATCTAGCTGCTCTTCAGTTAGACGACCTTCAACGAATGCACGAGAGTAGATACCAGGAGAAATGTGGCCTTGGTAGTAAACTAGATCGCCACCGTCCGTCTCGTTTGGAGCACGGAAGAAGTGGTTGAAACAAACTTCGTAGAACGCTGCTGCTGACTGGTAAGAAGCCATGTGACCACCTAGGTCTAGGTCTTTCTTAGAAGCACGCAATACGATCATGATTGCGTTCCAGCGAATAATCGAACGAATACGACGCTCAAGAGTTACGTCACCAGGGTAAGCTGGCTCTTGCGCTGCTGGAATTGTGTTGATGTAGTTTGTGTTGATACCTGTAGCCATATCAACGCCATCTAAACGCGCTTTATCTAGAACTTGTTCTAGTAAAAACTGTGCACGTTCTACACCTTCTTCACGTACTACTGACTCAAGAGCTTCTAACCAATCTTGAGTTTCCAGAGCATCAACGTCATGCTTCATGTCAGACATGGCGATCTATCCTTTTTGTTAGTTGGATTCTACTAAACACGTAAAAAGCCGAAGTATTACGGCTATTTACCCTGTTGAATTCGACGTAGAGAACGTTCGCGGCGCGACTCTTCCTTCGTCAAATCCAGCAATGTTTCTTCGATGTAAGCTAAATGAGAGTGTGACATTTCACGCGCCTTCTCAGGCTGGCCAGAAACGATCGCATCTACGATATTAGCTCGATGTATACTCACTTTCTCCACAACGTCTTTACGACGATGCAACAGCTTTAAATTTTCTAAGACGTTTTGTTCGAGTAACGGAGCCAAACTACGAACAATGTGCAATAACACCACATTGTGCGCTGCCTCTGTTAAAGCAATAAGAAAAGCCATCACCGCTGCAGATTCGGCTTCAATATCACCCTTTTCTTGCGCGCCGTGAATTTTTTCTTGGCAGGCTTGAATACGAGCAAAGTCTTCATCGGTTCCACGCAATGCCGCGAAGTAAGCCGAAATCCCTTCCATCGCATGACGCGATTCCAACAAGTCTAGTTGGGTTTCAGAATGGGATGACAACAAATTAAGCAAAGGATCTGAAAAGCTTTTCCAGATATTTTCGCTAACAAACGTACCTCCACCTTGACGGCGAGTAAGCAAGCGTTTTGCTTCTAAACGTTGTATCGCTTCTCGGATTGAAGGACGAGACACATCGAACTGTTTCGCCAGTTCGCGCTCAGGCGGCAGCTGCTGCCCTGGAGCCAGTGTTCCTTCCACAATCAACCTTTCTAACTCTTGTTCGATAACATCGGAGAGTTTTGGCTGACGAATCCTTTGATAAGCCATAGTTTGTTGTTCTTCTTTTTCTTCGCTGACAATTGGTAATACCAATTTTAAGTTGGGCAGAAATTAACATAATTAAAACGCCACTGTCCAGCGTAAAATTGACCTGCATCATAGAACGCAGTGTGAATTAACCACGATTTAACAAATGAAATTTAAAACAGCAACCAAATTGGTCTTACCATTTACAGCGGTAATACTTTTGGGGAGTACTCGTGCTAGAAAGTTTCAGGATAAAAATGAATTGTTTCAGAAAGATTAGTCCAAGTCGGTCAAAAATCGAACCAAGCGCACATTTGAGGGGAAATTTCTGTTCATAAGCTTTAATATCTGGGTGTTTGATAAGCTCGTCACACTCTTGATTTATTGATACCCATCAACGAACCACTTTCTTTACATTGCAACAACAAAAAATCACAAGTGGTTATGCTAAGCGTTGATTAAGCAAGGCTCTGCAATTGGCAGAGCCATAAATAAGATTAGGGATTAGAAGCGCAATTTGCCTTTAAATTTTGTCCAGTCAAAGACCAACCCAGGGTCTGTTTTACGTAAAGGTGCTATGTATTGATGGCCAGTGATACGTTCATTAGTGATCTGAGGAAAACTTGAGACCAGTGTTTCCGTTAGCTCAGTCAAGGCTTGATACTGCTGCTCTGTATAGGCAATAAAGTCACTGCCCTCTAATTCAATCCCAATAGAGTAATCATTACACCTTTCACGGCCGGCAAAGCTCGATTGGCCAGCATGCCAAGCCCTGTCTAGGAAAGAAACGAACTGCACCACTTCACCATCACGGCGAATCAAGCAGTGAGCAGATACCCCCATTTGATGAATCACCTTGAAAAACGGGTGTTCCGCTGGATCGAGCTTGCCCGTGAAAAACTGCTCGATATAAGGCCCACCAAATTGCCCCGGTGGCAGGCTAATATTGTGGACCACCAGCAGAGAGATATCATCGACACTCGGTCGAGCGTCAAAATACGGAGAAGGAACATGCCGAGCGTTTTCGTACCATCCTTTGGAGCAGATCGTCATCTTGGTCTCGCTTTCTTTTTTGCTAGCACAGTAGATTGTGACCTTGCCCATAGAGCAGTCGCGCTAGCCTCTTTAATTTGAAGTTAAGCAAGAGTATCATTCCATTCCCACTCCCTTTCAAGATTAGATTTGCGATGAAAAACACACATAACAGCCACCAACGCCTTGACTACTTAAAAGAGCAACTGCCTCTCGAGATCACTCGTGCAGTCGCAGAAACAATCAAAGAAGACCTTGGCGGTACGTTAGATCCAGCGGCTGATATTACGGCAAGTCTAATCCCAGCTGACGCTATCAACAGTGCAACCATCATCACTCGTGAACACGGCGTATTCTGTGGTAAAGCTTGGGCTGATGAAGTGTTTAAGCAACTGGGCGGTGAAGTGACTATCGAGTGGAATGTAGAAGATGGCGACAAGGTTGAACGAAACCAAACGCTTTGCACGCTAACTGGCCCAGCACGCGCGCTATTAACCGGTGAGCGTAACGCAATGAACTTCATTCAAACGCTATCTGGCTGTGCGACTGCTACTGCTATCTACGCAGACAAAATCAAACACACTGAATGCCGCCTGTTGGATACTCGTAAAACGATTCCTGGCCTACGCAGCGCACTGAAATACGCAGTGGCTTGTGGTGGCGGTTTCAACCACCGTATTGGTGTGTTCGATGCTTACCTAATCAAAGAAAACCACATCATCGCTTGTGGTGGCATTGAGAAGGCTATCTCTACTGCAAAAGAGCTGAACCCAGGTAAACCAGTAGAAGTTGAAACCGAAAGCCTAGAAGAGCTAGAGCAAGCGATCAGCGCTGGCGCAGACATCATCATGCTAGACAACTTCACCACAGACATGATGCGTGAAGCTGTGAAAATCAACGCAGGACGTGCAGCACTAGAAAACTCTGGCAACGTGACGCTAGATACCATTGCAGAGTTCGCTGAAACAGGCGTTGATTACATCTCTGTAGGCGCACTAACTAAGCACCTAAAAGCAATGGATCTATCAATGAGATTCAAAGCGTAATTGACTGAATAATAAATAATTTCTATAAAGGCACTGTTTGTGACGGTGCCTTTTTTATTGCCTGAATTATCAGTATTTCAAGCAGTTATTTAAGTTGATCGCATAAATTTGCGTGCTATATGAAACACTACACCAATAAATACCAAACCACTCGCGACCACACCTGAACACCATTCCACAACCCCATATCAACTTCTATTCTTTCCATCAACCAGTGCCTGCACTGAAACAAACTAAACAATGGAATAGAACAATGAATAACAAAAGTAAAAGAACAAATCAGAAAGGCTTTACGCTGATTGAATTGATGATTGTTGTGGCTGTAATTGGCGTATTGTCTGCGATTGCCATTCCTCAATATCAAAAATATGTAGCCAAAGCAGAAGTTGCTTCAGCTCTTGCTACAATGACAGGTATAAAAACTAATGTAGAGGCTTATGCCGCGGAAAACGGGGCTTTTCCTGCTAATAGCTTAACTGATGAGCTAGGTGTCCCATCAAAGATACCAGTTGGAGCGATTACATTTGATCCTGACGCATCAGCTGGTGTTGGCACCATCGTATTTACATTCGCAAGCTCCGGAGTTAGTACCATTTTACATGATAAAGTTTTTGTATTAAGCCGCTCAGGGGATGGCGAATGGGAATGTGATAGCGATGCAACAGATGGTGTCGAGGACGCACTATTACCAAAAAACTGTAAGTTATAATATTCAATGCTCACCAACCTCCCAACTGTTCTCCGTCAGGCTGGTTTGCTTAGCCTGACTCAAGAACAAGTTGTTGCGGAACATGTACAAGCTTCAGGTATTTCAACACCTGAAGCTTTGCTCATTCTAGATTTCTTCAGCGGCGATTCCTTAGCAAACAACATTAAAACCATCTTCGGCTTACCGTTAGTACAACTTGCCAACATTGACTATGAAGTCTTGTGCGACCAATTAGGGCTTCGCGAGCTGATCACCAAATATCACGCGATCCCGATTTCAGTCTCTAGCTCGACTCTCACACTAGCCTCCGCCGACCCGACCGATTTACAAGCGGAAGACGACTTTAGATTCGCGACAGGGTTGCAGATCGAATTGGTCGTCGCCAACTACTCCGAATTAGAAGGTGCAATAAGAAAGCTGTATGGCCGCTCTATTTCAGGGCAAGACTCGAAACGCAAAGAGATCACTCAAGACGAACTCGCCAATCTTGTTGAAGTGTCTGACGACGAGATAGCATCGATTGAAGATCTTAGCCAAGACGATTCCCCAGTCAGCCGATTTATCAATCAGATACTGGTTGATGCGGTACGTAAGGGCGCCTCAGATATCCACTTCGAACCTTATGAAGAACACTACCGAGTACGCCTGCGTTGTGATGGCATCCTTGTTGAAATACAGCAACCCGCCTCTCACTTAAGTCGTCGTCTATCAGCTCGCTTAAAGATCCTCGCCAAGCTTGATATCGCTGAACGTCGCTTGCCTCAAGATGGTCGTATTAAACTGCGTCTAAATAACGACTTGGCAATTGATATGCGTGTATCAACACTTCCGACCTTATGGGGTGAAAAGATCGTTCTTCGACTGCTTGATAGTAGTGCGGCCAATCTAGATATCGATAAGTTAGGTTACACCGAAGATCAAAAAGCACTCTACCTCGATGCCCTGAAACGCCCACAAGGTATGATCTTAATGACAGGACCTACCGGCAGCGGAAAAACCGTCTCCCTTTATACAGGCCTTCGAGTGCTTAACACTACGGAACGCAATATCTCGACAGCTGAAGACCCAGTGGAGATTAACCTGTGTGGTATCAATCAAGTACAAGTAACACCTAAGATCGGCTTTGGTTTTGCTGAAGCACTGCGATCATTTTTACGACAAGACCCTGATGTTGTGATGGTTGGAGAGATCCGCGACTTGGAAACCGCAGAGATCGCGATCAAAGCATCGCAAACCGGTCACTTAGTGCTTTCGACACTGCACACTAATTCCGCCGCAGAAACCGTCACCCGACTCGCACATATGGGTATAGAACCCTTTAACCTCGCTTCATCATTGAGTTTGATTATCGCCCAACGACTGGCAAGACGATTATGCAACCACTGCAAAGAAAATGACGACTCGCCAGACATATTCCTGCGTCACTCCATTCCTAACAGCCAAACCATCTACAAAGCGAGTCCTAAAGGTTGCAATGAGTGTAACCAGGGTTATTCGGGGCGAGTGGGTATCTATGAAGTGATGCCGTTTAGCGATCAACTGAAAAGCAGCCTGATCGACAAACCGAACGCGTTGGCCATTGAAAACTTGGCTCGCCGAGAAGGCATGAGAACTCTGCAAGAGTCGGGGCTAGATAAATTGCTTGAAGGCACCACCAGCTATCAAGAGCTGCAACGTGTTCTGTACATATAAACCAATGGAGCACCAATGAGTAGCAAGTCCAAACAATCACAATTAAAAAGCTATCACTGGAAAGGCATTAACAGCTCAGGCAAGAAAGTGTCTGGGCAAACGTTAGCGCTCACCGAATTGGAAGTACGAGAAAAGCTCAAAGAACAGCATATTCAGATTAAGAAAATCAAAAAGAAAAGTATTTCAGCCGTCACTCGTTTAACCCATAGAGTAAAAGCCAAAGACATCACTATTTTGACTCGGCAGCTTGCTACCATGCTGGCCACTGGTGTGCCTATCGTACAAGCCATCAAGTTGGTGTCGGACAATCACCGCAAAGCTGAAATGAAATCGATTCTATCGCATATCTGCAAAGGTGTAGAAGCCGGAACGCCAATCTCAAAAGCAATGCGAACCGCAAGCCGTCACTTTGATGACCTATACACTGATTTGGTCGCCACAGGCGAGCTCTCCGGTAACCTTGCACAAGTATTTGAACGCTTGGCGACCTATCGTGAAAAGAGTGAGCAACTAAAATCCAAGGTTATAAAGGCTCTCATCTACCCAGCAATGGTTGTAGCGGTCGCCCTTACCGTTTCCTACTTAATGCTGACCATGGTGATTCCAGAGTTTGAGTCGATGTTTTCCGGCTTTGGCGCCGACCTGCCTTGGTTCACTCAACAAGTACTCTACCTTTCCCATTGGATGCAGGCTTACAGCTTTTATACTGCCGTAGGCATAGGGCTTGTTGTCCTGATTATTTACCAACTGTGTCAGCGTTCCCACTCGATCAAACTGTCTGTTAGTCGGCTAGGATTACGCTTTCCTGTTCTTGGTGGCGTATTAGCCAAAGCCTCTATTGCCAAATTCAGCCGAACCTTATCAACCAGCTTTAGTTCTGGCATTCCGATTTTAATGAGCCTTAAAACCACAGCCAAAACCGCAGGCAACCTGCATTATGAATCGGCCATCATTGAGGTTCACCGAGAAACGGCTGCTGGCATGCCAATGTATATCGCAATGCGCAATACCAACGCCTTTCCTGAAATGGTGTTACAGATGGTGATGATCGGTGAAGAGTCAGGAAACCTTGATGATATGCTCAATAAAGTAGCCTCCATTTACGAGTTTGAAGTCGACAACACCGTCGACAATTTAGGCAAGATTCTAGAGCCACTGATCATCGTATTTTTAGGGACAGTTGTTGGCGGGCTTGTGGTTGCGATGTACTTACCGATCTTTAATCTTATGAGTGTGTTAGGATAGTTAAAAGCAACTAAACACCCATGAGCAACAATCTCTGCTCACCTTGATTAAGTGGTAAAGGACACTATGGAAGTATTTCACTACTATCCTTGGCTATTCCCCGTATTAGCTTTCATTTTTAGCCTTCTTATCGGCAGCTTCCTCAACGTAGTCATACACCGTTTGCCAATTATGATGGAACGTGAATGGCAACAAGAGTGCTCGGAATATTTCTCTCAATATAAAATTCCAGCGCCAGAGGGAAAGTTCAACCTCAGCATTCCTCGCTCTACCTGCCCGAAGTGCAAAACCCAATTAAGAATCGTCGACAATATCCCAGTCTTAAGCTGGTTGTTCTTAAAGGGTAAGTGCCATAGCTGTGCTAATCCAATCAGTGCTCGCTACCCTTTGGTCGAACTGCTTACCGCAATACTTTGCACAATGGTTGCTAGCCACTTTGGTTTCAGTTACTACGCCATTGCTTTGATTTTTTTCACCTTCGCACTGATTACCGCGACCTTTATCGATCTCGATACCATGCTGTTACCCGATCAAATCACCTTGCCTTTAGTATGGTCCGGTATCGCTTTAGCATTGTTTAATATCAGCCCAGTATCGCTGCAAGATTCTGTGGTTGGCGCAATGGCTGGCTACCTGGCTCTGTGGTCTGTTTATTGGTTGTTCAAACTACTGACAGGCAAAGAAGGCATGGGTTACGGTGACTTCAAACTCCTGGCTGCGCTTGGCGCATGGCTTGGTTGGCAGCACCTACCGATGATCATCCTTTTATCTTCGCTTGTTGGCCTTGTGTTTGGTTTGATTCAACTTCGCTTGAAACAGCAAGGCATAGATAAAGCCTTTCCATTTGGGCCCTACCTTGCGATTGCGGGTTGGGTAAGCTTGATGTGGGGTAACGACATCATGGGTTGGTATTTCACTTCTGTACTAGGAATTTAACCATGGCAATCATTATCGGATTAAGCGGTGGTATCGCCAGTGGCAAAACTACGGTCGCTAACCTGTTCAATGAGCATTTTAATATAGATATTGTTGATGCTGATATCGTGGCACGTGAAGTGGTTGCGCTGGGCAGTGTCGGCTTAAAACAGATTACAGAACACTTTGGTGAGTCTATCTTGCTTGACGATGGAACACTCAACCGAAGTAGGCTGCGTGAGCTGATCTTCTCAGATCCTAAAGAAAAGCAGTGGCTCAATGATCTTCTTCATCCCATGATCCGTGACAAAATTGACAGTGACCTGTCTAAAATCACATCCCCGTATGGTTTATTAGTTGCACCGCTATTGGTGGAAAACCAAATGCAAGGCATGGCCGATCGCGTATTAATTGTTGATGTGCCAGCAGAAGTTCAAATAGAACGTACGATGAGTCGTGACAATGTTTCTAGGGAACAAGTTGCATCAATTTTAAAATCACAGGCTTCAAGAGAACAACGCTTAGCAGTTGCAGATGACGTGATTAAAAACCATACTAAAAACCAAGAACTTTTGCCTCAAATCACAGATTTACATCAAAAGTATCTGGCAATCAGTGCTGTAGATGGGTCAGAATAGAACAATGTTGAATGAAGGTTTGCTCGATGATCACCCATAAATTTGAACATCCTCTAAATGAGAAAACACGCATCTACTTAAGAGTCGAATCACTCTTGAGGCAGCTACACTTGTCTTCTACATTTTCCGATGCTCAACAGTATCAACTCTTTTTCCGTTCCATCTTTGATCTGATTGAAATCTTCGAACAGATCCAACTCAAGAGCGAACTCGCAAAAGATATTGAGAAGCAACGTGTAACCTACAAAAGTTGGTTGGGTGTTGAAGGTGTCGATCAAGAGATGCTGACATCACTACTTAATGACATTGGTAACATCTATCGTGATCTGATGCAGGCAGAGCGTTTTGGCCAGTCACTTAAAGAAGACCGCTTCCTAAGTGCAATTCGCCAACGCTTTAATCTTCCAGGTGGTTCATGCTGCTTTGATCTGCCCGCACTGCATTATTGGCTGCACCTTCCTCTCGATAAGAGAATGCGAGATGCCAAAGCTTGGATGGATAGCCTACAGCCTCTGTATGAAGCGCTAACACTGTGGTTGAAGCTCACCAGAGAGACGGGTCACTTCAAAGAGCAAATCGCTCGTGCTGGCTTCTTCCAGAGCGATGCCGATGAAGCGAATATCCTTCGTCTTTCTATTCCGATGCAATACGGTGCCTACCCGATGATCTCCGGTCACAAGAACCGCTTTGCTGTTAAGTTCATGAGCTTTGAAACTGGGCAAGCCTGTACTCAAGACATCGAATTTGAATTGGCAATCTGCACCTAATTAATTTCCTTTTATAGTTTGGCTTGAGTCCTCACTCGAGCCTAAACTCACTATTATTACACCTTCAAATTAAGAATCACTATGTCGAAGAAAATCACCATCGTTAAATGCCCTCAATGTAATGCTGACGTTGAATGGGGCGAACAAAGCCCGCACCGCCCGTTTTGCAGCAAGCAATGTCAGATGATTGATTTCGGTGAATGGGCAGACGAAGAGAACAGCATCGCTGGCGCACCAGATATGTCGGATAGCGATGGTTGGTCGGAAGATCCGTACTAAGCGAGTAGCGAGTAGCGAGTAGCGAGTAGCGAGTAGCGAGTAGCGAGTAGCGAGTAGCGAGTAGCGAGTAGCGAGTAGCGAGTAGATTTTGAAGGGTTGGCGTTTAACGTCAATCCTTTTTTATTGCCTATAACACGGCGTTAGTAGAGATTCCCTACTCCTTCCTTCGTCAGTCTAGGGAATGACGGTTAAATATGAGTTTCGGTTTGTTCCGTCATCCTCCAGAGCGAGGAATGAGCTAATTGGGGATCTCTTACCTGCGAAACTCCAAATAACAGACACAAAAAAGCGGAGCCAAATGGCTCCGCTTTTATCGATAGAATGCAAAAAGAATTACTTCTTAGTAAGCTTCTCTTTAATACGAGCTGACTTACCAGAACGCTCACGTAGGTAGTACAACTTGGCACGACGTACTGCACCACGGCGTTTAACTTCGATGCTATCAACCATTGGAGAGTGAGTTTGGAACGCACGCTCTACGCCTTCACCGTTCGAGATCTTACGAACTGTGAATGCAGAGTGTAGACCACGGTTACGAATAGCGATTACAACGCCTTCGAAAGCCTGTAGACGCTCACGGTCACCTTCTTTTACCTTAACCTGAACTACAACAGTGTCACCTGGTGCGAATTTAGGAAGGTCTGATTTTAGTTGCTCTTCTTCAAGAGCCTTGATGATGTTGCTCATTTGTATAAATTCCTAGAATAAACTGATACTAAATTTAATAGGTTACTGCTTGCTTTTCGTTAAGAGCGTTGCTCTTTAATGAATTCAGCCAGTAATTGTTCCTGTTCGTCAGTCAGAGCTAGGTTTTCCAGGAGTTCTGGTCTTCTTAGCCAAGTTCGGCCCAACGATTGTTTTAATCGCCAGCGACGAATGTCCTTATGGTTTCCAGACTTGAGTACCGATGGTACATCTTTATCGTCTAGCACCTCAGGGCGCGTATAATGGGGACAATCTAGCAAACCATTTGCAAAAGAATCTTCTTCTGCTGAAGCGAAATCTCCAAGTACACCCGGAACAAACCGAGATACTGAATCAATCAGCGTCATGGCTGGCAGTTCGCCACCCGTCATCACAAAATCTCCAATCGACCATTCTTCGTCAACTTCAGATTGAATGATGCGCTCATCTACCCCTTCATAGCGACCACAAATAAGAAGTAAATTCTCGTTTGTTGCCAGCTCTTCAACACCTTTCTGGTCGAGTTTACGACCTTGAGGTGAAAGATAGATAACTTTCGTCTTTCCCGGTGCTGCTTGCTTGGCCGTTGTGATAGCGTCGCGCAAAGGCTGAACCATCATTAACATGCCAGGACCACCACCGTAAGGTCTGTCATCAACAGTGCGATGTTTATCATGAGTGAAATCACGAGGATTCCATGTCTCAATAGATAAAAGACCTTTTTTAACCGCTTGACCTGTTACTCCAAAATCAGTAACAGAACGGAACATTTCAGGAAAAAGGCTAATAATGCCAACCCACATGTGTTCTCTCGCTCTGTAATTTGGAGTTAGAATCCAGGATCCCAGTCAACTTCGATCCGGCGAGCTTCGCGATCAACTTTCTTGATCACTTGCTCTTCAAGGTACGGTACTAACCGTTCCTTTTGGCCAAAAGCATCTTTAAGATTTGCTTTGATTACTAGAACATCGTTCGAGCCAGTTTCTAATAGGTCAGTGACCTCACCAAGGTCGTAACCTTTAGTGGTAAAAACTTGCATACCGAACAATTCGCGCCAGTAGAATTCATCTTCTGACAATTCAGGTAA
Source organism: Vibrio sp. AIC-3 (assembly GCF_013114515.1). Classification (NCBI taxonomy): domain Bacteria; kingdom Pseudomonadati; phylum Pseudomonadota; class Gammaproteobacteria; order Vibrionales; family Vibrionaceae; genus Vibrio; species Vibrio sp. AIC-3. The sequence goes on along the minus strand of NZ_VTXG01000005.1, from coordinate 98,608 downwards.
CGAAGCAGGGTCAATAGCAATTTCAAAGTTAGTCATCAGTTGCGCGTCTTCACGAACATCTAATCCCGCTAGCTTACATACATAACCTTGGCCATGACGTTTCCAGCTCTCAACTTTGTACTCAACCCACTTACCCTTTAGGTTTAAATACCAAGGGCTGTAATCAAATATGCTTTCAGCATTGTCTGTGTAGGAGAACACTTTGAGCCAGCCACGAATACCATAGGTAGACCCAAGTTTACCCATGACAATTCTATTATTTTGCTCGCTCATAGTTTCTTTACCCTTCATCGACATAAGCTATTTCTCTTTAAAAAAGAATTAAGCCGCTTTTTGAGCGTCTTTAACTAGCTTAGCTACACGATCAGATAGAGATGCGCCTTGACCAACCCAGTGGTTAACACGATCTAGGTCTAGACGTAGACCTTCTTCTTGACCTTGAGCTGTAGGGTTAAAGAAACCTACTTTCTCGATGAAACGGCCAGTTGCAGCGTTACGGCTATCCGCAACTACGATTTGATAAAATGGGCGCTTCTTTGCACCGTGACGTGCCAAACGAATGGTTACCATGTCGTCCTCTTTGCTTTCTTAATAAAATAATTAACCCCAAGTATAAGTAAATAGCTTGGGGTCTCGTGCCAAATTAAAGCCCCGGAATTTTACTCTTATTCCGGTGCAATGCAAGGGCTTTAGCTATTTTTTCACCAACATAGCTGCCGTACACTTTCTGTGACACGGCTAACACTATGAAAAGTAACGTAGCTAAAGCTTACATTTGTAGATTATCGACCAAACGGGTTAAAGCCACCACCCATTCCGCCCATACCTCCACCGCCGCCCATCATGCCTTGCATGTTGCGCATCATGCCTTTCATGCCACCTTTCTGCATCTTCTTCATCATCTTCTGCATTTGGGTGAACTGCTTAAGCATACGGTTTACATCTTGTACCTGTGTACCAGAACCAGCGGCAATACGCTTTTTGCGAGAGCCTTTGATTAGGTCAGGGCGTTGACGCTCTTTCATGGTCATAGAGTTGATGATCGCTTCCATTTGCTTGAACATCTTGTCATCAACTTTATCTTTAACGTTATCTGGTAGCTGAGACATGCCTGGAAGCTTATCCATCATGCCCATCATGCCGCCCATGTTTTGCATCTGACCTAGTTGTTCACGGAAGTCTTCAAGGTCAAAGCCTTTCTTCTCTTTGAACTTCTTAGCCAGTTTCTCTGCTTTCTCGGTATCAACGTTTTTCTGTAGGTCTTCAATAAGAGACAGTACGTCGCCCATACCTAAGATACGAGAAGCAACACGATCTGGGTGGAACGGTTCTAGTGCGTCAGTCTTTTCACCAACACCCAAGAATTTAATCGGCTTGCCTGTGATATGACGAACAGACAGAGCAGCACCACCACGCGCATCACCATCAACTTTCGTCAAGATAACACCGGTTAGTGGTAGCGCATCACCAAAGGCTTTTGCAGTGTTCGCAGCATCTTGACCTGTCATTGCATCAACAACGAACAGTGTCTCTACTGGTTTAATTGCAGTATGAAGCTCTTTGATCTCACCCATCATCTCTTCATCGATAGCCAAACGACCCGCAGTATCGACAAGTAGCACGTCGTAGAATTTCTTCTTCGCGTGGTCGATTGCAGCGTTTGCAATATCAAGAGGCTTTTGATCAGCTGAAGATGGGAAGAAGTCTACGCCAACATCGCTTGCTAACGTTTCAAGCTGTTTGATTGCCGCTGGACGGTAAACGTCGGCAGACACAACCAAGACTTTCTTCTTGTCACGCTCAGTTAGAAGCTTAGATAGCTTACCTACCGATGTGGTTTTACCCGCACCTTGTAGACCCGCCATTAAGATAACGGCTGGCGGCTGCGCTGCTAGGTTAAGAGCCTCGTTAGACTCACCCATCACCGCTTCAAGTTCAGCTTGAACGATCTTAATGAATTCTTGACCAGGCGTTAGAGATTTAGAAACCTCAACACCCACAGCGCCTTCTTTTACGCGCTTAACAAAATCGCGGACAACGGGCAGTGCAACGTCGGCTTCAAGTAGCGCCATACGTACTTCACGCAGCGTCTCTTTAATATTGTCTTCGGTCAGACGACCTTTACCGCTGATGTTCTTCAGCGTTTTGGATAGACGATCCGTTAAATTATCAAACATAGTTTTCTCTTCGCTCAAAACTGCGACTATTACTGTGAGTATACATTAGCGCGGATTAGAGTCATACCCGTTGTAGAGCGTTAATCATCCGTGCTTGTGATGTGAGACATTATTCACTTGGAATTGAATGAGGTTCGCCATAGCCCCAAAGAGCGATGCGAGGTATAATTCGCCAATTAGTAATCATTAAAATGGATACCATGGACAGTCTTATTGCGATCGCAGCAGCCTTTCTTTATACAATGGCGATTTCCACGATCATTCCAGGTCTCGTGCACCAAACAGGAATCCGTGTAAAAACGGTGTTTATCAGCGCATTACTTGCTCTAGCTTTCCATGCTTGGTTGCTTGGCGATTTGATTTTTAATGCCAGTGGCCAAAACCTCAGTATCTTGAACGTTGCTTCATTAATCAGTTTAATCATATCTGTGGTAATGAGCGGTGCAATGCTCAAAACCCGTCTGTGGTTTATCTTACCCGTCGTCTATAGCTTCGCTGCGCTGAACTTGATGGCTGCCACTTTTCTTCCAAGCACCTTCATCAAACATCTAGAGAATGACCCAAAACTGCTCGTGCACATCTCTTTGGCTCTATTCTCATACGCAACGTTAACTATCGGCGCGCTATACGCCCTGCAACTTGCTTGGCTAGATCACAAACTTAAAAAGAAAAAAGCCTTAGTGATAAACCCTAACCTACCTCCTTTAATGATGGTAGAGAGACAGCTTTTCAAGATCATTCTGATTGGTAATGGTTTATTAACGGGTACTTTGCTGACTGGCCTTATCTTCGTACAAGATATGTTTGCTCAAGGAAAGGCGCACAAAGCGGTATTGTCTTTTATCGCTTGGGTTATCTACTCCATCCTTTTATGGGGTCACTACCAAAAAGGTTGGCGTGGACAGAAAGTCACTTGGTTCGCACTTGCCGGCGCCAGCATGCTCACATTGGCCTACTTCGGTAGCCGCTTCGTTCAGGAAATCATCCTGAACTAGTCTGTAAAATAAAGGCAAGGTCTCACACACCTTGCCTTTAAAATATTGAGTCCGTTAGATTCAATTGACATCTCGACCATGTTCGGTCATAAATTAATCAAGATACACAAATAGGAAAAGAATAGTTTTGGACGACATATCAACGGGTATCTTATTTGCGCTACTCGCGTGTCTCATTGTAATTTCTGGTTATTTCTCTGGTTCCGAAACGGGCATGATGTCCTTGAACCGCTACCGTTTAAAGCACTTGGCCAATACGGGTCATAAAGGTGCCAAACGCGTAGAAAAACTTCTGAACCGCCCAGACAGATTGATTGGCCTCATTCTCATCGGCAACAATCTCGTCAACATTCTTGCATCTGCGATCGCTACTATTCTTGGTATGCGCATCTACGGGGATATCGGTGTGGCTATCGCTACTGGTACCCTGACTCTCGTGATCCTCGTATTCGCCGAGGTAACCCCAAAGACTATCGCTTCTCTATTTCCTGAACGTGTCTCTTACGCCAGTAGCATCCTTTTGATGGTGCTGATGAAGGTACTGTCACCGTTGGTGATTTTAGTTAACTTCATTACCAATGGCTTCATTCGTATCTTAGGTGTCAAAGCCAGCCATGATGCAACCGACCACTTGAGCTCCGAAGAGCTTAGAACCGTGGTAAATGAAGCCGGTAGCTTAATCCCTCAACGTCACCAAGATATGTTGGTGTCGATTCTAGATTTAGAGCACGTGACCGTGAACGACATCATGGTGCCGCGTAATGAGATTACCGGTATCGACATTAATGATGATTGGAAATCGATTGTTCGCCAACTGACCCACTCTCCTCATGGTCGTGTGGTTCTCTACCGTGACCAAATAGATGAAGTGGTCGGCATGCTTAGGCTGCGTGAAGCTTACCGTCTGATGCTTGAAAAGAACGAATTCAATAAAGAAACCCTGTTGCGTGCCGCGGATGAGATCTACTTTATTCCTGAAGCGACACCACTCAATATTCAACTGCTTAAGTTTCAACGCAATAAGCAGCGCATCGGTTTGATTGTTGATGAGTATGGCGACATCAATGGTTTGGTTACATTAGAAGATATTCTAGAAGAGATCGTAGGTGAGTTTACCACCTCAATCACCCCAAGCTTATCTGAAGAGATTACTCCGCAAAGCGATGGCAGCTTCTTGATTGAAGGCAGTGCCAATATCCGAGATATCAACAAAGGCTTACAGTGGGCACTGCCTACCGATGGCCCAAGAACTCTGAATGGTTTGATACTGGAACACCTTGAAGATATTCCAGAGAGTCACCTCAGTGTTCAGGTAGCCAGCCACCCAATGGAAATTGTTGAGCTTGAAGAGAACCGCATCAAACTGGTTCGCGTGTTCCCACAGATCGTGAACGGCTAACTGAGATATCACTGAAGCTCACATAAACAAAAGACCCGGTTCATTAAACCGGGCCTTTTAGTATCTAACTCGCCCTATCTAGGGTAGCTATCAATGACTAGTCGATCTTAAGCTCTTGCAGCATAGACTCTGGCAGTGCCAGTTCATCATTCTTGTTTACAGAGATGCCTGCAGCGATGATCGCATTCGCGATCTCTTTCGCTTCATCCAAAGAGTGCATTGCCGCGGTACCACATTGGTATTCGTTCAGCTCAGGGATCTTATTCTGGTTCTCAACTTTCAGTACGTCTTGCATCGCTGCCAACCAACCGTCAGCCACTTGTTGTTCTGTAGGCGTACCAATCAGGCTCATGTAGAAACCAGTGCGACAGCCCATCGGTGAGATATCGATGATCTCTACATCTGAACCGTTCAATTGATTACGCATGAAACCAGCGTATAGGTGCTCTAGAGTATGGATACCTTTCTCAGATAGGATGTCTTTGTTTGGCGCAGTAAAACGCAGGTCAAACACAGTGATGGTATCCCCTTTTGGGGTTTGCATTGTTTTAGCAACACGAACGGCAGGTGCGTTCATGCGTGTGTGATCAACAGTGAAACTATCTAATAAAGGCATTGCTCTTCTCCATGACGGCTGGCTTTAGAAAAACCAGCTTCGATTGTCTTCTAGTTCTTTGCGGCACTGTTTCAGCTGCCATCCATAATCTTTTGCTTGCTGTTCGACTTTGCGCGCCACCTTAATTAGCGATGGCTTGCTGTTGTATGACTTACGCTTATAACCACCACGGCCTTCATGATAAGCCAGGTATTGGTTATATGGGTCCCATAGTGAGATGCCCAATTGACGACGCGTCTCGCTGGTATACCAACCGATGAACATCAATGCATCATCAAAGTTGGTTCTTGAGCCACCGTTATTGGTCGCCTTTTGGAAGTCTTCCCAAGCAGGATCTTGAGCTTGTGCATAACCGTAGGCACTGCTTACACGCCCCCACGGTATAAAGCCAAGAATGTAATCTTTAGGTGGGCGCGCATCATGACGATAGCTACTCTCTTGTTTCACAAAAGCCATCGCAACGTTAATCGGCGTGCCCCACTCTTCTTGCATATCCAAAGCATCTTCATACCATGAAGGGTGCTCTCGAAAGATGCTACACAAATTATCTTGCAGCTTTGGCGGTGGCGTTGCACATCCAACCAATAGGCTAGAGACAACACCAACAGTCACCACAGGTAACCATTTACTACTCACACGAGTAGGCTGACCTAATAAGGCTTGCTTCCTTTCCACCAAAGTCTCGCTATGCTTTTAAATACGAAAAATAATCCGCTAAGAAGCTATCAAAATCTTGAGTGCTTGCTTCTTCACTTTGTTGCTGAGCAGTCACAGAGCGTTGAACTTCTGCTTCCATCAACTCAGCTGAGTAAACTTTGTATTGGTGTGCTTTGTGCTGCTCTGCATACGTTTTACCTAACGTACAGCCCACTTTACCTAAACCACCTAACTTCTTAGTCTCTTCTAGCAACTGGCCAGAAATGGTCAGCTCTGGGTTATCAATCCAAGCTTCAAGCGTATCGCAGGTTTCTTGATATGCACGACCACCTTGTTCAGCGTCCATCATTTCGGCAATAGAGCGTAGGTCTTTAAAGACACGCTTCGCCCAATCTTGCAGAGACAAGCGCTCGCCATGACAACCAATTTGCAGCTCTAGACCAGCTTGACGACCTTCTAAGATCACCTTGTTCCAGTTGTCGCGCCAGCACTCAAGTTCGCAGTTATCCATCTCAGCAGAGTCTGTTAGTACACTCCACGTTAGGAATAGATCCAAGAAGCGAACTTGCTGTTCGGTGATACCGATTGAGCTGAATGGGTTTACATCGAGAGAACGCACCTCGATGTACTCAACACCTCCGCGAGCCAACGCTTCAGATGGCTTCTCACCACTTTTCGCGACACGCTTAGGACGGATTGGAGCGTAAAGCTCATTCTCAATTTGCAGTACGTTGCTATTTAGCTGACGGTATTCACCATCAACCTTAGTGCCAATTTCGGCGAATTCTTCTGATGGCGTACGAATCGCTTGATTCAAACCTTCAAGGTACTGACCCAGGCTGTTGAAGCCAATCTTCAATACACTTTGCGCACTGTTCGTGTAACCAAGATCACTCAGGCGCAGCGCCGTTGCTTTTGGCAGATACAATGTCTCACCAACCTTTTCAAAAGGTAGGTTTGTTTCTCTTCCTTTGATGAAAGAAGAACATAGCGCAGGTGAAGCACCGAAGAAGTATGGGATTAACCAACCAAAGCGGTAGTAGTTACGAATCAAACCGAAGTAAGCATCTGACTTAGATTCACAACGCGCTTCTTCTGTTTGCTCTCCAAACAGGCTATCCCAAAAGCTTTCAGGGAAAGAGAAGTTGAAATGAACACCAGAGATAATCTGCATCAAGCTACCGTAACGACGTTTTAGGCCTTCACGATATAGCGTCTTCATCTTACCGTTGTTAGAGGTGCCGTATTGCGCTAGTTGAATGTAATCTTCACTGCCAACGTAACAAGGCATAGAAAGCGGCCATAGTTTTTCGCCGTCTAACTTGGTTTGCGTGAAGTGGTGGATATCAGACAACTGATTCAAAAGCGTCGGAACGTCGTTAGAAACAGGCGTGATAAATTCCAGTAGCGACTCAGAGAAATCGGTCGTTACCCATTCGTTCATCAACGCAGATCCCAAAGCCTCAGGGTGCGGCCCAGTAGCAAGGTGCCCATCTTCCGTGTAGCGTAATGTTTCCCTTTCAACACCACGACCAAATTGAGAGAAGGTCTTAGGGTTGGTTGCAACTTGCTTTAGTCGCGCAGCAAAATCAGTCAAAATTCAGTTCACTTATCTTATATTGTTCTGATTAGAACTATCATAAATTAGGTTGGAGGAGAAAAGTAGAGTCTCTTCCCTCCCCCTTTAATGTGTACTCTAACGAATGATTTCAAGCTCTTCTATTGGAATATCTAACTTTTCTAATTGCGGGCGAAGCGAAGTCGCGTCACCAACAACGATTATTTGATAATCATTCGGGTCAAACCATTTCTTAGATAGCTCGTTTAAGGTCTCTTTTGAAACCGTTTCAACTATCTGATTACGCTGTTGTAGGTAATCTTCATCAAGGCTCAATGCAACAATATTACTCAACAACCCCGCCTTTTGACTTGGCGTTTCGTATTTAAGTGCATCTTGTTGACCGACGGCAAGGCGCATAAATTTCACCTCTTCGTCAGTTAATCCACTTTGGCTAAACTCATTCAGCTCATTAATAAACTCTTGAATCGATGGAACCGTCGCATTCGCCCTTACCTGCGCGCTAAATACCACTGCGCCAGTTTCACGAGTACTTGCGAAGTAACCGCTTGCACCGTAAGTGTAGGCTTTGTCTTCACGTAGGTTCTGGTTGATACGGCTATTGAAGTTGCCCGCTAAGTTAAAGTTAGCTAACTGGCTCAAATACAATTCGCCCGTCGCATCAAACGGCAGGCCCTTACGAACCAAGCGAACAATGCTTTGCGGCGCACCCGGTTTATCAACTAAGTACAGGTGCTGACCAGAAAGCTCTTTAACGATCTGTGGACGCGTTAATGGTGCCGCATCGCCTTGCCACTCTTCAAAGAATTGTAGCTGTTTCCCTGCCTCTTTCTTCGAGATGTCTCCCACCACAACAATATTGGCACCTTCTGGTGTGTAATGTTGCGCATAGAATTTTTTCACATCGTCTAAGGTCAATTTCGATAGAGATTCCTTAGTACCATCACTTGCACGAGCAAAAACAGTGTCACCAAACAGCACTTCACGGGTTGCTTGAGAAGCCATCCAGCTTGGCTGCTGATGCTGATACACAACGCCTTCTAGCATCTGTTTCTTAACGCGCTCAAAATCTTGCTCATCGAACTTAGGATCGAATAGAACCTCTTGCACAATCGCTAAGGTTTGAGGCAAGTTTTTCTCTAGCGTCGAGACTGAAATATCTGTGGTGTAGCTGCCCGCACTAATGCTCACGCTGCTACCAAGTTTATCTAAGGTCGCTTGTAACTCTTCAACGGTTCGTTTAGTTGAGCCTTCTTCCATCATCGAAGCCGTTAGGTTCGCTAGGCCTTCTTGCCCTTTGCGAACATAGCGTTCGCCTGCAGGCAATTGAATTTGCAGCTGTACTGTCGGCGTTTCACTGGTCACGGTACCAATTAAGTCAGTGCCATTTGCAAAGTGCATGCGGTACAACTCAGGCATGGTCGCCTCAACACCAAAGTTCACTTCTGGCATCACACTGCGATCAAAGGTATCCGGTGCCTTTCTGAAATCCAGTTGATCTTCCGTCACCTTGCTGTATTCCGGCAACGTACGTGGTGGCGTGGTAAAGGTCGCTTCACGAACCGCCAAATCGAGCTTTTTCTTAGGAACCACACTCAAGGTAACCTTGTGCTTACCTTCGATGAAATCTTGGTATGCCTTGCTCACGCTCTCAGGCGTCACCGCTCGGATTTGATCGAGTTGTGATTCAATGCGATCAGGCTGACCATAGAAGGTTTGGTTCGACGCGAGTTGCGACACCTTACCTTTAACGCTTTGCAATGCAAAAACAGCATTCGCTTCGGCCATGCCAGTGATCTGGTCTAAACGCTCTTGCTCAACGCCCTCTTTCGAGAATTGCTCCAGGGTATCCATCAGCTCTTTATTGAGAACCGTCAAATCGCCTTTTTCACCTGAGTTGCCCATTGCATACACGTACATGGTACACGCCAACTCAGCACAATCATGGAAAGAGCCAGCGCTGACGGCCTTCTGCGTTTTTACGAGGTTTTGATATAGGTAACTGTTGGTACCTGAACCTAACACGTTAGACAATGCATTCAGTGAAGCTTGCGTCTCTTCACCGCGATACGTTGTTGGCCACCCCACCAGCACCATCGGCTGACGAATATTGTCTTCTAAGGTGATGTATTTATCTTCTGTTAGAACAGCAGGTTGCTTCTCTGCCGCCTTCACTTCAGGGCCTTGAGGAATTGAACCAAAGTACTTGTTAACCCATTCTAGCGTGTCATCAACGTCGATATCACCACCAATCGTTAACACGGCATTGTTTGGGCCGTACCAACGCAGGAAGAACGCTTTAAGATCATTCACGTCAACACGGTCAAGATCTTCAACATAGCCGATTGGTTGCCAAGAGTAAGGGTGACCTTCAGGGTAAAGCGCTTCGCCCATGCGTTCCCACATCAAGCCGTAAGGACGATTTTCGTAGCTCTGCGCTCGCTCGTTCTTGACCGTGCCTCTTTGAACCTCAAATTTCTTCTGAGAAACAGCATCCAACAAGAAGCCCATTCGGTCTGATTCTAACCACAACATTTTCTCAAGTTGGTTAGAAGGAACAGTTTCAAAATAGTTGGTGCGGTCACGGTTGGTCGTGCCGTTTAACGAGCCACCCGCTTCGGTAATGATCTTAAAGTGCTGTTGGTCACCAACGTTCTCTGAACCCTGGAACATCATGTGCTCAAAGAAGTGAGCAAAGCCCGACTTGCCTATCTCTTCACGTGCTGAACCGACGTGATAAGTCACATCAACATGCACCAACGGATCGGAATCATCAGGGGAAAGAATAACTGTCAGGCCGTTTTCAAGCTGATACTTGGTGTAAGGAATCACCACTTTATCTTTAGAGGGCTTTACCTCTTCTAACAGAGTGACACCTTCAGGTAACGAGGAAAAGAAGGGCGTTGAGCTAGGTACATTGTAAGAACAGCCTGCAATGGCGATAAGAGAAAATGTACCAAGTAAAACCTTTTTCATAGGTTCTCCTTAGAAAAAACCGAAGTAGATAGCAGCAAGTAAGCTATAGCGAGCGGCTTTGCCAATCGCTATCAAAATAACGCTAGGGATGAATTTCATTCTTAGCCAACCCGCAGCGAGACACAAAGGGTCACCAATGATCGGTAACCAACTAAATAACAGTGTCCAGTAGCCATAGCGACTCAGCCAAGCCATAGCCTTATGACCATGCTTTTCAGATTGAGTTCGATTAGGCAACCACAAACCAATCCAATAGTTAGTCAGGCCGCCTAAGGTATTGCCTAATGTCGCCACTAGAATGATCGATGAGGTTGAAAACTGATCTAAGCTCAATGCAGCCACAAGGCTAGCTTCTGAACCACCGGGTAGTAACGTGGCACTCAAGAAGCCACTGATGAAGAGTACCCACAGCGCCGAGTCCGAGAACCACAGCGCGATATTTTCAAAAAGGGAGTTAAAAAATTCTAACACTGCCTATCAACTTTCTTGCATTTTAAGTAGCACCTTGCCTCTGGTGTGTCCGGTTTCAACCTGCAGGTGCGCCGACTGCGCCTCGTCTAACTGGTAGATACCTTGAATTTCTGTTTTGAGCAATCCGACACTGACCATGTAAAGCATGGTGTCCATTTGCTCAGGGTTTGGTTCAACCAGCATGCCTGATGCAGTAAAACCTAATAGTGTTGCTTTCTCACAGATAAGTTCTGCAGATAGAGTCGGTACTGTCACTACTCGCGCGCCATCTTTCAGGCACTTCAACGCATCAAGCGCGGTATCGCCACCGACCAAATCAATCAACACATCAACATCAGAAACTCTTTCCGACGCTGGCGCAAACTTATAGTTAATTGCGTGAGCACCTAACGTCGCAAGGTAATCAAGATTGGCTTCGCTGCAGGTTGTGTAAACCTCAGCTTTTGCTGCCACTGCAATTTGAACCGCAAGGTGACCAACGCCGCCCGCGCCCGCTAAAATAAGCACGCGGTCGCCTTCTTTCACTTCGGCTTTGTTGAGCGCTTGTGCCGCTGTTTGACTCGCAAGTGGTAATGCAGCTGCCGCTTCTAGAGTGACAGAATCAGGAACCATACTTAATGCAGCTTCTGGAACACACACATATTGGCTGTAACCGCCACCTTGCAGTGGAAAACCAATAAAGCCAGCCACGTTATCACCAACAGTAAAGCGTTCAGCCTGTTCGCCTAGCGAGACAATTTGCCCTGAAATATCGTAGCCAGGCACCCAAGGCAGGTTATCTTTGTTTTGTGCTGCCGCCCAACCAAGACCCGCTCGGGTTTTGACATCAATCGGATTAATGCCTGAAAAGGAAACTTTAACCACCACTTCTCCAGCCTTAGGCTCAGGGATCGCACTGGTTTGAATACTTAGGTTTTCGACGCCGCCGAATTGAGTAATCGCAATCTGTTTATTTTCCATTTCCACATTTCCTTGATTGATAAAAGCCCTAGTGAGCAAGCACCCTAATTAATAAAAAGAAAGGGATGCGAAAGCATCCCTTTGACTATAAACCATTTAATAAGGCTAAGTTAACCGCTCATTCGTAAATTGACGACCAATTAACGTAACGATACATGACCCAGCAAATCCACTAGCCCACGAGAGCTAATAGAATACCCGCCGCAACCGCACTACCAAGTACACCGGCTACGTTCGGGCCCATTGCATGCATCAACAAGAAGTTCTGAGGGTTTGCCTCAAGACCAACCTTGTTCACAACACGTGCCGCCATTGGAACCGCTGATACGCCAGCTGCGCCAATCAGTGGGTTGATGTCCTCTTTCGAGAATCGGTTCAACACCTTAGCCATCAATACACCACCCGCCGTACCGATACTGAACGCGACCGCACCTAAACCTAGAATACCCAATGTTTCTAAGTTCAAGAACGTATCCGCTTGAAGCTTAGAACCAACCCCTAGACCTAGGAAAATAGTTACAACGTTAATCAGTTCGTTTTGAGCTGTTTTTGAAAGGCGATCAACCACACCCGCTTCACGCATTAAGTTACCCAAACAGAACATACCAACTAGAGGTGTTGCTGAAGGTAGGAACAAAATCGTCATCAATAGTACAGCAAGCGGGAAAAGAATCTTCTCGGCTTTGCTAACGTGACGAAGTTGAGCCATCTTAATTTTGCGCTCTTCAGGAGACGTTAACGCTTTCATGATTGGTGGCTGAATGATCGGAACCAAAGCCATGTAGCTATAAGCCGCTACTGCAATGGCACCTAAAAGATCCGGAGATAACTTACTCGCCAAGAAGATCGCAGTTGGGCCATCGGCACCACCAATGATCGCAATTGACGAAGCATCGGCCATCGAGAACTCCATTCCTGGAACGTAGTTCAGCAAGATCGCGCCAAATAGCGTCGCGAAGATACCAAACTGAGCCGCAGCCCCTAGCCACAACGTTTTAGGGTTCGCAATCAACGCACCGAAGTCCGTCATCGCACCAACACCCATAAAGATCAGCAGTGGGAAAATACCTGTCTCAATACCAATGTAGTAGACGTAGTAGAGCAAACCACCTGGATCAGTAAACCCAGCATTTGGAATGTTTGCTAATACAGCACCAAAACCAATAGGCAGTAGAAGTAACGGTTCAAATCCTTTACGAATTGCCAAAAACAACAGTAAGCAACCAACCAGCATCATACAGATCTGGCCGAACTCAAAGTTCGCAATCCCTGTTTCAGACCATAAGGTCATCAATCCTTCCATGGTACTCCCTTACGCTAAGCTTAGTAGTGGAGCGCCTACAGTAACTGCATCGCCTTCTTTAACATTCAATTCTTGAACGATACCACCACGAGCAGCACGAACTTCCGTTTCCATCTTCATCGCTTCTAGGATTAGTAGAACGTCGCCTTCAGAAACCTCAGTACCCGCCTGAACGTTTACTTTAAAGATGTTACCCGCCAATGGAGCTGGAACCGCTTCAGCGTCAGACGCTGCTACTGGTGCAGCCTGAGCAGGTTTTGCAGATGGCGCCACCGATGTCAGTTCACCTTGTGGGCCAACTTCAACATCGTAAACTTGACCATCAACCTTCACGCTGTAGCTTTCAATACCACCAGAAGCTTGTACAGGAGCTGCAGCAACTGGAGCCGCAACTTCTAGCGTTGGTGCAGGTTCAAATGCTTCAGGATTACGACGGTTCTTAAGGAACTTAAGACCCACTTGTGGGAAGAGCGCGTAAGTCAGTACATCATCAACCGTATCTTCAGCTAGAGAGATACCCTCTGATTTCGCTTTCTCTAACAGATCCGTCGTTAACGTATCCATTTCAGACTTAAGTAAATCAGCAGGACGACAAGTAATCGGCTCTGCACCGTCTAGAACTTTCGCTTGCAGTTCAGCATCCACTTCAGCAGGAGCTTGACCGTATTCACCTTTCAGTAGACCAGCAGTCTCTTTCGTGATGCTCTTATAGCGTTCGCCCGTTAAGACGTTAATAACCGCTTGAGTACCGACAATCTGAGAAGTTGGTGTTACTAAAGGAATGTAACCAAGCTCTTTACGTACGCGTGGGATCTCTTCTAGAACTTCATCCATGCGATCGGCGGCGCCTTGCTCTTTAAGCTGGCCTTCCATGTTAGTTAACATTCCGCCAGGAACTTGAGCGATTAAGATGCGAGAATCGACACCTTTTAGCTGACCTTCCCATTTCGCGTACTTTTTACGTACATCACGGAAGTAAGCCGCGATGGGTTCGATTTGGTCTAGTTTAAGATTCGTGTCGCGCTCTGTACCTTCTAACATCGCAACAACCGTTTCGGTTGGCGTATGACCGTAAGTACAGCTCATTGAAGAAATAGCGGTATCTAGAATGTCGATACCCGCTTCAACGGCTTTAACCGCTGTTGCAGTCGATAGACCAGTTGTCGCGTGGCTATGCAGTGCTAGAGGAACGTCACACGATGCTTTGATACGTGTAATCAGCTCTTCTGCTTCATACGGCTTTAATAAACCTGACATATCTTTGATACATAGTGAGTGACAACCTAGGTCCTCTAGGCGCTTAGCCAAATCAACCCAAGTATCTGAATTGTGGACCGGACTGGTTGTGTAAGACAACGTACCTTGAGCGTGGCCACCAACGTCGATCGTTGCTTTCACTGCTTTTTCAAAGTTACGCACGTCATTCATCGCATCAAAGATACGGAATACGTCCATGCCGTTTTTATGGGCACGTTCAACAAATTTTTCTACTACATCATCCGCGTAGTGACGGTAGCCCAATAGGTTTTGACCACGCAGTAGCATCTGCATTGGTGTGTTTGGCATCGCTTTTTTCAGCTCACGCAAACGCTCCCATGGATCCTCGCCAAGAAAACGGATACACGAATCAAACGTCGCGCCGCCCCAAGTCTCAAGTGACCAGTAACCGACTTTATCCAGTTCTGCCGCAATTGGCAGCATATCTTCGATACGCATACGAGTAGCAAATAGTGACTGGTGCGCGTCACGAAGTACCACATCTGTGATAGCTAGTGGTTTAGACATGCTCATAAACTCCTTTTTAATCCTTTAAATACTACTTAGCAGTAGACGCACGGTATTGATGAACCGCGGCCGAAATTGCAGCCACTACCTGTGGACTAACAGCTGAAGGGTTTGATTGTGATTTTTGAATTTTTTTAGGTGCTGCGATCGGCTCTGGTACTTCTTCTGGTACCAGTTTTGACATCAACCGAACGAGGTAAACTAGAATAGTTAGGAAAATAAAGACAACGGACATCCCCGTTATCATTAGAGTCGCCGCATCTCCTAGCAGGCTTCCAATATTAGTCATGTTGCTTCCTTTCTTCGTCATCCTGACATACGTACAGGATTTCAGCGAATAGTGATCCCGACCCATGGATTATCTCGATTGGTAAAAGTTTGTCAATTTTGTTTAAGGTTCTGTTACGGATAACGCACACATAAGGTTAATTATTCGCCTATCAGATCACATAAATCTGTCAAATACGTCATTTTTAGATATTTAAACTGTGACTTAAACGGGGCTTTTCTGGGGATTGATATGAGAAAGGTGGAATAACAAAGAAGCAATCAAGAACTACTTTAAATACAACAAGTTAAACAACGAACAAATTTAACATTGTCGCAACAAATTTGCAGCAGACATAAAAAAAGCCTCGTATAAACGAGGCTTTTTCTAATAATGTGGCGCGCTCTGGAGGATTCGAACCTCCGACCGCCTGGTTCGTAGCCAGGTACTCTATCCAGCTGAGCTAAGAGCGCACGGTTTTAATATCAATTCATTGTTACTAACAACAGATCAATATAAGGATTTCATTCTTATAAGAAAGAAGCCCTAAATAGTGGCGCGTCCTGGAGGATTCGAACCTCCGACCGCCTGGTTCGTAGCCAGGTACTCTATCCAGCTGAGCTAAGGACGCACGGTTTTTGATATTAATTTTCGACGAACGATTTATCAATATCAGGATTCACATTCTTATAAGAACTAAACCCTAAATAGTGGCGCGCTCTGGAGGATTCGAACCTCCGACCGCCTGGTTCGTAGCCAGGTACTCTATCCAGCTGAGCTAAGAGCGCACGGTTTTAGTATCAACTTAGTCAATACAAGGACTTTCATTCTTAAAAGAAATAAACCCTTAAATAGTGGCGCGTCCTGGAGGATTCGAACCTCCGACCGCCTGGTTCGTAGCCAGGTACTCTATCCAGCTGAGCTAAGGACGCACGGTGTTCATTCATTAAGAATGAAGTTGTGAAATATATCACATTCTTCTTGCTACGAAGAAAAAAAAAGGCCATCGGCCTGTAATGAATGGCGGTGAGGGAGGGATTCGAACCCTCGATGCAGCTACAAACCACATACTCCCTTAGCAGGGGAGCGCCTTCGGCCACTCGGCCACCTCACCTAATTCATTATTCTCAAATCACTTACAAGTAAGAGAAGAGAGAATGGCGCGTCCTGGAGGATTCGAACCTCCGACCGCCTGGTTCGTAGCCAGGTACTCTATCCAGCTGAGCTAAGGACGCACATTTACATTGTCTAAATTGCTAATTTTAGACTCGCAAGAAATGGCGGTGAGGGAGGGATTCGAACCCTCGATGCAGCTACAAACCACATACTCCCTTAGCAGGGGAGCGCCTTCGGCCTCTCGGCCACCTCACCGTCTTGCGGAGGCACATATTACGTTTTACCGAAAATATGTCAAACACTTTATTGAAAAAAATTGGACAAAAACACTCAACCGTTTGCTATTTAATCAAAGCGCTTGCAAATTGAACTTATAAGATTCAAATCGCGCTTTTTCCCTTAAAAATTAAGGTGAAAGATTGGCAATAATAAACAGCCGAAAACAATTATCTAATTTCTCCAGCAGCAAGTGCTACCGCTGATGGCACAATACTACGGGATGCGTATTTTCGCCATAGGGGAAGCGAATAAATCTTGAGTTTTGCCAAACAAAATACAGAGCAACAGTTCTGTTCAACCTTGTCTGTATCTCGCAGCATCACAAAGCATTCACTTCACCACTTTGAGACCGATCCGTTATCCAACCCATCTATGTCCCAATCAGTGTTTCGGTTCCCCAAGATCAAAAAAGGCTAGCAACAATGCTAGCCTCTTCTCTACGCAAAAGTATTAGTAGTTGCCAGATGCAACATTACCATTACCTTTTTCAGCTTGAATGCGCATGTAGATCTCTTCACGGTGAACAGATACTTCTTTAGGTGCGTTAACACCGATACGTACTTGGTTACCTTTAACGCCTAGTACAGTAACTGTTACTTCATCACCAATCATCAGTGTTTCGCCAACGCGGCGAGTCAAAATTAGCATTCTTTGCTCCTTGAGTAATCTCTAAATTTATCTAGCTACGAGAGCATTATCCAACAAAAGTTATATTTTCGTAAACTATCGATTGAGTTTATTTAACCAAAATGCACTTCTTTTTTAGGATAACCCTGTGTTTCACGCGCTACGATGTATGCATTGTGTAATATGTTAGCAGCCATATCGACTTGCGTTGGTGATATCACCAAAGTTAAAGACTGCTGCTGCAATAAGTGATGCTGTACATCAATTTCGCCTTCAGACAACAATCCATGTGAACTGACCACAATTTCTTGTGTTCGGCTTCCTACCACAGTTAACAAACTAACCTGTTCACTATTACGGATTTTCTCAGCAAAAACTAGTTTTAATTTGGCACTTATGTCTTGTTTAATAATGAGTGCTGCCCGTTCTGTTTCCTCGATCACACTACAGACTTCGATCCCCAACAGTTGGCAATGTGAAATGAAAGACGGTAAATCTTCATTCAAACACTCGATACGCACCATATCTCTTTGGATGGCGATGCCAGCAATATCATTCAAACACTGATTACCCGCGATCAATGTGCCCTCGCCTTGTTCAAAGCTTGAAAGCACTCGCAATGACACGTTGTGCTGCCATGCATACTGAACACAAGGAAGGTGCAATACCTTAGCGCCTCGGCGAGCCATCTCTTCCATAGAAGGAAAGTCTAAAGTATCTAATTTCTGAGATTGTTTTACGACTCTAGGGTCACAAGAGTAAACACCATCTACATCAGTATAGATCTGGCATTCTTTCGCCTGCAAGGCACCTGCAAGCGCGACCGCTGTAGTATCTGAACCACCGCGGCCTAATGTCGTGATATCACCTTTCGCATTGAATCCTTGAAAGCCTGCAACAATAACAATCTGGTTGTCATCTAGCAGAGCTTGAATCGGAGCAGTATCAATACGCTCAATCGCTGCATTATTATGATTAGAATCCGTGTGTATCTTGGCTTGATAGCCAGTCATCGATGTCGCTTCATAACCTAACTTGTGTAACGTCATTGCTAACAAGGCCATGGAAACTTGCTCGCCAGCCGTTAACAACACATCCAGTTCTCTAGCGTTTGGTACGCTATCAACTTGTGTAGCTAAGTTAACTAACCGATTTGTTTCACCAGACATAGCAGAAACGACAACCACGATCTGGTTCCCTTCATTTTTCGCTTCAATGATTTTTTCTGCTACATGATGGATTCGTTCAATTGAACCCACCGACGTTCCACCAAATTTCTGCACGATAAGAGGCATTTTCACCCGTCCTCACCTTCCCAAGACCAATGTCTATATATGACAAAAAAACACATACTCCGCGTCAGGGCGAAGCAATAAAAAATTAACCAAGGAGTTTAACGCCACCATTAGACTTCTTGGTTAATCTCAATCAAACCTTGTTTAAACACACTTCCAATAAGCAAAATAAAAGATGCCCAATCAACTGATTGGGCATCTTTGTATCAATTACTTAAGCTTAAAGACGTTCTTCTAGCCAAGTACGTACAGATTTAAGCGCTTCTGGCAGTGCTTCAACATCTGTACCGCCCGCTTGAGCCATATCAGGACGACCGCCGCCTTTACCGCCAACTTGCTCAGCAACCATCTTAACGAGATCACCCGCTTTTACTTTGCCGATTAGGTCTTTGGTTACACCAGCAATCAAGCCAACTTTACCGTCTGCTACGTTCGCGATCAGGATGATGCCGCTACCTACTTGGTTTTTAGCGTTATCAACCATAGTACGTAGGTTCTTGTTGTCTGCGTCTTCAATTGCAGCAACCAAAACTTTAGTACCAGAGATGTCTTCTACTTTGCCCATAATGTTTGCGCTTTCTGCAGCAGCCATCTTTTCTTTAAGCAGTTGAATTTCTTTCTCTAGCGATTTCGCTTTCTTAGCTGATTCAGCAAGTTTCTCTTCGTAAGCGTTAGCCTGAGCTTCGACCGCATCTAGAGCAGCTTCACCCGTTACCGCTTCAATACGACGAATACCCGCAGCAATACCACCTTCAGAAGTGATCTTGAATAGGCCGATATCACCCGTGTTGCTTGCGTGGATACCACCACAAAGTTCAGTAGAGAAATCGCCCATAGATAGAACGCGAACTTCATCATCGTACTTCTCGCCAAACAGTGCCATTGCACCTTTTTCTTTCGCTGACTCGATGTCCATGATGTTGGTTTCAATCACGTGGTTCTTACGAACTTGTGCGTTAACCAAACGCTCTACTTCTTTAATCTGTGCCGGTGTTACCGCTTCAAGGTTAGAGAAGTCAAAACGTAGGTTGTCTGGCTTAACTAAAGAACCTTTCTGAGCAACGTGCTCACCTAGCACTTCGCGCAGTGCAGAGTGAAGTAAGTGAGTTGCAGAGTGGTTTAGTGAGATAGCAGCACGACGCTCAGCGTCAACCGTTGCTTCTACTTTATCGCCCTTAGCAAATACACCTTCAACTAGCTCACCGTGGTGCGCAAATGCGTTACCTAGCTTCTGAGTATCTTGTACTTTGAAAAGGCCCGACGCTGTTTTTAGTGTACCAGCATCACCACATTGACCGCCTGACTCAGCGTAGAATGGTGTCTCTTCAAGGATGATGATTGCTTTGTCGCCAGCCGATAGTGAAGCAACCTCTTCGCCGTCAACGAATAGCGCAGAGATTTCACCAGCACCTTCAGTTGCTGTGTAACCACAGAACTCAGTGTTGGTGTCTACTTTGATTGTCGCGTTGTAATCCGTGCCGAATTGGCCTGCTTCACGTGCACGCTTACGCTGTGCTTCCATCGCTTTCTCAAAACCTTCTTCATCGATAGTAAAGTCGCGTTCACGAGCTACATCGTTAGTCAGGTCAGCTGGGAAGCCGTATGTATCGTAAAGTTTGAAAACTGTTTCGCCGTCAAGCTCTTTGCCTTCAAGTGCATCTAGTGCGTCATTAAGAATAACCATGCCGCGCTCTAGAGTACGACCAAAGTTCTCTTCTTCAATGCGAAGTACTTTTTCAACAAGCTCTTGCTGTTTCTTAAGTTCATCTGCCGCAGAGCCCATAACTTCAGCTAGTACACCCACAAGTTTGTGGAAGAACACGCCTTGTGCGCCAAGCTTGTTACCGTGACGAACTGCACGACGAATAATACGACGTAAAACGTAGCCACGACCTTCGTTTGAAGGCATAACACCGTCAGCAATTAGGAATGAACAAGAACGGATGTGGTCAGCAATAACGCGTAGCGATTGGTTAGATAGATCGTCATGACCAACAACTTCCGCAGTCGCTTTGATTAGCTTTTGGAATACATCAATTTCGTAGTTAGAGTGAACGCCCTGCATGATTGCAGAAATACGCTCAATACCCATACCTGTATCTACAGCAGGCTTAGGTAGCGGTTCCATTGTGCCGTCAGCGTGACGGTTGAACTGCATGAATACGTTGTTCCAGATCTCGATGAAACGGTCACCATCTTCTTCAGGTGTACCAGGACGGCCGCCCCAGATGTGCTCACCGTGATCGTAGAAGATTTCAGTACATGGACCACAAGGACCTGTGTCACCCATCGTCCAGAAGTTATCAGACTCGAACTGTTTACCGCCTTCTTTGTCGCCAATGCGAACGATACGGTCAGCAGGAACACCTACTTTCTTGTTCCAGATATCGAATGCTTCATCATCTGTCTCGTATACCGTTACCAGTAGACGATCTTTTGGCAGTTGAAGAGTTTCAGTCAGGAATTCCCAAGCAAATCCAATCGCTTCTTCTTTGAAGTAGTCGCCAAAGCTGAAGTTGCCTAGCATTTCGAAGAACGTGTGGTGACGAGCCGTGAAACCTACGTTTTCAAGGTCATTGTGTTTACCACCCGCACGTACACAACGCTGAGCCGTAGTTGCTCGAGTGTAGGCACGCTTTTCGGCGCCTAAGAAGCAATCTTTGAATTGGTTCATACCTGCGTTAGTGAATAGCAGGGTTGGATCGTTATGTGGAACTAACGATGAACTGTCTACGATTTGGTGTTCTTTGCTCTCAAAGAACTTAAGGAACGCGTTGCGAACCTCATCAGTGCTCATGTACATGCAGCTCTTCCTGAAAATAGTCGAGTTAGAATTTTGCCGTATTGTAGATCATGGTTAAGGCTTCGACTAGTTTTCTTGTAGAAAAGACACCCTTGGGCAGGATTTTAGTGGGAATTCGATAAAATGAAGAATATTCCACTATATCTTGCCGTGGAAAAGCAGAACTAAATTGACGACCTAGTACCGAAGAAACTCAGTCAACGAGAGAGATTTGACCAAAGACATGCTCGACGGAGCAGATCCAATAAAAAAGCCCCGCATAAAATATGCGAGGCTTTAAATTCTTTCAAAGCGGATGCTTCTTTCAAACATCCACTCTATAAAACGTGAGCTTATAGCTCTTCGTTTTCTTCTTCTTTCTCTACGTCTTTCTCTTCAAGAACAGCAGGAGTCAGTAGTAACTCACGAAGTTTAGTATCGATCTCTAGAGCAACTTCTGGGTTTTCACGTAGGTATTTACCAGCGTTAGCTTTACCTTGGCCGATCTTATCGCCTTTGTAGCTGTACCAAGCGCCTGCTTTTTCTACTAGCTTATTCTTAACACCTAAGTCGATAAGCTCACCTTCGCGGTTGAAGCCTTTACCGTAAAGGATTTGAGTCTCAGCTTGTTTGAATGGTGCAGCAATCTTGTTCTTAACGACCTTGATACGAGTTTCGTTACCAACAACTTCATCACCATCTTTAATCGCACCAGTACGGCGAATATCAAGACGAACAGATGCGTAGAACTTAAGTGCGTTACCACCTGTTGTTGTTTCGGGATTACCGAACATCACACCAATTTTCATACGAATTTGGTTAATGAAGATAGCCATACAGTTAGACTGCTTAAGGTTACCCGTCAGCTTACGCATTGCTTGAGAAAGCATACGAGCCTGAAGACCCATGTGGCTGTCGCCCATTTCGCCTTCGATTTCTGCTTTTGGTGTTAGGGCTGCTACTGAGTCAATAACAAGAACGTCGATTGCACCTGAACGAGCCAGTGCATCACAGATTTCCAGCGCTTGCTCACCAGTATCTGGTTGAGAAACAAGAAGTGCATCGATATCAACACCAAGCTTTTGAGCGTAGATAGGGTCTAGTGCGTGCTCCGCATCAACGAATGCACACGTCTTTCCCACTTTCTGTGCTGCAGCAATAAGCTCAAGCGTTAGCGTTGTTTTACCTGATGATTCTGGACCGTAAACTTCTACGATACGTCCCATCGGTAGGCCACCAGCACCTAGTGCGATATCTAGAGATAGAGAACCTGTAGAAATAGTTTCTACGTCCATTGTGCGGTTATCACCAAGACGCATGATAGAACCTTTACCAAATTGCTTTTCAATCTGACCAAGGGCTGCGGCTAACGCTTTTTGTTTATTCTCGTCCATTTCTATCTCCACATAATCGGTTGTCTCAACAAGCGATCTAGAATCTATTTCTAACCCACATAGGGGTGACTAATTGGCTTTCATTATACTGTTGATTCATACAGTGTCTATACCTGTATGAAAATAATTTGTACAAATGTTACTTACCTTCCATTGATAGGTAATCATAAATAACTTGCAGGGCATGGTGCGTGGCTTGTTGGCGTACTTGTGATCTGTCGCCTGTAAATACATGCGTTTCTACTTTATCCCAGCCATTTAGCGCTTTCCACGCGAAGCATACTGTACCAACAGGCTTATCTTCGGTCGCGCCACCTGGGCCAGCGATGCCACTGATTGATACAGAGATCGTCCCGTTTGAATGTTGCAATGCCCCGCTCGCCATTTCTATTACGACAGGCTCACTCACGGCGCCGAACTCCATTAAGGTTTTAAGCTGTACACCGATCATCTCTTGTTTGGCTTCATTGCTGTACGTAACAAAAGCGCGATCAAACCATCCAGAGCTGCCCGCAATATCGGTGACTGCACTCGCGACACCTCCGCCAGTGCAAGATTCAGCCGTCACTAACACGTGTTTGTGTTTAGCGAGTAAATGTCCAAGCTGCTCACTAAGGTCTTGAGTCATCTGCATCATCTGCTTCCCTTTATTTACTGTCATATCATTTGGATTCGCATCTTTTCGCATCAGCCGCTTTTCGCACGAAACGCTTTCACGTATCCTAAGCCGCAATAGAAATAAACGAAAGAAGTTAACTGTGAAAGCCGATCAAAAACATACTCCCATGATGCAGCAGTATCTAAAACTGAAAGCAGAAAACCCAGAAATTCTGCTGTTCTACCGCATGGGCGATTTCTACGAGCTTTTCTACGATGACGCTAAAAAAGCCTCTCAACTCCTCGATATTTCACTGACTAAGCGTGGCTCATCAAATGGTGAACCGATCCCGATGGCAGGTGTTCCATACCATGCGGTTGAAGGATACCTTGCAAAGTTAGTGCAACTTGGTGAGTCCGTAGCAATTTGTGAACAGATTGGTAATCCAGCACTTTCAAAAGGCCCTGTTGAGCGCGCAGTAGTGCGTATCGTGACACCGGGTACCGTAACCGACGAAGCCTTGCTTTCTGAACGCGTTGATAACCTAATTGCAGCCATTTATCACCACAACGGTAAATTCGGTTATGCGACACTTGATATTACCTCTGGCCGATTCCAACTTTGCGAGCCAGAAACAGAAGAAGCGATGGCCGCTGAGCTACAAAGAACCTCTCCGCGTGAGCTGCTGTTCCCTGAAGATTTCGAACCCGTCGATTTAATGGCAAGCCGTAATGGCAACCGCCGCCGCCCTGTATGGGAATTTGAATTAGACACCGCTAAGCAGCAATTGAATAAGCAGTTTGGTACTCGCGATCTGGTTGGCTTTGGCGTAGAAAGCGCGAAACTGGGTCTATGTGCGGCTGGTTGTTTGATCCAATACGTGAAAGATACCCAACGTACTGCCCTCCCTCATATCCGTTCACTCACGATGGATAAACAAGATCACTCGGTGATCCTTGATGCTGCAACTCGTCGTAATTTGGAGATCACGCAAAATCTTGGGGGTGGTACTGATAACACCCTTGCCGAAGTACTTGATCACACTGCGACAGCAATGGGTAGCCGTATGCTTAAGCGTTGGTTACATCAACCAATGCGCAATATCTCTGCACTTGATCAGCGCTTAGATGCAATTGGTGAAATGAAAGATTTGGCTCTATTCACAGAACTACAGCCAACCTTAAAACAGATTGGTGATATCGAACGTATTCTCGCTCGATTAGCACTTCGCTCTGCTCGCCCTCGCGATATGGCGCGTCTTCGCCAAGCAATGGAATATTTGCCAGAGCTTGCTGAAACACTGACGCAACTGAAGCACCCATACCTAACTCAACTTGCTCAATATGCTTCTCCTGTGGATGAGGTTTCTGAGCTGCTTGAACGTGCAATCAAAGAGAACCCACCGGTGGTTATCCGTGACGGTGGTGTGATTGCAGAAGGCTACAATGCCGAGTTAGACGAATGGCGCGACCTTGCAGCAGGCGCAACTGAATTTCTTGATAAGCTTGAGCAAGAAGAGCGTGAACGTCATGGCATCGACACGCTAAAAGTTGGCTACAACAACGTACATGGTTTCTTCATTCAAGTAAGCCGTGGGCAAAGCCATCTTGTGCCGCCACACTATGTTCGTCGTCAAACGCTGAAAAATGCTGAGCGTTACATCATTCCTGAGCTAAAAGAGCACGAAGACAAAGTACTTAACTCTAAGTCGAAAGCACTCGCTATCGAGAAACAGCTGTGGGAAGAGTTGTTTGACTTACTACTGCCGTATCTAGAGCGCCTACAAAATATCGCCTCTTCAGTATCTCAGCTTGATGTTCTACAGAACTTGGCTGAGCGTGCAGATACCCTTGATTACTGTCGTCCAACCGTGACAGAGTCTGCTGGCGTACAAATTCAGGCCGGTCGTCACCCTGTTGTTGAACAAGTGATGGACGAACCTTTCATTGCTAACCCTATCGACCTGAATGATCAACGTAAGATGCTGATCATCACGGGTCCCAACATGGGTGGTAAATCGACCTACATGCGCCAAACGGCACTCATCGCATTGATGGCTCATATCGGTTGTTATGTTCCTGCAGAAAGCGCAACCATCGGCTCTATCGACCGTATCTTTACGCGTATTGGCGCATCGGATGATCTGGCTTCTGGCCGTTCAACCTTCATGGTTGAGATGACAGAAACCGCAAATATCCTGCACAATGCAACACCAAACAGCCTTGTGCTAATGGATGAAATCGGTCGTGGTACCAGTACTTACGATGGCCTGTCTCTGGCTTGGGCAAGTGCAGAGTGGCTAGCCAATCAAATCAATGCGATGACACTGTTTGCAACGCACTACTTTGAGCTAACTGAACTACCTAACCAACTTCCAACTTTAGCAAACGTACACTTAGATGCGGTTGAGCATGGTGATAGCATTGCCTTTATGCACGCAGTTCAAGAAGGTGCTGCAAGTAAATCTTATGGTCTAGCGGTTGCAGGTTTAGCTGGCGTACCGAAAGCAGTGATCAAGAATGCTCGTGCGAAGCTGACTCAGTTAGAAGCGTTAAGTATGGAGTCGCCAACATCGAAGCCAAGCGGTGTCGATATCGCAAACCAACTGAGCCTGATCCCAGAACCGAGTGAAGTAGAGCAAGCGCTAGCGAATGTTGATCCTGATGATCTAACTCCTCGCCAAGCATTAGAAGAACTTTACCGCTTGAAGAAGCTGCTTTAGTTTCTTACCAAGTAGCTTGTTATGGCCGTACTGCTATTTTGATTAGACGGCATGAAATACCAAAGCCACAAACAAAAAAACGCTGACTTAAAGTCAGCGTTTTTATTTGTCTTCTATTTAGAGAAGCATCATCCGTTCAATTAGTCGTTTTCTACGTTGAACAGGTTTTCCATATTCAGACCTTGCTTGATAAGAATCTCACGTAGACGGCGAAGACCTTCAACTTGGATTTGACGAACACGTTCACGAGTCAGGCTGATTTCGCGGCCCACTTCTTCTAATGTTGACGGTTCATAACCCAGTAGTCCAAAGCGACGCGCAAGCACCTCTTTCTGCTTAGGATTCAGCTCATCAAGCCAGAAAATCAACGAGTTCTTGATATCGCTATCTTGAGTTGAAACCTCAGGATCTGAATTATTGATGTCTGGAATAATATCCAACAGCGCTTTCTCACCGTCACCACCAATTGGCGTATCAACAGAGCTCACTCTTTCGTTTAGACGAAGCATCTTGCTCACATCACCAACCGGCTTATCTAGCTTAGAAGCAATTTCTTCTGCCGTTGGTTCATGGTCAAGCTTTTGTGATAGCTCTCTTGCAGTACGTAGGTAGATGTTCAGCTCTTTCACAACATGGATTGGCAAACGGATAGTGCGAGTCTGATTCATTAACGCACGTTCAATGGTTTGACGAATCCACCATGTCGCGTAAGTTGAGAAGCGGAAGCCACGCTCTGGATCAAACTTCTCTACGGCGCGAATCAAACCTAGGTTACCTTCCTCGATTAGATCAAGAAGTGCTAGACCACGGTTGCTATAACGACGGGAAATTTTAACGACCAAACGCAGGTTACTTTCGATCATGCGTTTGCGTGCTGCTTCATCACCGCGTAGAGCTCGACGTGCATATAGCACCTCTTCTTCTGCGGTTAGTAGTGGTGAGAAACCGATTTCGCCTAGATACAGTTGCGTCGCATCTAAACTCTTGGAAGTAACTTCTGTTTCTTCTTTAACTTCGGCTTTCTTGGTAGCAGTTCGCTTCTCTTGTTCAAGTGTTTCCGATTCCGTGGTTACTTGGTCAAGATCGAACTCTTCTTTGATTACTGCATTGCTTATACTCATAACGCCTCCCCCTGGCGAAATTAGCATGACATTACAACTTCATATGTCGCTAAATGACTGTGTCACTCAATACAATACGTGATTAGTTGGTATTGTATTTAAGGTAAATATCGTTTTGGATTGACGGATTTACCTTGGTAACGAATCTCAAAGTGCAGCCTAACACTGCTGGCTCCCGAGCTTCCCATTGTTGCAATCTTCTGCCCTGGTTTCACACTTTGCCCTTCAGATACTAATAGTCGGTCGTTATGCGCGTATGCACTTAAGTAATTATCATTATGCTTCACAATCACTAGATTGCCGTAGCCTCGTAATGCATTACCCGAATAAACAACCGTTCCCCCTGCAGTAGATACTATTGGCTGACCTCGCTGTCCTGCTATGTCTATGCCTTTATTTCCTTGTTCGCCTACAGAGAAATTCTTAATTACTCTCCCTTTTGTTGGCCATAACCATTTGGATACTTTATCACTTGTTGGTTTGGTGGACGGTGTAACATTCTGTTTACCTTTAGACCCAACATACTCCTTTGATTTGGATTGTTCAACCTTCTTTGGTGGATCTTTTTTCGCCACTTTGGCTGTAGTTTGAGCTGGCGCAGGTTTAGAGTTTTTGCTCTGTTGCGAAGTAGCTTTAGGTTTACTTGCAGTCGACGCAGGGGCAGCAACTGCTGCTGCCGCAACCGTTGTCTTACCATACGCTGGTGCGTTATAGCTAGGACGCCACAACTTAAGCTTCTGCCCTGGGTGGATGGTATAAGGGGCTGCAAGTTTGTTATAGCTAATCAGATCTTGTACATCTTTATTGGTGACATACGCGATGAAATAAAGCGTATCGCCTTTTTTCACTTCGTAGTAACTGCCGCGATAGCTACCGCGATCAATCGATGAGTAGTTTTTACTTAGGCTTGAAACTGGCGCAGGCGAATTCGCTGCACACCCAACAAGTGCACAGCTAAGCAGTAAGGAGCTTCCTTTTAACAACTTCGAACGCATCGACTCTCTATCCACCTACACCATAAGTCTTTTATTAAGCTAGCTCACCAGGAACCAGAGGTACAAATCGCACCATCTCGATGACACTCGATAAAAACTCATCACCATGACGCACGATCTTCAATAACTGTTGTTCGTCATCACCAACCGGAATCAATAGACGACCGCCATCTTTCAGCTGTTGCAAAAGTGCTTGAGGAATAGACTCTGCAGCAGCGGTTACGATGATCGCATCAAAAGGACCTTTAGAGGACCAACCTTGCCAGCCATCACCATGTTTGGTTGAAATATTATAAAAATCGAGCTGCTTTAGCCGACGCTTAGCGTCCCATTGTAGCGACTTTATTCTTTCAACCGAATACACATGATCAACAAGTTGAGCCAATACCGCAGTTTGGTAACCAGAACCCGTTCCGATCTCCAAGACACGGCTATCTTGTTGTAATTCAAGTAGCTCTGTCATTTTAGCAACAATGTATGGCTGTGAGATTGTCTGACCCTGACCGATAGGCAGCGCATTATTATCATAGGCTTGGTGATACATCGCCTGTGATAAAAAGCTCTCTCTCGGCAGTTGGTAAATCGCATCAAGAACCTTTTGATCCTGAATACCATTTTCAATCAGGAAAGTAATTAAACGCTCAGCTTGCGGATTACTCACTTACTTCTCCCCTAACCATGTTGCCATCGCACCCAACGACTCATGCGCCGTCAGATCAACCTGCAACGGTGTTACCGACACAAAGCCATGCTCAATCGCGTAAAAATCGGTACCTTCACCGGCATCTTGCTCTTTACCCGGAGGGCCAAGCCAATAGATATCGTGACCACGCGGGTCTTTTTGCTTGATCATATCTTCAGCGTGATGACGAGCACCTAAGCGCGTCACCTGAGTACCAGACAATTGTTCTAAGGTTAAATCAGGAACGTTTACGTTCAACAAGCGGTTGGTCGGGATTGGGTTTGCTAAATGTTGTTCGACAATACGACGAGCAATCGCTGCCGCTGTCTTAAAATGTTTTTTTCCCACCAGAGAAAACGCTACCGATTGAACGCCTAGAAAATGCCCTTCCATTGCTGCAGCCACCGTGCCGGAATAAAGCACGTCATCACCCAGGTTAGCACCGTGATTAATGCCCGTTAATACCAGATCAGGCATGTCATTCTTTAGCAGTTCGTTTAACGCAAAATGCACACAGTCGGTCGGTGTTCCTTGTACCGAATAGGTATTTTCAGTAATCTCTTGAACACGCAGAGGCTGTTCTAAAGTTAATGAATTTGACGCACCCGAGCGATTACGGTCAGGGGCAACAATGATAACGTCAGCAAGATCACGTAGCTCATTTGCCAGCTCATGAATACCTTGAGCGTGCACACCATCATCATTGCTGAGTAAAATCTTCATCTTGTATCCTTTCTTTTGTTCCCATGCTAAGCCAAGTCACTTAAATTCCAATATCAAGTGACTCAGCTCCAAGCAGAATCGTTATTGCTCGTAGGTTCTCTCTACGTGTACTTCTTCAACCAACTCTCGAACGATAGCGGTTGCGAAACAACCTGCGTCTAGAGAGAACTTAAGAGTGACATTATCTTCGTTCACTTCCCAAGTTAAATCGGTTGGTTTTAACGATGCTTCACGACGGTCATGGCGCATGCGGTTACCGCGAATCAGCGCCATTAGGTCAGGTTCAGAATCAAGATGTTTTTGCTCTAACGCTTGAGACTCATCAATCGTTGGTAAGGCATTATCGCCAGCCAAAGCAACAGTTATCAAAGCAGAACCGTTCGCAATGTCTTGGTTTACAGCTTCAATGTTGTCTGCTGTTACTGCCAGTTGAGCGCCGTCTTTCATGACAATATCGCCAACCAATGCCGATGCAAACGCATCTTGCTCAATACGGTCCGACAGGATCAGGTTGTAAATCCACGAGCGAGCCGCAGAAAGGTACAAGCTGCGCTTATTCTGGTTACGAGTACGAACGTTATCACGGCCCCAACGACGAGCTTCAGATAAGTTGTTACCTTCATTACCAAAACGCTGAGCACCGAAGTAATTTGGCACACCGACTTGAGCGACTTTTTCCAAACGCTTGACCACATCATCGCAATCCGTTACTTCAGACAAGGTCAACTCAAATTGGTTACCAACTAAATCGCCTGGACGTAACTTTTTGTTGTGTCGCGCTGTCGCTAAGATTTCAATGCTTGGGTATTGTGCTAAGAACCCTGAAAAGTCAGGCTCACCTTTCGGTAGGTGAACGCTCAACCACTGCTCTGTCACAGCGTGGCGGTCTTTCAAACCCGCCCAGCTCACGTCTTTCGACTTAACACCGCAAGCTTTAGCCAGCTCGTTTGCTACGAAGCTCGTGTTTTCACCAGTTTTACGAATACGAACCATTAGGTGCTCGCCTTCACCAGCAAACTCAAAACCCAAGTCTTCATTAACGACAAAGTGTTCGGCTTTTGCTTTTAGTTTTGCTTTCGCAGTTGGTTTACCGTTTAGATAAGCCAATGAAGATAAAATATCTGACATGCTGTTCTTTTCGTGTTGGTGCTTACGCACTTTTAGTAATTAGGACCACCGCTTCACATGCGATGCCCTCTTTGCGACCTGTAAAACCTAAACGCTCAGTGGTCGTCGCTTTTACATTCACATTGCTAATGTTGGTTTCTAGGTCTTGAGCAATAGCTTGGCACATAGAGTCTATATGAGGCGCCATCTTTGGAGCTTGCGCCATGATAGTAATATCGGCATTACCAATCACGTAACCTTGTTCTTTTACTCGACGGTAAACATCTTTCAGTAGCTCACGGCTATCCGCACCTTTCCATTCGTCATCGGTATCAGGGAAATGACGACCAATATCACCCGCAGCAATCGCACCCAATAGAGCGTCACACAACGCATGAAGGGCAACATCACCGTCTGAGTGTGCAATAAGACCTTGCTCGTAAGGGATGCTTACACCACCAATAATTACCGGGCCTTCACCACCAAACTTATGTACATCAAAGCCATGGCCAATACGAATCATCATTATTCCTTATTCTGACTTAAATAGAACTCAGCAAGCGCTAAATCTTCAGGCTGAGTAATCTTAAAATTATCTGAACGCCCCGCCACTAAAGCGGGCGATAAACCTTTCCATTCAAAGGCTGAGGCTTCATCAGTAATTGAAGCGCCTTGTTGCAACGCCTCACTTAATGCCTTCCACAGAGGCTTTGCTCTGAACATTTGCGGCGTAAGTGCATGCCATAAATCGGCACGCTCAACGGTATGCTCGATCTGCCCTTGGGCACCGCGCTTCATCGTGTCACGAACTGGAGCCGCTAAAATAGCGCCCACATCATGGCTCATCGCGCCGGAAATTAGCTTGTCGATATCACTTAGCTGAACACACGGCCTTGCCGCATCGTGAACCATTACCCAATCACTAAGCTGCTGCTCAGCGATATAGTTTAGCGCAGAGAGTACAGAGTCCGCTCGCTCGCTTCCGCCTGACACTCTGATCACTTGCGGGTTCAGGTTGAGTGCTAGATCAGGGTAGTATGGGTCATCATCGCTGATCGCAACGACAATTTGAGCGACTTGTGGGTGAGACAGTAATTTCTCAATGGTGTGCTCTAAAATTGTTTTGCCGTGAATCTTGAGATATTGCTTAGGGCGGTCTGCCTTCATTCGGCTACCGACGCCCGCCGCAGGTACAACGGCAATCACGCTTTGAAGTTGAGTCGACATTAATGGGATTCCTCACCAATGATGCGATAAAACGTTTCACCTTCTTTGACCATTCCAAGTTCATGACGTGCGCGTTCTTCTATCGCGTCTAAGCCTTGGCGTAGATCGTCAATTTCAGCAAACATTTCTGCATTTCGAATATGCAGCTTTTCATTTACTTGCTGTTGAACTTGGATTTCGTTGTTCACACCGTAGTAATCAGAGATACCATTTTTACCGAGCCACAGTGTGTGTTGTAGCCAGCCAAACACTATGAGCAGTACTAAAGCAAAAATTCGCATAACACCTTTCGCCGGTTGAAAAAGAAGGAACTAGAATAAGGCACATATATACCATAATGAGCTTATTGGTGCGAGATATGTGGTGTCAGGGAATCAATAAGTCGGGGAGTCATTGTCAGGAAAACAATGAGATTCCCTACTCCTTCCTTCGTCAGTCTAGGGAATGACGAACTTTATATGTGACAAGGAGGAGCTTTAGAGCCTAGAGCTTCTTTCATTCAGTTTTCTACAGACAAAAAAATGCCCCGCATAAGCGAGGCATTCAAAAGTATTAGTGCATAATTCTAACTAGTTGGTGCTGTAGCAAGGCAACAAAGAAGATTCAGCTATGGAGCATAGTTTCCTATGTGACTTAGTGAATCTTCTGCAGTTAACGCAGCTACAGTGCCAAATAGGACGAATTATTGACCTTTAACTTCTTTAAGACCGTTGTAAGGAGCTTTAGAACCTAGAGCTTCTTCGATACGGATAAGTTGGTTGTACTTAGCAACACGGTCAGAACGGCTCATAGAACCAGTTTTGATTTGACCTGCAGCTGTACCTACCGCTAGATCAGCGATAGTTGCATCTTCAGTTTCGCCAGAACGGTGAGAGATTACTGCAGTGTAGCCAGCGTCTTTAGCCATCTTGATAGCAGCTAGAGTCTCTGTTAGAGAACCGATTTGGTTGAACTTGATAAGGATAGAGTTAGCTACGCCTTTCTCGATACCTTCAGCAAGAATCTTAGTGTTTGTAACGAACAGATCGTCACCAACGATTTGAAGTTTGTTGCCTAGAAGTTCAGTTTGGTGCTTGAAGCCATCCCAATCTGACTCGTCAAGACCGTCTTCAATAGAAACGATTGGGAAGTTGTTCGCTAGCTCAGCTAGGTAGTGGTTGAACTCTTCAGAAGTGAAAGTTTTACCTTCGCCCTTCATGTTGTAGATACCAGCTTCTTTGTCGAAGAACTCAGATGCTGCACAGTCCATAGCAAGAGTAACGTCTTTACCTAGTTCGTAACCAGCAGCTGCAACAGCTTCTGCGATAACTTCTAGAGCTTCAGCGTTAGACTTAAGGTTAGGAGCGAAACCACCTTCATCACCAACTGCAGTGCTGTAGCCTTTAGACTTAAGAACTTTAGCTAGGTTGTGGAATACTTCAGCGCCGATACGTAGACCTTCTTTAAGAGTTTTAGCGCCAACTGGTTGGATCATGAACTCTTGGATGTCAACGTTGTTATCTGCGTGCTCACCACCGTTGATGATGTTCATCATTGGTAGAGGCATAGAGAACTGACCAGCAGTACCGTTTAGCTCAGCGATGTGCTCGTATAGAGGCATGCCTTTCGCAGCAGCAGCAGCTTTTGCGTTAGCTAGAGATACAGCTAGGATAGCGTTCGCGCCGAACTTAGACTTGTTATCAGTACCGTCTAGGTCAAGCATGATTTGGTCAACGTCAGCTTGTGCTTTAGCGTCAGTACCAACTAGAGCTTCAGCGATTGGGCCGTTTACAGCTTCAATAGCTTTAAGAACACCTTTACCTAGGAAACGTGATTTGTCGCCGTCACGTAGCTCAAGAGCTTCGCGAGAACCAGTAGATGCGCCAGATGGAGCAGCAGCCATACCTACGAAACCGCCTTCTAGGTGTACTTCAGCTTCTACAGTTGGGTTACCACGTGAATCGATGATTTCACGACCTAGAACTTTAACGATCTTAGACATTGAATGTTTCCTTCTCGTTGAATATATAAATGTCAAATTTAAAGGTAGCAGCACAACTTACGCAGCTACCTGTATTCCTTTTTACTTCTCTAACTCGCCGCGCTGGAACTCACCAGCCGCTTTAACGAAACCTGCAAACAATGGGTGACCATCGCGAGGTGTTGAAGTGAACTCTGGGTGGAATTGAGCAGCAACGAACCATGGGTGGTTCGGGTTCTCAATAACTTCAACCAGTTTCTTGTCCGCAGATAGACCCGATACTTTTAGGCCCGCTTTTTCGATTTGTGGACGAAGATTGTTGTTCACTTCGTAACGGTGACGGTGACGTTCATGGATCGTCGCGCTACCGTATAATTCGTAAGCTTTCGTCCCTTTCGCTAGGTGACAAAGCTGTGAACCAAGACGCATTGTGCCGCCAAGGTCAGATGTTTCTGTACGCTCTTCAACTTTACCTTCGCCATCAGTCCACTCAGTGATAAGACCAACAACTGGGTACTTAGTTTCAGTACAGAATTCAGAAGAGTGTGCCCCTTCCATTTTCGCAACGTTACGAGCGTACTCGATAAGTGCTACTTGCATACCTAGACAGATACCTAAGTACGGTACTTTGTTTTCACGAGCGTATTGAGCAGCAAGAATCTTACCTTCAACACCACGGTCACCAAAGCCACCAGGAACTAGGATTGCATCTAGGCCTTCTAAAACTTCTACGCCACGAGACTCAACGTCTTGTGAATCTACGTATTTAATATTAACGCTTAGGCGATTTTTCAAGCCCGCGTGTTTTAGCGCTTCATTTACTGATTTGTATGCGTCTGGTAGTTCAATGTACTTACCAACCATACCAATCGTCACTTCACCCGTTGGGTTAGCTTCTTCGTAAATTACTTGTTCCCATTCAGACAGGTCTGCTTCTGGAGCTGTGATGCCGAAACGCTTACATACAAGTTCATCAGTACCTTGAGCTTTAATAAGCTGAGGGATCTTGTAGATAGAGTCAACATCGCGCATAGAAATAACTGCATTTTCTTGCACATTACAGAACAGAGCAATTTTCTTACGCTCGTTCGAAGGAATGTTGCGGTCTGAACGACAAACTAGGATGTCTGGCTGAATACCAATAGACAGTAGCTCTTTTACAGAGTGTTGCGTTGGCTTAGTTTTCACTTCGCCCGCAGCTGCTAGGTATGGCACTAGAGTAAGGTGCATGAACATTGCGCGTTCACGGCCTAGTTCTACTGCTAGCTGACGAATCGCTTCCATGAATGGTAGAGA
This sequence comes from Vibrio sp. AIC-3, assembly GCF_013114515.1. Classification (NCBI taxonomy): domain Bacteria; kingdom Pseudomonadati; phylum Pseudomonadota; class Gammaproteobacteria; order Vibrionales; family Vibrionaceae; genus Vibrio; species Vibrio sp. AIC-3. The sequence goes on along the minus strand of NZ_VTXG01000005.1, from coordinate 63,498 downwards.
TTCGATATCACCAACCGTACCACCAACTTCAACGATCGCAATATCGTGGCCAGCTGCGCCAGAAATTACACGCTCTTTGATAGAGTTAGTGATGTGTGGGATAACCTGAATAGTTGCACCTAGGTAATCACCGCGACGCTCTTTAGCGAGTACGTCTGAGTAAACACGACCTGCAGTGAAGTTGTTACGCTTAGTCATCTTGGTGCGAATGAATCGCTCATAGTGACCAAGGTCAAGGTCTGTTTCAGCGCCATCTTCCGTAACGAACACTTCACCGTGCTGAGTCGGGCTCATAGTGCCTGGATCAACGTTGATGTAAGGGTCAAGCTTCATCATAGTCACTTTAAGACCACGAGCTTCTAAAATAGCCGCAAGAGATGCTGCAGCAATACCTTTACCTAGAGAGGATACAACCCCGCCAGTAACAAAAATGTAATTTGTCGTCATGTTTAACCTGAAATTGGTTGAATGAGGGAAATGGACTACTTCTGGACGGGATGAAAATATACCAGAAGCCCCTTATCGCCACAACGTGAAATCTATCACACTGCTATTTTTTATTTTTTGCTTCAAATCAATTCATGATAAAAGCTTTGGTTATCTTTTCTCCGCCACTTTGACTTCACCCCACATGGAATCAAGCTGTTGTAGTGAAAAATCGGTCAAATTTTTACCTTGCTGACGAACTTTTTGTTCCACCCCTTTAAAGCGACGCGAAAACTTGAGATTGGCTTTATTGAGTGCCGATTCTGGGTTTTTACCTAAATGTCGTACCAAGTTAACGGTCGCGAACAGTAAATCCCCCAGCTCTTCTTCAACCAATTCTTCGTTTGGCGTCACTTGAAGTGCTTCTTCTAGCACCTCGTCCACTTCCTCTAATACCTTATTGGCGACTGGGCCAATTGAGTCCCAATCAAAGCCATATTTCGCGACCTGCTTTTGAATTTTTGTAGCACGCGAAAGTACAGGTAGAGAGTTTGGTATTGAGTCTAGAATACTTTCTTGAGTTTTGCCTGCTTGTGCTTTTTCTTTGGCTTTTTCCGCTTCCCAATTGGCATTGATTTCTTCATCACTGGCAAACTCAGTATCAGAAAACACATGCGGATGGCGGCGCGTTAGCTTCTCATTGATGCCATCGACCACATCAGAGAACTCAAACAGCCCTTGCTCTTTGGCGAGCTGGCTGTAGAAAATCACCTGAAATAGCAGATCACCCAGTTCTTCTTGTAGGTTCGGCCAATCTTTGTTGTGAATCGCGTCCACCACCTCGTAGGTTTCTTCGATAGTATGCGGCACAATTGTTTCAAAATTTTGTTTCAAATCCCAAGGACAGCCACCTTCTGGATCGCGCAGCTTAGTCATAATCTGTTCAAGTTGTTCAATCGGGTGATTCATCGTTTTCTTCCTATTCACTGTCTTTGATTTTTAAATTTATAACGTCTTCTAAAACTAAAAAAGGCGAGCAGCCAAAACCACTCACCTTTCTATTCTTTCCGTCATCCCCAAGAGCGAAGAATGAGCGAGTTGGGGATCTCAAATCGCTTTACGAGATTCCCTATCACGTTCGTCCCTCACTGTAGGGAATGACGTGGATAGTATTTTGGCCTACCCCAACCTTTTGACAGACATAACATCTTTGATTTGTTCTACTCGGCTGGTAACGCGACTCAGAATTTCAATATTGGTCACTTCCAAATCGAAATCCATTACCGATAGCTGACGCTTGTAGTCGATGCGGCTCTTCATTGTGGTCACGCTGATCTTTTCATTCGAGAACAGTGAGGTGATGTCTTTCAACAAGCCATTACGTTCTAGCGCTTCAACACGCAGCGTTAGGATGTATGAACCGACAAAGCCATTACCCCAAACGGTATCAATGATACGTTCTGGCGCATGCACGCTTAGCTCGCCTAGCTGTTCACAGTCAGCGCGGTGCACTGAGATACCACGACCTTGAGTGATGTAACCTTTAATCACATCACCTGGGATTGGCTGACAGCAACGCGCTAGGTGCGTCATTAGGTTATCAACGCCCTCAACCACTACCGCATCTTTCTTCGGACGACTCTGTTGTGCCGGCTTGTTTTCCGACTCAAGCAGTTTCTCTAGCGCTTTCTTGTCTTCTTCTTCCGCCGTTGGCTTATTCACTAGCGCATTGATGTGATTAACCACTTGGTTAATACGCAAGTCGCCACTACCAATACCTGCATAGAGTTCGTCTGGCGTATTCACGTTAAAGCGTTTTAGTGCGTATTGATCAGCATCTTTTAGGGTTGCGCCTACTTTCGCTAGCTCAACTTCCAGGATATCACGACCCGCTTCTAGGTTTTTCTCACGGCTTTGTGCGCGGAACCAAGCGTTGATTTTCGCTCGAGCTCGACCAGAATGAACAAAACCTGTGGTTGGATTTAACCAGTCACGAGATGGGTTCGGCTCTTTCTGCGTGATGATCTCAACTTGATCGCCCATCGATAGTTTATGAGTGAACGGTACGATACGCCCCGCTACTTTGGCACCGATACAGCGGTGTCCGACCATCGAGTGGATGTGGTAGGCGAAATCCAACGGGGTTGCGCCCATTGGTAAGTCGACCACGTCACCACGTGGAGTAAATGCGTATACACGGTCATCGAAGACTTGGCTACGTACCTCATCCAGCATCTCGCCAGAGTCCGACATCTCTTCTTGCCAGTCGATAAGTTTACGCAACCAAGTGATTTTCTCATCGTAGCCACTACGGCCGCTTGAAGCTCCTTCTTTGTACTTCCAGTGCGCCGCCACACCAAGCTCAGAGTCTTCGTGCATTTGCTTAGTACGGATCTGAATCTCAATGGTCTTGCCTTCAGGGCCAAGTACTACGGTATGAATCGACTGGTAACCATTTGGCTTAGGGTTCGCCACATAGTCATCAAATTCGCTCGGGAGGTGCTTGTATTTAGTGTGTACCACCCCAAGGCCGGCGTAACAGTCTTGCAGCTGGTCAGCGATAATACGTACTGCTCGTACGTCAAAAAGCTCATCGAAGGCTAAGCCTTTCTTCTGCATTTTGCGCCAGATACTGTAGATGTGTTTTGGTCGGCCACTCACTTCAGCATTGATGTTTGAACGCTGCATTTCTGCGGTTAAATCATCAACGAAATCTGTGATGTATTGTTCACGAACGATACGACGCTCAGACAGCTGTTTTGCAATCTGCTTGTAGGTATCTGGTTGTTGGTAGCGGAATGCGTAATCTTCGATTTCCCACTTAAGTTGGCCGATACCTAAACGGTTTGCCAGTGGGGCATAGATGTTAGAACACTCTTTTGCGGCCGCGCGACGCACAGCATCAGGCGCTTTTTTTACCTCGATAAGGTTACAGATTCGTTCAGCGAGTTTGATGACTACGCAGCGGAAATCATCGACCATCGCCAGTAGCATACGGCGAACGTTATCAACTTGACCCGAGGCAGCACTGCCTTCAAGGGTCACGTTTAGCTGGCCCAAGGCCGCCATTTCTTCAACGCCGTCAATCAGCTTAACGATTTCTTTGCCGTAGCTTTCTTCGAAGGCTTCGCGTTCAAAAACGCCACTTGATACCACTGGGAAGAGTTGTGCTGCGACTAATGTTGCACGATCCATCGACAGCGTGACCAAGATTTCAATCATCTCGCGTCCACGCCATAGCAAGAGTGATGCTTGCTCATGATCTTTTAATAGCTCTTCACAGTGACGATAAACTTTGTTCAGTTTATTCGAGGTTTTTGCGTCTTGCTTTAATGACGCAATCCAACTTTCTAGCTCAAACTGTTCGCTTGGGTTTAAATGTGCGCTTCGTACCGCAACCATCGTGCCTTCCTAGTTATTCTGTTTTATACCCAATTCAATATGACTAACTGGTTCCAAGTTAGTTCGACCATATTGATATCAGCGCAGGTGTCCCTGCGCCTTTGTCATTCATTTTTAAGCCTTATTTACGGGCCTTTAAGCCTTGATAAAGAGAGCCATCGATTCTAAATGGCTAGTGTGTGGGAACATATCCAACATACCAAGTTTGGCTAATTGGTAGCCTTGCTTTTCTAAGCTCTCTGAATCTCTAGCTAGAGTAGCAGGATTACACGAAACATAAACCACACGCTTCGCTCCTAACGCTGAAATTTGATCAACAACACCACTCGCTCCAGCACGAGCTGGGTCAAGTAAGATTTTATCAAATTTCTCTTTTGCCCAAGGCTGTGAAGATAAGTCTTCTTCAAGGTTAGCTTGGTAAAATTCCGTATTGCTTAACTGGTTTAACGCTGCATTAGATGTGGCTTGCTGAACCATTTCATCAACGCCTTCTACGCCAACCACAAACGCCGATTGTTGCGCGATAGGCAAACTGAAATTCCCTAAGCCGCAAAACAGGTCGAGCACTCGCTCATCCGCTTGAGGTTCTAGCCACTCAATCGCTTGAGCCACCATCTGCTGATTCACTTTCTGGTTTACTTGGATAAAGTGGTTTGGCTCAAACGGTAACGTCACGCCAGTTTCGCTGTAGCTAGGCGCATCACCAACCAGACGGACCAACTTATCGGTTTCAGGCATCGAGTACAGCGTAGCGCCTTCTTCTTTTGCTAACGCAATCAGCGCTTGCTCATCTTTTTCAACCAAAGGCTTAAGGTGACGTAGAACCATAACAGGGCCAGTATCGCCCAACACCAATTCAACGTGTCCTAAAGACGTAAGGCTGTTGAAAGTGTTCAGTAAATTTTTCAGTTTTGGCAGCAACACATTAAGGCGAGGATCAAGCACGGCACAGTCGGTGATGTTTTCAATCTGCTTACTCTGCTTCTTACGGAAACCGAATTGAAGCTGTTGTGTCTTCTTATCAACAAATAGGCTGATACGTGCGCGACGTCGATAACCGGTTTCATCACCGACAATAGGTTGTGCAACTTCAGTGTTCGCCGTTTGGTATTGGCTCATCAGGTGCGTCAGAGATTGCGATTTATGCTCAACCTGAGAAGAGTAACCTAGGTGTTGAAGGTGACAGCCACCACACTGATTAAAGTGCTTACAAAACGGCTTTAAACGCTGCTCGCTCGGCTTCAATAACTTGATGAGTTTAGCTCGCGAAAACTTACTTTTGCTCTCAGTAAGTTGAATAACCACCTGCTCACCGGGCAATGCGCCATCAATGAAAACCGGTTTATTCTTTTGATAAGCGATGCCAGCGCCATTGTGATCCATTCGTTCAACCAAAACCGATTGATGCTTGGTCTCGAGTTGAGTTTTCTTTTTTGGTTGGAAAAAACGTGCCATTGCTTGTGCCTAATGTATCTTTTAATAAGTAATTGGTATCCAGGACTCACTATTATGTCTTGGAATCATTGTCGAACGTCACGGCTTTGATTAAGCTTACCGTTCACTTAACCGCCATTGTGTGCGTTATTTTCCCATATCCAGACCTCGATGTAATTAAAGAACATGACCAGATATGGCTTAAGAGCCCGTGTAATTACCTTAACTCTAGCTCCAACCCTGATTATTGGGTTGCTATTGAGTGCATTTTTCTCATTTAACCGCTATCAAGACCTTGAAGGTCAAGTGGTTAACACTGGTACTAGCATCATTGAGCCACTTGCGATTACGAGTGAATCAGGCATGAAGCTCGAAAGTCGAGAGTCTGTTCGTCAGCTTATTAGCTATGCGCATCGAAAGAATTCTAAGCTAGTGCGCAGTATCGCGGTGTTTGATGAGCGTCATGAGTTGTTTGTAACCTCAAACTTCCACCCCGATTTTGAAAGCCTGACCTACCCCAAAGATAAACCGATCCCGCATTTAAGCTCATCGAACCTTCTCGATAATACGCTGATTCTGCGGACACCTATCATCGCCGAAGGCCAGTACATCAATTCAGCCAACGGTCAGTCTCAAGCTAATCAAGCGATCGGCTACATTGCGATTGAATTAGATCTTTCATCACTTCGATTGCAGCAATATCAAGAAGTGTTCTCTGCATTCTTAGTGTTGATTCTCGGGCTTGGTTTATCGGGCGTGTTTGCGTTCCGCTTAATGCACGATGTCACTCAACCGATCACACACATGAAAAACATGGTCGACCGAATTCGTCGAGGTCACCTAGATGTGCGTATCGAAGGTAAGATGCATGGTGAGCTAGACTCGCTGAAAAACGGTATCAATGCGATGGCGGTATCGCTATCAGAGTATCACGTCGAGATGCAGCACAGTATCGACCAGGCCACATCAGATTTGCGTGAAACTCTTGAACAGCTAGAGATTCAAAACGTTGAGTTAGACATCGCGAAGAAACGCGCTCAAGAAGCGGCTCGTGTTAAGTCTGAGTTCTTAGCGAATATGTCTCACGAATTGAGAACGCCGCTGAACGGTGTGATTGGCTTTACTCGTCAAATGCTCAAGACTCACCTATCGAACAGTCAAACCGATTACCTGCAAACCATTGAACGCTCGGCAAACAACCTGCTTAGCATCATCAACGATATCTTGGACTTCTCGAAACTTGAAGCCGGTAAATTAGCCCTAGAGAACATCCCATTTGAATTCCAAGCCAGCCTTGAAGAGGTAGTAAACCTTCAAGCAACCAACGCTCATGAGAAAGGCCTAGAACTGACACTGAAGATCGACCCTAAAGTACCGCCAGGTGTGGTGGGCGATCCACTGCGTATTCAGCAGATCCTAACCAACCTAGTGGGTAACTCAATCAAGTTTACCGAGCGCGGCAATATTGATATCAGCGTTGAGCTGCGTTCACAAAGCGAAGACAACATCGAGCTGCAGTTCATGGTTCGCGATACGGGTATTGGTATCTCGGAGCGTCAACAAGCTCAGCTGTTCCAAGCCTTCAGCCAAGCCGATGCAAGTATCTCTCGTCGCTATGGTGGTACAGGCTTAGGTCTGGTTATCACCCAAAAACTGGTCAGCCAAATGGGCGGAGAGATCAGCCTAACCAGTCGTCTTCACCAAGGCTCTACCTTCTGGTTCACCTTGAGACTATCAACGACTGATATGCCGATGACAGAGCTGATTGAGACGCAGTGTCTGCAAGACAAACAACTGCTGCTTATCGAGCCAAACATGCAAGCGGCATCGATTACTCAGCAAATCCTAACCCAAGAAGGCTTAGTGGTAACGTATCGTTCGGTGATGCCAGATGAGACGACCTCGTATGACTACGTTCTGCTTAACCTAGCCGCCAACCAAGAGTATCAATTTGATACTGTGAGTGGTTGGGCGATCGGTGCGAAGAAGATTGCTCAAAACGTGATTATTGGTACACCAAGTACCGAGCTAGCGTTGGGTGAGCAACTAATGAAAGAGGTCGATGTTCAGTGCATCACCAAGCCTCTTTCTCGTAAGAAGTTGCTGCAAACTCTGGTATCGAATCAGGCACCTACCTTGATTGCACCAGCGATTGAAACGCATTCTGAAGAGAAGTTACCGCTTACTGTGATGGCAGTAGACGACAACCCAGCCAACCTTAAGTTGATTACCGCGCTGCTTAAAGAGCGTGTAGAAACCGTCATCAGTTGTACCAGTGGTCAGCAGGCGATAGACAAAGCGACAGAGACGCCATTTGATATCATCTTCATGGATATTCAAATGCCACAGATGGACGGTGTAACCGCTTGTCAGAACATCAAAAAACTGGCGAACAATGCGAATACACCTGTAATTGCCGTGACCGCACATGCAATGATTGGCGAGCGTGATCGACTGCTTGAAGCGGGCATGGATGACTACCTAACCAAACCTATTGAAGAGCATGTTTTACAGCAGGTTCTGATTCATTGGAGCTCGACCTCTGAGGTTGAGCTCATCGAAAAAATAGATCCAGACCACCCAGCGGTCTCTGCTGAAGTCGACAACGGTCCGGTGTCAGAAACTGAAGCCAGCGTGCACACAAACATCATCATTGATTGGCAAGCTGCGATGAAACAAGCCGCCAATAAAGAAGACCTCGCACGCGATATGCTGCAAATGCTCGTCGACTTTATTCCAGAGGTGTATGAGGCAGCAGACAAAGCGATAGAAGACAGTGACTATCCAGTTGAAGAGCTGATACACATCATTCACAAGATGCATGGCAGCAGCTCGTACAGCGGCGTACCAAGGCTAAAATCGGTATGTGCGACAATAGAGAAAGAGCTGCGTTCAGGTACTTCTGTTGAAGACATTGAACCTGAGCTTTTCGAGCTTCAGGATGAATTAGATAAGGTTCAAGCAACCGCGACTCACTACTTGAAACAGGCGAAGGCCTAGCGGGTACTTGTTACTCACTAGTATTCTTTAGAGGGTTTACCCGCCAATAAAAAAGCAGAGCTCATGAGCTCTGCTTTTTTCTGTCTAGAGCCAAGAGCACTAGATATAAAGTCGCGATAATCTGTTTACGATTCGAGTAACACCGTTGCCACAGCGTAGTGACGCTCATCCGAGATAGTCAGATGAATCGATGTTGTGCCATTCGCCTCTGCGATTTCACGCGCTTTCTTGTGTAAGCTCAATACTGGCTTACCATGCTCATCGTTTGAAATCTCAAAGTCGTGGAAGGTAACACCCAGCGCAATCCCCGTACCTAACGCCTTAGATGCAGCTTCTTTAGCAGCAAAACGTTTTGCAAGGTAACGGCCTTTTTGCTTCAACTGTTGGAATACTTCAAACTCAGAATCCGTCAAAATACGCTGAGCAAAAGCGTCGCCACTTCGCGACAGCGCCTTCTCGACACGTTCGATTTCTGCGATATCTGTACCTAATCCAACAACTGCCATGTTTCCTCTACTACTTAACTTCTGTCTAATGATTAACTGTACATCGCTTAGTGCCGACGACTTGCCGAACTAAGCGTTGTTACGTGCTGTTTCCATGATTGCTTTCATGTCTGCAACGGCTTTGTTTAAGCCATCAAACACTGCACGTCCCATGATCGAGTGACCGATGTTCAGCTCGTAGATCTCTGGAAGTGCCGCAATCGGTGCTACGTTGTGGTAAGTCAGACCATGACCCGCATTGACTGTGATACCTAAGTCATCTGCATAGCTTGCGCCTGCTGCGATCTTCTTAAGCTCGTCTTGTTGATCTTCTTCTGTCTTAGCATCAGCATAGTGACCCGTGTGCAGTTCAATGAACGGTGCGCCACACGCTTTTGCAGCATCGATTTGCTCACGGTCAGCATCGATAAACAGAGATACCTTGATACCTGCTGCAGACAGTTTTTGTGTCGCCGCTTTGATCTTCTCTAGTTGACCAACTACGTCCAAGCCACCTTCAGTGGTTAGCTCTTCACGTTTTTCAGGAACCAGACAAACAAACTCAGGATTAGTATCGAGTGCAATTTGAACCATCTCGTCCGTTACGGCCATCTCCAAGTTCATGCGAGTTTGAAGTGTTTCAGCCAGAATACGCACATCGCGATCAACGATGTGACGACGGTCTTCACGCAGGTGAATAGTAATGCCATCTGCACCAGCACGTTCAGCGATTTCAGCTGCGTGTACTGGATCTGGGTATTTAGTACCACGTGCATTACGTAGTGTTGCAATATGGTCGATATTAACGCCTAAAAGGATTGAGCTCATTTTCCAATACTCCGTGCTCTGGAGAGGGCTATTGTTGGCATAAATAGCTCTCTACTTTTTAATGGTTTGCCGCCAAGATACGGCTTTAAGGCTATGCGTGTAAAGCGTTTTGCCGCTTTTAACTGCTCTTTAGTGATAAACCTACGTTCGCTGATTGCAATAAGTTCATCGCCCATAAAAGTCAGGTTATCTCGACGTACTGAAGCGATGAAACCTTTCTGCTCTCGATAGCGATAAGTCATGCTCGGATCAATCGCTTCGCCAGTGCCCGCGCAGTGTAAAAAGTCGACGCCGTAACCCATAGCAGATAATAGAGCCAGCTCAAAGCGACGCAGTGCTGGCTCAGGATTATCATTATGCGCCAGCTCTGTTAAAGCATGAAGATAGTCGTGAAAAAGTGCAGGCATCGGTACTTCCGCCATCAATACCCGACCGATAAGCTCGTTCACGTACATGCCTGAATACAGATTAATACCGGCGAGAGGGAGCCCCAAGCTGATGGGTTCAGCTTGGCGTAAGGTTTTCATCGAACCATTACCAGACCACTTAAGCAATAGCGGCGTAAAAGGTTGTAATGCACCTTTCAAATTGGAACGCTTGCTGCGAGCGCCTTTAGACATCAACGTCACCCGACCGAACTCTTCGCTGAAGACGTCCAAGATCAGGCTCGACTCACTGTATGGTCGACGGTGCAACACAAAGCATCGCTGTAACCCTTCGCTCAATCACTTACCCTTATTACAGATACAAAAAGAGAGAGTTCGCACTCTCTCTTGGATTTATCTTCAGTTCAACTTTCTTAATCTCAGAAAGTGACGTTCAATATATTATAGATCGTCGATGTAGCCTAACGAGCGAAGTGCACGCTCATCATCAGCCCAGCCAGATTTAACCTTGACCCAAGTCTCTAGGTAAACCTTACGGCCGAATAGCTCTTCCATATCGATACGCGCTTCACGACCAATCGTTTTGATCTTCTCGCCCGCTTTACCAATCACCATTTTCTTCTGGCCTGTACGCTCAACAAGAATCAGTGCATTGATGTGGAAGCCATCGTTATCTGGGTTGTAATCGAAACGTTCGATTTCAACCGTTACCGAGTAAGGTAGCTCGTCACCCGTAAAGCGCATCAGCTTTTCACGGATAATTTCAGAGGCCATAAAACGTTGCGAGCGATCAGTCACGTATTCTTCAGGGAAGTGGTGTGTCGCTTTAGGTAAATGTTCACGTACGTGCTTACGCAGTACATCAATATTTTTACCTTGCTTCGCTGAGATTGGCACTACATCAATGAAGTCCATCTTCTTAGAGACTTCCATCATGTGCTGCATCACGTTAGTACGGTCTTGAACGTTATCTACTTTGTTGATGCAAAGTACAACTGGGAAGTCAGTCTTCTTCAGTTTGTTCAGAACCATCTCATCGTCGTCAGTCCAGTGAGTACCATCGACAAGGAAGAATACTAGGTTTACATCACTCAATGAGCTGTTCGCCGCACGGTTCATCAAGCGGTTGATGGCACGCTTTTCTTCAATATGAAGTCCAGGAGTATCAACAAAGATCGCTTGGTAATCACCCTCAGTTTCAACGCCCATAATACGGTGACGTGTCGTCTGTGGTTTACGTGATGTAATAGAAATCTTCTGACCCAGAATATGGTTCAGAAGCGTCGACTTACCTACATTTGGGCGACCGACAATAGCGATGAAGCCACAGTGTTGGTTTTCCGGTAGGCCTGTTTTTTTGCTATCAGATGAAAAGAATGCATCGATATCGAAATCTTGGTTGTTATCAGACATTGCTTAGTTGCTCTAATGCTGTTTCAGCAGCCGCTTGTTCTGCCTTGCGGCGGCTAGTACCTTTACCGATAACAGGTTTATCCACACCTGCCACTTCACACTCAACCGTAAACTCTTGGTTGTGTGCTTCACCTTTAATATTAGTCACTGTGTAGACAGGTAGAGGATTTCTTCGACCTTGCAAAAACTCTTGTAGGCGAGTTTTCGGATCTTTTTGAGATACTCCAGGCTGAATAGCATCTAGGCGAGATTGGTACCAGCTTAAAATAATGCCGCGAACCGTCTCGGTATCACTATCTAAATAGACAGCGCCGATGACCGCTTCAACCGCATCCGCTAGAATAGAATCACGACGGAAACCGCCACTCTTCAACTCACCTGGACCTAATTTTAAGTAATCTCCTAGTTCGAATTCACGACCTAGTTCTGCCAATGTATGACCACGTACTAATGTTGCGCGCATGCGGCTCATATCACCTTCGTTTACCTTAGGAAAACGGTGGTAAAGATCATCAGCGATAACAAAACTTAAAATTGAATCGCCCAGAAACTCAAGACGTTCGTTATGTTTACCTGCGGCGCTGCGGTGAGTCAGCGCCAAGTGGATAAGATCGGCATCATTAAACTGATAGCCAATCTTTCTCTCTAGTTTATCAATTGGAGAATTCATGCTCTCTCGATGTGTTATGTGATCGATTAATGAATCCCACCGATGCGATTAAAACGCACACCAGTAGGAATCCATGTTGGAAGTACACTGTCTGAACCGCGTTCGAATTCGAAGCTGATCCAAATAGCAACGGCCTTACCAACAAGGTTTGCTTCAGGGACAAAGCCCCAGTAACGGCTATCGGCACTGTTGTCACGGTTATCACCCATCACAAAGTACTGGCCTTCTGGAACGACCCATTCGTTAACACCATTGCGAGGCTGATATGCTTGCACACGATCGCGGCGCAATGGGTTAACTAAAATCTGGTGTTCTACGTCTCCAAGCTGTTCGTTCAGCTGAATCAGAGGCACACCATCTTGAATAAATTGGCTCTCTTCAACATTACTTAGTTTCACTGGTTCACAGCTACTTGTACCCTTCGCCTGAATGCAGATCTCTTTACGACTACTGTAGCGAATGGTGTCACCTGGCATACCAACAACACGCTTGATGTAGTCGATGTTAGGCTGAGGTGGGTACTTAAATACGATTGAATCACCACGCTCTGGCTTGCCCGTTTCTACCAGTTGAGTGCGCCATACTGGGTCTTTTAGACCGTACGCGTACTTCTCTACCAAGATGAAGTCACCAACCAAAAGCGTTGGCATCATCGAGCCAGAAGGGATTTGAAACGGTTCATAAATAAATGAACGCAGAACCAAAACAAATGCAATTACCGGGAAAATGGACACACTGTTCTCAACCCACCAAGGTTGAGCCGTAACTTTTGCGCTAGTTTCAGCGTCTAGGCCATTCGATTGTGCTTCAACGTCAGCAAGCTTTTGCTGGCGCTTCTTCGCCCACACAAACTTTTCCAACGCCCATACAATGCCGGTCACTAGAGTTACGATCACTAAGATAAGCGAAAATGTATTAGCCATTGATATCCCTTAAATTTCATTTCTTTAAAAATAACGAAAGTGAAAGAGTAGCGAGCTACTCTTTCACTTTAAATTATTCGTTTAATGCTGGATAAAGTTAGTCTTTTCCAACATGAAGGATTGCAAGGAAAGCTTCTTGAGGCAGTTCAACGTTACCGATCTGCTTCATACGCTTCTTACCTTCTTTTTGTTTCTTAAGAAGTTTCTTCTTACGACTGATATCACCACCATAACATTTTGCGATTACGTTCTTACGCAGTTGTTTCACTGTAGAACGAGCAATGATGTGGTTACCAATCGCTGCTTGAATCGCGATATCGAACATCTGACGAGGGATGAATTCTTTCATCTTCTCTACCAGTAGACGACCACGAGACTGAGCAATATCTTTGTGCGTAATGATCGCTAGCGCATCAACCGTTTCGCCATTCAATAATACGTCTACACGTACCATGTTTGATGGCTCGTAACGTTGGAAGTTGTAATCCAATGATGCATAGCCGCGAGACGTTGACTTCAGACGGTCGAAGAAGTCTAGAACTACTTCTGCCATAGGAAGATCGTACGTCACAGCAACTTGGTTACCGTGGTAGACCATGTCTACTTGTACGCCACGCTTCTCAACACACAGTGTGATTACGTTACCTAGGTAATCCGAAGGTACCAGAATATTACAGCGTGCAATTGGCTCACGAATTTCTTCTAGGTCATTAACCGCTGGCAGTTTAGCCGGGCTATCAACGTAAAGAACCGTTTTATCTGTTTTTACAACTTCATACACTACTGTTGGAGCAGTTGTGATTAGGTCTAGGTCGTATTCACGCTCTAGACGCTCTTGGATGATCTCCATGTGAAGCATTCCTAAGAAGCCACAACGGAAACCAAAACCAAGTGCTGCTGAACTTTCTGGTTCAAAGAACAGTGATGCATCGTTCAGGCTTAATTTGCCTAACGCGTCACGGAAGTTTTCGTAGTCATCAGATGATACAGGGAATAGACCAGCGTATACCTGAGGCTTCACTTTTTGGAAACCAGGTAGACGTTCAGTGCTGCCGCCTTTTGCAAGCGTCAACGTATCACCAACCGGTGCACCTAGGATGTCTTTAATACCACAAACAACCCAACCTACTTCGCCAGTATTTAGCTCTGTAGTATCGATTTGCTTAGGCGTGAAGATACCTAGACGGTCAACACCCCATACTTGGTCTGTCGACATTACTTTGATCTTATCGTTCTTCTTCAGCTTACCGTTTTTGATACGAACCAAAGAAACTACGCCAAGGTAGTTATCGAACCAAGAGTCAATGATCAACGCTTGTAGAGGCGCTTCAGGATCACCTTCCGGTGGCGGGATTGCCGTCACGATGTTTTCTAGAACATCATCAACACCCAAACCTGTTTTCGCAGAACAGCGAGTCGCTTCCATCGCATCGATGCCAACGATCTCTTCGATTTCTTCAGCAACACGTTCTGGTTCAGCAGCTGGTAGGTCAATCTTGTTCAAGATTGGCACTACTTCCAGTTCCATTTCGATTGCTGTGTAACAGTTTGCTAGAGTTTGTGCTTCAACACCTTGGCCAGCATCCACTACAAGTAGTGCGCCTTCACAAGCCGCTAGAGAACGAGATACTTCGTAAGAGAAGTCTACGTGTCCAGGAGTGTCGATAAAGTTAAGTTGGTAAGTTTCACCATCTTTAGCTTTGTAATCTAAAGTCACACTCTGCGCTTTAATTGTAATACCACGCTCGCGTTCTATATCCATAGAATCGAGGACTTGAGCTGCCATCTCACGTTCACTTAATCCTCCACAAACTTGGATTAAGCGGTCAGAAAGGGTCGACTTACCGTGGTCGATGTGGGCGATAATCGAAAAATTACGAATGTGCTTCATAGGCTTGGTGTGACTAAACTCTTTGAATAGGGATAATAAGAAAGCCGCGACGCGTCCAATCTACAGTCAGCATTGGTGGCGGCATTTCAATCAAGTTGGCAGATTCTACCCAATTTAAGGGCAAGAAGCATCATAAATTAGACGAGAGACTCACCTAGGATTCGAATCAAGACGACTTCTTGCTTGGATTTGTCTTCCATGGGTTTGGCTAACCGCTTCGCTAAGGCAATCCCACCAGCAGTAAACAGTGCTGCACTTAAGATAACAATGCCCTCGCCCCCCTGGAGTAAGGGTTGTAACAAGAGTTGCCCAAAACCAGCACCAATCATCAACATGAAAAGTGGGATGAGATAAACAATCGCCGCCGACTGAAGTAGGCTTTTTTCTGGAAAGCCAATTTCTACGATTTGTCCAGCTTTGACTAAGCTTTTGGTTTTAAGCTGCCAAAACAAAGATTTATTGCCAACAGCCTTGGTCACAATACCCGTACCGCAGTTTTTTTGAGAAGAACAGCTGCTACAACTGGTTTGTTGTTCGCAGCTCAATTGAACAAAGTATTGCTTACCTTTTTGTTCAACCGAGCTAACGGTCGCCAGCGCGGTCATCATTGCGCTTGTACCGATTTATTAAATGTAACTGACTGAGCAATACGTTTTGCAGTTGCCGGCGGAATGTCACCAACCACAGAGATCTCTTTATCGCCAATCACTAAGCTGTGCAAGGTTCTACGCCCTTGACGCACCAGCTGCCCTTTCAATGAATGCTCATCTTTTTCCGCGATATAAACCGAAAAGTTAAACAGTCCATCACTGAAAAGCTGACTTTCAACCATTTTATCGGTCGCAGCCATTTGATAGCGGCTAAGCTCTTTTGATTTAAACCCTTCAGGAATCCACGACGCTTGCCAGTTAGTTTCACTCACTAAGCCTTCCGGTAATGATAAAACTTTCGGCAATTGAGCTTGGCTCAAGCCACCCATAGCCTCAGCAATCTTATCGTTCACCACGTAAGAGATAGTGCGGTACTGTTCAAGCACTTCGCCATCACGATCCAAAAGGTCAGCACGCAAAGGAAGATTCGTTTTTTCGTCTACCCAAACCACGTAAGAGTAGCGAAGGCCATCTTTCGGCACGACACGCAGCACTTGAGTGGTGCTACCTGCTTCACGAGAGCGACCAACTTTCACAAAGTCGTAGTACTGATTCAGAGATTCGATATCTCGATTAATCATCGGAATAACAGGCGCAACCATGCTGCCTGACTGAATCGTAAATGGCTCTGTACCCGGCTCGATGTAGCTAACTTCGTTGCCACGTCGAATGACTTCACGAACAGGGCCGCTTAGATAAACAAGGTGTGCAAGTTGTTGGTCGTCGTTAACCGCATGGCGATAAACAAGAGGCTCAATACTGCTCTTCTTTATCAAAATGTAGGAGAGTTCGTAATTTAGATGCTGACTGGCCTCGTTCATTTGATGCAACAAGGCCTTTGCAGTGGTTTCCTCTGCAAAGGCTGTTGGAGACATCAAGCTGAACAGTGTCAGTGCACTGACCAGGATTTTCTTCATTCAATGTCCGATTCTAGATGTGCATCTTGCATTGGCGATGCATCACTGTTTAATCTTAGCTGCAGCTCATAATCTTCTAACAATGCATGAACGCGTTTGCGCTGCTCTTGCAAGTTAGCTTCAGATGCTGGTTTCTCAACAGAGTCACGCGTTAAACTTACTGGTTCCGCAGAACCGGCAAATGGAATCGTCTGGAGTACAGGCAACTGCTCTGGTGCTGCAGGGTCGCTACCACCATATTGTTGAACACCTAATACAACGGCTAATGAAACACACGCTGCCACGGCAACTTGTCCAAACTGTTGTAACCACGCCGGAAGCTGACGCTTCGCTTGCTGAGGTTTAGGTTGCTCTTCAATTGGAGCAACAGTAGGTTCAACATTCACTTGGTGCAGGTTCGACATTGAACCATATGCAGGCTCGTTCTCAAGCGCTGCCGCTACACTATTAGCAATGTTCCACTCTGGAGTTTCTGGCGAATCCCCACGCATAACATCACCAATTAAATGGTAACTCTGCCAAGTATCCATGCTTTCTTGATCAGATTCTAGATCTACAATGAGAGCTTTATCGATCGTTTCACCATCCATGAGTGCCGAAAGCTTTTCTTTATCAGCCATTATTTTCACCATAATTATTACAAGTTCTAGCGTTGCAAAAGAGGTTTGATTTTCTTTTCCACCGCTTCACGAGCTCGGAAAATACGCGAACGTACGGTTCCTACAGGGCAATCCATTACTTCTGCAATCTCTTCGTAGCTCAAACCTTCGAGCTCTCGCAACGTCATTGCAGTTTTTAAGTCTTCTGGTAGCGCTTCAATCGCTCCAAAAACAACTTGTTTCAATTCTTTAGACAGCGTTAAGTTCTCAGGGTTCGATATTTCTTTTAACGCGCTGCCTGTTTCGTAATATTCTGCATCTTCTGCATCTACATCGGTTGCTGGCGGCCTACGGCTTTGGGCAACGATATGATTTTTAGCGGTGTTCACGGCAATTCGGTATAACCATGTATAGAAGGCACTCTCGCCACGAAAGTTAGGTATCGCGCGGTAAGCTTTAATAAAAGCTTCTTGTGCTACATCAGGTACATCACCGGAATTATTCACGTATCGAGAGATAAGATTACAAACTTTGTTTTGATACTTAACCACTAGTAAGTTAAATGCCTGCTTATCTCCACTCTGAACTCGCTCAATCAACACTTGATCGGTTAGCTGCTCGTTCATTCGAGCGGGTACTCCTATTGTTATAACCCTCACCTTCACAGATATGGGTACTAATTATGCGAAATGTAGTATTGACACCACCGTCTACAAGAGCACTATTGTGACTAAGCCAAATACCGAAAGTTCCAACTTTCTTAAAATTATTTGCCATTATTGTTTCACAATGTGATGTAATAAAAATAGCTATCCCTATCAATTTGGGGAAACTTGAGCAAAAGCAATGGTATTGAGCAATTAAATATTTCTAGATAGCTGTCTATATATTGATTTTGCATAGCGTTTAAGGATGACTCTGGAGAGATTATAACAGTCTTAGCCAAACTCCTAAAACAAGACAAAGTCAATTGAGAGTGGACAACTCGACTATAGCCCGGGATTTAATAAGTTTTATGAACGCAAACCGTGAACATCAGTGTGATGTATTAGTGGTAGGAAGTGGTGCGGCAGGCTTGTCATTAGCCTTACGCGTAGCAGAACATGCAAAAGTAATTGTATTAAGCAAAGGACCACGCAGCGAAGGATCGACGTATTACGCACAAGGTGGTATCGCCGCGGTGTTCGATGAGTCGGACAGTATTGAGTCTCATGTAGAGGATACTCAAATCGCTGGGGCTGGGTTATGCGAAGAAGATACAGTTCAATTCATTGCTGAAAATGCGAAAGAGTGTGTGCAATGGCTGATTGATGGTGGTGTTCCATTTGATAAAGATGAGAACAGCACAGAAGGCCAACCAAAATATCACCTCACTCGTGAGGGTGGCCACAGTCACCGCAGAATTCTGCACGCTGCCGATGCAACTGGCATGGCGATGCAAACCTCACTACAAGATAACGTCAACAACCACCCAAATATCGAGATCTTCGAGCGCCACAATGCGCTGGATTTGATCACGGAAGATAAGATTGGTGGTTCAAAAGACAAGGTGATCGGTGCCTACATTTGGAACCGTAACCAAGAACATGTTGAAACCGTGCGTGCTAAGTTTGTTGTATTAGCAACAGGCGGCGCTTCAAAGGTTTACCAATACACCTCTAACCCAGATGTTTCTTCAGGTGATGGTATTGCTATCGCTTGGCGTGCGGGTTGTCGTGTGGCAAACCTTGAGTTCAACCAGTTCCACCCAACTTGTTTATTCCACCCAGAAGCGCGTAACTTCCTACTAACGGAAGCACTGCGTGGTGAAGGTGCTTACTTGCGTCGTCCAGATGGTTCTCGCTTTATGAAGGACTTCGATGAGCGCGGTGAACTGGCGCCACGTGATGTGGTTGCTCGTGCAATTGACTTCGAAATGAAGCGCTTAGGTGCCGACTGTATGTATGTTGATATCAGCCACAAACCTGAAGAATTCATCACAGCGCACTTCCCGATGATCCATACTCGCTTGATGGACTTGGGCATCGACATGACCAAAGAGCCGATCCCTATCGTACCAGCCGCTCACTACACGTGTGGTGGTGTCATGGTGAATAAGCAGGGTCAAACCGACCTAACGAACTTGTATGCGATTGGCGAAGTGAGCTACACCGGCTTACACGGTGCAAACCGAATGGCTTCTAACTCACTGCTTGAGTGTGTGGTTTACGCATGGGCAGCAGCAAAAGATATCGTTGAGAACATCGACCAATCTCAACTGTGCGCTGAACTGCCAGCATGGGATGAAAGCCAGGTCACCAACAGTGATGAAGAAGTTATCATTCAACACAACTGGCACGAACTGCGCCTATTCATGTGGGATTACATGGGCATTGTTCGAACGGATAAACGACTAGAGCGAGCATTGCGTCGCATTCAGATGCTGCAACAAGAAACTCATGAGTACTACAGCTACTTCAAGGTTTCGAATAACCTATTAGAACTGCGTAACTTGCTACAAGTGGCAGAGCTAATGGTTCGTTGTGCAATGCAACGTAAAGAGAGCCGCGGCCTCCACTACACGTTGGATTACCCTGAACTTGCAGAAGACAGTGGCCCAACGATTCTGACGCCAGAGAAACGCCAATCATAATAATTGGTTAAACGTGCTTAGCGAATTAGCCGTCAGCGGAAAATGATTAAACGAAAGGGAGCCGAGTGCTCCCTTTTCTTTTGTCTAACGCTTTCTTTTATCTAATACTTTCTTTCATCGAATAGTTTGGCTTCTCTAGCGCGCTCGTTGTAAGTTCGCCAGAAAATGGCGATATTCTCGCTCGCAACAGCTGTCCCGCCAAAGCAGTACCGAGTGCCCACATTCAAACTGCAATTTAACGAAGAACTGCGCCCAGATCTTATCAACGGACTTGAGTCGGTAAGTTCGGTCATTGAGTCGAATATCACCATCCTCTCTGTAATCAAAACGCCCATAGACACTATTTAGAATCACATGATTGTTTCTGAACAAGCGGATCATTAAAGCTAAGCAATAAAGGCTGGCGGCAAGTGGAATAGAAGACAGGACGATGAAAAACAAAAGGCACCCAAAAATAGTGCCTTTTGCAAATAATGCGGAATATGAAGGGTTAAGCTGGAGCTTAACGAACCTTGCTGAGGTTGTGTGCGACAATTTTATCAACCATTGATGCATGGCCTAGGTTTTCACTGCGTCCGTGTCCCATCACCCAAGTAAACAAATCTGGGTCATCACACTCTAATAGAGAAACAAACTCGCGCTGTTCCTGCTCTTGCAATGAATCAAAACACTCTTCGAAAAATGGCATGATGACTACATCAAGTTCTAACATGCCGCGACGGCAACCCCATTTAATTCGTGCTTTCTGCTCTGCAGTGTACATTGGCTATCCTCACCTATAATTTTTCTTTCTCGGAGTGTAACAAGTCATACGCCCTGTAACTACTATGTGAGTCACAGTCCCTATCTAAGCTCACAAAAAAACCTAGGCTGACAAAGAAACAGAACCGGATTAACATAGAGCCAAATAAAATTCTTAGGAAAGATAAAATGGATTGGAAAAACACATTTCAGCCACTCGCTCATACGCAAAATGAATCGCTTCCAGAACTGATGATGACACACGTGTCAGACTGGAGCGCAATCACCATGATAGGCGATGACAAAAAGTCGTACCTACAGGGTCAAGTAACGTGCGATGTCGTCACTCTTCCTAATGATGAATCCACGTTAGGCGCGCACTGTGATGCAAAAGGAAAGGTATGGAGCATCTTCCGCCTGTTCCATCACAATGGCGGTTACGCACTCATGCAGCCTAAATCTGCGATTGAAGTAGAGCTGGTCGAAATCAAAAAATACGCCGTGTTCTCTAAGGTTGATATCGAGCAAACGACAGATGTTGTTATCGGTGTGATGGGCGCGTCTGCGGATCAATATATTGATTCAATTTCAGAAGGCCAAGGTAACGTGCGTGCTATCTCTGGTGGCACAGCGGTTAAAGTCTCAGACAATCGCTGGGCTCTACTTGTGACAGAAGAAGCCGCTGAAGCCTTGGTATCAAACAGCGCTGCGGAGAAAGTATCAGAAACACTTTGGCAATATCATGAAATTCTTGATGCTCAGCCTAACCTATCGAAAGCAGAGCAAAACGAGCACATCCCTCAAGCGCTTAACCTGCAAGCGATTGGCGGTATCAGCTTTTCAAAAGGCTGTTACACAGGTCAAGAAACGGTTGCTCGTGCTAAGTACCGTGGCATGAACAAGCGTGAGATGCGCATTGTGTCGGGCACAACTGCGGACGTGCTGTCGTTAGAAAACCCTATTGAACTGGAACGTAGTGTGGGTGAGAACTGGCGTGGCGCAGGCCGACTATTAAACGTCTATCAATTTGCTGATAACCGAGCGATTGGTTTGATGGTACTGCCAAACAACCTTGATGACGATGTTCAGCTGCGACTGACCGCGCAGCCTGATCAAACATGGAATATCCTGCCACTGCCGTACAGCCTTGACGACGAGTAACCACGTGGAAACGCAGATTACACAATGGCTGGATCAACAGCAGGTGAATTATCGCCTGCTGATGCAAAGCAAGCCAACCACCAGCATTGAAGAAACTGCACAAGAGCGAGGCATCGACGCCTCTCAAATGGTGAAGTGCATCCTGCTCAAGGATATGGGCAACCAGTATGCGTTAGCCTGTACTGCTGGCGATCGCTCTGTCGACCCCAAGAAAGTACGCTCGGTACTGAATTGCCGTCGAATGACCTGCGTGTCGCTCGCTGATGTTGAAGCGATCACCGGTTTTAAAGTGGGTTGTGTTGGTCCGCTCGCTCTCAAGAGACACATGCCGATCATTTTTGATCCTTCCATTCAAAACAACTCGACCGTAACCATTAGCTCCGGCGACCGAATGGCTGGCGTTGCGCTGGATCTCAATGATCTTATGGCGCTATGTGCACCGACCGTCGCGGACATCAGTCGATGATCGTTTAGATCATGCTTCGCAAACTTCATTTTAATATTTCATTGAGTACATTTTTAGTGTGAACCTCGTCATAAGAAGAACACACCATTAATAAATAGTTACTCAAAATAAAAGCATAAGTAGTCACAAAGTTAAATTTGCGTTATTGTAAATTTACTGACTAGCTATTAAGCAAATCAGTGCAAGTGAATCCACTGAGTAACATCAGTATCCACTTTTGTGTAATGCATCTGTGACTATTCGCCCGTTTTAGACGGGCTTTTTTTTGTCCGAAATTTACAATTTGATTACACAAACAAAAAAATCCCGCCTATTCTTATACTTGTAACATTATCACTGCTTAATACTGAACAGAAAAGTTCACGGCAGTTCACTACTCAGTATTATTTTGGGGAGGAGCTCACGTAAAAATAGATATTTACTGAAGAAAGTGCTTAGAACAGCACAAATATCTAATTAACGTCAACGCTACTGCATATAACTCCATGCTTATCACAATTATTATCTCGGAGTTTTTCTATAATATGCAGGCTAGGTAAATATAAGGATAATTAAGAATGAGACTGTTTAAGCGCTATACACCGAGTATGATTGCTAAACATGTAAGTCGACTTTTCAAAGGACGAATCTACATTTACGGCGTAGGAAAATTTGAGTTTGATAACGGTAAGCTAGTGCTACCAGACCGAGCAGAAAAACGTCACTTTCAAACAGTGAAAGAAATAAATAGTGAAATCATGAAACTGCGCTGCGCGTACGCATGACCTGATTATCTACAGAATTAAAAACAAAAAGGGTTGGCATTATGCCAACCCTTTTTTCGTACCTATTTTCGTATCAATGATGATTCGATAAACCACCAGAACACTATGTCATTATCGATGAGTCACTGGACGCTTAGCTAAGTCAGGAAGATTGCCAGACAAACCCAGTGCGCGCTTCATGATCTCATCTTTCGCACCCGGTAATTGGCCCGCTAGCTTCATACCAATACCACGAATCAGCTTCTTAGCTGGGTTATCGCCTTCAAACAGATCTTTGAAGCCCTGCATTGAAGCAATCATTTTCGCCGCCTCTGCTTTTCTCCAGCGCTCGTAGCCGCGAAGATTACGCTTGGTGCCAATATCCTCACCCGCAGACCATAGCTTTAACAGCTCTTGCGCTAAACTTGCTGCGTCTAATAAGCCAAGGTTCACACCCTGCCCTGCTAATGGGTGAATGGTATGAGCAGCATCACCAACCAAAGCCACACGCTCTACCGCAAAGTCACGCGCATAACGCATGCGCAGTGGGAAGGCAAAACGGTCACCAACCACTTCGCACAATCCAAGCTTCGAGTCGAACTCTGCCGTTAGCTGCTTATTAAAATCAACATCCGACATGGATACCAGCTTCTCGGCACGATTTGGTTCCGTAGACCAAACAATCGAGCTCATGTTGCTTGGTTGCATTGGTAGGAATGCCAATGGGCCTTGAGGCGTGAAGATTTGACGAGCAACGCTGTGGTGCGGCTCTGTGGTTTTGATGTTCGCGACAATCGCACTGTGTCCGTAATCCCAATGTGTTAATGGGATATCTTGCTGCTTACGAACCCAAGAGTTTGCGCCGTCTGCTCCAACAACTAACTTAGCTGTCAGTGCTTGACCATTGTCCAATGTTAACCAAGCTTCACTTTCACCAATCGCCATCGTTTTACACGTTGCGGGCATATACAGGCTGACGTTGTCTTGTTTCTTAACCTGATCAAGCAGCGCTAATTGAATCACACGGTTTTCAACGATATGACCAAGATTAGGCTGAGCCAAGCGTGTCGAGTCAAACTCAATACGAGCGAAACTGTCTTGTTCCCACACTTCCATCGCTTGATACGGTGCAGCGCGTCTTTGTTCGATACCTTGCCATGCACCTAGGTTACGAAGAATCACTTCACTAGAACGACTCAACGCGGATACACGCACATCAGGCAGCTCACTCAGCCCTTCACTAGGCGCTCTGCCTTCAATGACAGCGATTCTTAGGTCACTGTCTTTTAGGGCAGCAGCAAGCGCTAGGCCAACCATGCCACCACCAACAATCGCGATATCAACACTTTGCATCATTATTTATTACCTTATCTTTCTACTAGGCCAAGCGTATGACGCAAAAGTGGACCTTTAAGTGGTGGAAGGTTATCTATTACGGCTAACCCAAGATTACGCCCAATGCGAGCGGTCATATAATCGTTTGAGAACAGGTGAACTAGGCTTGAAGTCAACGTGATCGTTGCGTCTCGGTCTTGTTCTCTACGCTTTCTAAAGTTAACAAGACCACGGTAACGACCTACATCATCTAACTGGGTACACAACTCTTCTGCCAAGGAAGCCACATCTCGGATGCCTAGGTTAAAGCCTTGCCCCGCAATTGGGTGAAGCGTTTGAGCAGCATTACCAACAATGGCAAATCGATGAGAGATATTTTGCTGTCGGTGACGAAGAATCAGAGGGTAACTCGCGCGCTTGCCGACCTTCTCTAATCGGCCAAGTCGCCAGCCAAAGTCATTCTGCAATTGCTCAAGAAATTCATTGTCGTTTAGCATCATCACTTTTTGTGCTTGCTCTGGTGTTAAACACCAAACCAGCGATAAACGGTTGTCACTCATCGGTAATAGAGCAACTGGCCCATGATGGGTAAAACGCTCAAATGCGCGACCTTGGTGAGGTTCACTCGCCACAATATTGGCAATCACAGCGACTTGCTCAAAGTCATGCTCACTCAATGAGATATTGAGCTGTTGGCAACAGGTTGAGATTGCACCGTCAGCAGCAACCAGTAACTTAGTGGTTACTGTTTGCCCACTTGTCAGTTCAATCGTCGTCAACGCTTCTTCACGTTCAACTTTACTAACAGACTCAGGACAAAGCATGGTAATTGCCGCTTCTGATTCAAGTTTCTGCTGATAGATTCGACCCACATCTGCTAACTCGACCACGTAGCCAAGCGCATCTACAGCAAGCTCTTCACTGTAGATGTCTGTCATTCCGGCATGCCCGCGATCCGAAACATGGATATCTTTAATCGGGGTCGCGACCGGAGCGATAGATTGCCATAAGCGCAAAGAATCCAGGATCTGCACCGTGCCATAGGACAAAGCAATCGAACGAGAATCAAACCCAGGGTGAGCTTGATGATCAACCTGATAAGGCTCCACTACCGCAATCGACAGTGAACCTTGGCTTAGGTGATTCAAAGCAAGGGCTAAGGTTGCCCCTGCCATTGCGCCACCAGCAATTACAACATCATACTGAGCCATCATAACCTCAAACCGGCCAACGAATTAATGAATGGTAGGCGCCGCATCTTCAGATGGGCGAGCACCAAATTCAGCATGAATCGTTAGTGCACACGCTTTTACGTGCTCAATAACGTGCTCTAGAAGCTGCGCTTGCTCTTCCAGATCATCTTCTTCGTCAATGCCTAGCTTAGCCATCTCTTCTAGATCAGCTAATGCTTCTTTTGTACTGTCAGACGCTTTGTTCAATTGAGCGCCAACCAAGCCTAGACCAGTAATGAAATGGTTAATCCAATCAGACACACCATCAGCCAAGTCAAATAGGCTTGCGCTTGCGTCTTCGTCAGGCAGCAACATAGACAATTCCATACCCGAACCTGTGATTTCACTGGTCGTTACTTTCAGTGTCGCTTCCGCTAGCGTTAATGCGCGATCTGGCCAACCCATGCCTTCATTGGTGTAATCGAAGATCAGTGGTTGCCAGCTTTTATCTGCAAGGCTTAAGCCTCCGCTTAACATACCCGTTAATAAACCGTGCATCTCAGCAGGGGTTACGGCTAGACTTGCCGATTGAAGTTCAGTCGCAACCGTTAGGTAGTCAGGTAAAGTAGTTTCGCTCATCAGATAGCTCGCTCAGTTATTCTTTATATCGATAGTATAATCGTACCACTTCACCCCAATTCTGATAAGCATCGATCCCCAGCAATTGAAGGATGACTGACTACCAATTGTTCAATTTGCTGAATTACTGTGTGCTCAAGCTCTCATTTACAAACAGTCACTCTGAAAAGCTTGAATCTTAATAGCGGTTTACCTATAGTTTCTTCCTCAGAGGAGATTGCTTCCTCATCGGTACTTGCACTTTTTCTTTCTCAAAAAATGGCGAAGGGCAACAGCCTTAAAATAGCGCGTTAAAGAGTTCATCCATCATGAGTAATCAAGCGGTAGACGTTGAAATATTAGGAAAACTGACTCGAGTGAATTGTCCACCAGGGCAAGAAGAGTCATTGATTGCAGCGGCGGCCGATCTTGATAATCGATTGAAAGAGATGGCTGAACGTACTAAGGTAACCAATGAAGTGAAGCTGCTGACTATCGCAGCTCTGAATATTTGCTACGAATTACAAACCAAGAAGTTTGAAGCAAATGATGAACAAAACGCACTGACCGAGCGAATGGAACAGCTCACGACATCACTTTCAGATGTCCTCAGTAAAGTTAAGCACGGACAGCAATAGCGTACACAAAATTTACCCTGGAGTGTTTGTCAGAGGATTCACGTCCCCGAGCCGATAAGCAATCCCTAAGGGTTAGTACTTGAGTGCTATTGAGCATGCTCGGCCCGACCGAGAAGCCTACGGTAATCATTGCTGATCCGCCTTGAACTCGCTGGTTCAAGGGCCATCTATTCTCAACGGCACTTTGGGGTATCCCTTCTTATGAAGACGCTCACACGCAGCGAATTTCGCAAACAGATCCGTATCAAACGCAATGCCTTATCTGGCGACCAACAAACTCAATCCGGTATCGACTTAGTTAAGCAGTGCATGCAGCTTGATGAAATTCAGTCTGCTCAGCATATTGCCCTCTATATCTCTATCGATGGCGAACTCGATACTCAGCCTTTAATCGAATGGTTATGGGCGCAAGGTAAGCAAATTTATTTACCAGTATTGCACCCCTTCTCTGCCGGGCACCTGCTGTTTTTACACTACTCGCCAACCACACCCACTGTTTTGAATAAGTACGGTATTGTCGAACCTCAGCTCAATCAAATGCTGGTTAAACCTTGTCAGCAACTCGACCTTATTCTTACGCCCCTTGTCGGCTTTGACTCCCATGGCCATCGTTTAGGTATGGGCGGCGGATATTACGATCGCACCTTGGCAAAGTGGTTCGAGACGGGCGAAGGTGCAGCTCCTATTGGTTTGGCTCATGATTGCCAACATGTTGATACGCTACCGATTGAAGAATGGGACATTCCGTTACCTAAAATCGTGACTCCGAGTAAAACTTGGCAATGGGAAAACAACCATGAAAGCGCTATAATCGCGCCGCAAACGTTAACCTCGATATAGAAGCGTTAACTCAATATCTAAACGTTAACTTCATCATTACGCAAACGATCAATTCAAAGCGCAAGACCTTATTCAGGAGAATGGCATGACTCAAGATGAAATGAAAAAAGCAGCTGGCTGGGCAGCACTTCAATATGTTGAAGAAGGCAGCATTGTAGGTGTAGGTACTGGCTCTACAGTAAATCACTTCATCGACGCACTAGGCACAATGAAAGACAAAATCAAAGGTGCGGTTTCAAGCTCTGTTGCTTCAACGCAGCGACTAGAAGAGCTAGAGATCAAAGTGTATGAGTGTAACGATGTCGCTAAGCTAGACATCTATGTTGATGGCGCAGATGAAATCAACCCAACTCGCGATATGATCAAAGGCGGCGGCGCTGCTTTGACTCGTGAAAAAATCGTAGCGGCTATCTCTGATAAGTTTGTGTGTATTGTTGACGGTACTAAAGCAGTTGATGTGTTGGGTAAATTCCCACTGCCTGTTGAAGTAATCCCAATGGCACGTTCATACGTGGCACGTGAGTTGGTTAAGCTTGGTGGTGACCCAGTTTACCGCGAAGGCTGCACAACCGATAACGGCAACGTGATCCTAGATGTGTACGGCATGGCGATCGAAAACCCGAAACAACTAGAAGATATCATCAATGGTATAGCTGGTGTGGTGACGGTTGGTCTGTTCGCTCACCGTGGTGCTGATGTGGTTATCACCGGCACGCCTGAAGGTGCAAAAATCGAAGAATAAATAATAGAAGATTGAGTTTTTCTGTTACTTCATTACATACGGCGCCCTAGGGCGCCGTTTTTTTTGCTTTATTGCTGTAAAATTATGTCTTATTCCGTAATTTTCTTACCCAAAACATTTTTTTTTTGTTACTTTATTGTTCAGAAGACGCACAGGGAAAACGTTTGTCTCCTAACAAAGTGGTGAATTTGTTCCCCTTTCAGCCATTTTGTAGCACGTGCGCCGCATTTGCCCAACCTTTCCATTTTAAGGACGAGAACAATGGCCAAAGTTTCACTGGAAAAAGAAAAAATAAAAATTCTACTTCTAGAAGGTCTTCACCCTTCTTCTGTAGAAGTACTGCAAGCCGCTGGTTACACAAACATTGAGTACCACAAAGGCTCGCTACCGGAAGATGAACTTCTTGAAGCAGTTAAAGATGCTCACTTCATTGGTATTCGTTCTCGCACTAACATCTCCCAAGAAGTTATTGATGCAGCTGAAAAACTGGTTGCTATTGGTTGTTTCTGTATTGGTACTAACCAAGTCAACCTTCAAGCAGCAGCAAAACGCGGTATCCCCGTGTTCAACGCACCGTTCTCAAACACTCGAAGCGTTGCTGAGCTCGTTCTTGGTCAGATTTTATTACTACTACGTGGCATTCCAGAAAAGAACGCCCTTGCTCACCGTGGTATCTGGAAAAAGAGTGCAGACAACTCTTACGAAGCCCGTGGTAAGCGTTTAGGTATTATTGGCTACGGTCACATCGGTACTCAACTGGGTATTATTGCTGAAAACCTTGGCATGCGTGTTTACTTCTACGACATTGAAAACAAACTGTCTCTGGGTAACGCAACGCAAGTTCATACCATGACGGAATTACTGAACAAGTGTGACGTAATCTCTTTGCATGTACCTGAAACCAACGAAACAAAAGACATGATGGGTAAAGAAGAGTTCGAGCGCATGAAGCCTGGTTCTATCTTTATCAACGCAGCTCGTGGCACGGTAGTCGATATTCCTGCTCTGTGTGGCGCTCTGGAGTCTGGACACCTTGCAGGTGCGGCTATTGATGTTTTCCCAACAGAACCAAAAACCAATGCAGACCCGTTTGAGTCTCCATTAATGCAGTTCGATAACGTGATCCTAACGCCTCACGTGGGTGGTTCAACTCAAGAAGCACAAGAGAACATTGGTGTTGAAGTTGCTGGTAAGCTAGCGAAATACTCTGATAACGGCTCTACGCTATCAAGTGTTAACTTCCCTGAGGTGTCACTACCACTGCATACTGGAACGTCTCGTTTATTACACATTCACGAAAACCGCCCAGGCATCCTAACTCAGATCAACACCATCTTCGCTGAGGAAGGGATCAACATCGCGGGTCAATACCTACAGACTGCGGCTGATATGGGTTATGTCGTTATCGATGTAGAAGCCGATCGCTCTGAAGAAGCACTGCTTAAACTGAAAGAGATCGAAGGCACAATCCGTGCTCGTCTTCTTCACTAATCATCGCACTCAAAATGCATAAAAAAGGCTCTCATCATGAGAGCCTTTTTAGCATTTGGCCTATCGTAGGTAATTAGGCCGTCATGATCCAAAACCTTCTATAGCACTGTCATTACTCTTCGATCTGGTAGATCACATTCACGCGATCACGAATGGTGATCGTTGAGTCTTCATAAGAGTTCGATTCTGTTCTTGCATCCATCGCCATTGAACGCATGAGTACTGGCTGAGAAGATTGGGCGTTGTAATCCACGCGCCATACATCACCTAACTCGCGCTCAAAACCACTCGCCAATGATTTAGCTTTTGATGTCGCATCTTTAATGGCTTCTAAGCGCGCTTGCTCTTGATACTTAGCTTGGTCGCGAACTTGCAGTTGGATGTTGTCGATCTGATTAATGCCTTCTCCAATCGCAATATCCATGTACTCATTAAGATTAGCTAGCTCAGTCACTTGAACGGTCACATTACGTGAGGCGCGGTAGCCAACCAGTTCCGGTTTGCCATCTTTCGGGTAATGATATTGAGGAGATAAATACAGGTTAGAGCTGTGTACACTCGCCTCATCAACACCAGCTTGATGTAGCTTGTTTAGAAAGCCTGTCACGACTTTATCAACGGTATTTTTAGCCTGTTCAGCAGTCATCGTCGATTCCACGACTCTCACAGAGAATGTCGCCATATCAGGTGTAGCGATCACTTCACCATAGCCTGTCGTTGAAATATGAGGAAAGGATGGAGAGTCAGCCAATGATGGAAAACTCACAGCACTCAACGCCGCAGTAAGAGTAAGAGACGTTGCTAACATCTTTGGTACAAGCTTCATTAGGTATGACCTATGCTAAACAAATGTCCTTTCATCATAGAGCAATTTATCGTTTAGCCAATCCAGAGCACACACTTCTAACAGAACTTTGACGCTGAAAAAACCAACAGTTTACTGAGGTAAGTGATTGTGAGCAAAACTCAATATTGCTTGGGATACCTCTTTTAATACTCCGCTCTCAAGCTGCCAATGGTGCCAATAGATGCGATAAGAGAGCAGAAAGCCAGGGGTAATATCAATCAGAGCACCAGACTCGAGCTCATCGATAATCTGTAATCGGGGGATCAAGCAATAGGCTACACCCGATAATGCCAAGCGCACAAATGCTTCTGAACTGCCGACTGTATGATTGATCACACTGTCTCTCGGGACGTTAAAATGATCATGCAGAAACTTCTTATGCAGATCATCGTATTGATCATAGGAAACCGCAGGCGCTTTGCTTAAAGTGGCGTAGTTTACGCCCTCTGCAAAGTAACGCTGATGAAAATCAGGGCTAGCCACACACACATAATCCATCCTACCAAGATAGTCGGCACTGCAGCCTGGAATCGCTTGAGACTCCAAACTGATTGCACCTGCCACCTCGCCACTTTTTATCTTTTCAATGGTTCTCGACTCACCATGAATCGCGAGGTTCAACTCGACTTGGCGAGATTTCATCACATCCGACAAAGCCGGTAGCAGCCATGTCGCCAAACTATCAGCGTTGGTGGCTATGGATATCGATAGTGGCTGAGTTCCCTCTTCATTCATCAACTCAGGCACAAGTTCGTGCTCTAACAACCGAACACGACGATATAAGCCCAGTAATTTTTTACCCGCAGGCGTTGGCCTAGGCGGGCTTTCTCTCACTAAGGCAGGCTGAGCCAACCACTTTTCCAGCTGTTTGATGCGCTGAGATATCGCCGACTGGGATATATATAACTGCTCAGCAGCCCTTTCGAAGCCACGTTGTTTTACTACGGCATCCAGTGCTTCTATCCATTTATAATCCAATCCGCGCATCAATTTGCTTCCTTTTTAAGCTATCTCACCACCACATTAGCAACTCTAATAATAGATTAAAATCATTAATTATACTTATTTAAAGGGGCGGAGTATCTTCGCCATATAGCACGTAAATATCGTTAAATAAGTGGAGGTTAAAATGAGTTTTTGGGTTTTATTACAAGGTTTTGGTCTAGGGGCAAGCATGATTATCCCTATTGGCGCTCAGAATGCGTACGTCCTAAATCAAGGGATAAAGCGCAACCACCATTTAACCACCGCGACAATCTGTAGCCTGCTCGATACTCTGTTTATCTCATTGGGTATCTTTGGTGGCGGTGCGATTCTGTCGCAAAATGAATTGCTACTCACCTCAGTGACGTTAGGCGGCATCGCTTTTCTAACCGTGTATGGTTTGTTATCACTGCGCAGTGCCTTTAAAGCACCCTCAAGCGAGGAGTCGAAAGGAGAGATACTGGCTCGCGGTAAGCGCACCGTTATTTTGGGTGCATTGGCGGTTACAGTATTAAACCCTCACCTCTATTTGGATACCGTGGTAATTCTTGGATCCATTGGTGGGCAATTTGAAGGCAACGACAGAATTGCATTTGCTATGGGGACTATATTGGCTTCGTTCGTCTGGTTCTATTCTTTGTCATTAGGCGCTGCAAAACTAGGCCCGACGCTATCTAAACCTAAGGTTAAGAAAGGCATTGATATCGCAGTCGCAACCATGATGTTCGCCATAGCAACGGTGCTTACCGATGGACTTATTGAGCAATACTGGTAAATCTATTTAGCTTCATGAAACCAACAAAAAAGGCGGATAACCTAAGTTATCCGCCTTTTTATTCAACTTGTCGAAGCTTTATTAGCCCTCAACTTTGTTCATGTGAACATCCATTTGTGGGAATGGAATTTCGATACCTTCTTTATCCAAGCCTTCTTTGATTGCTTGCATCAGGTCGAAGTAAACATTCCAGTACTCTGCAGTACTAACCCATGGGCGAACCACAAAGTTTACTGAAGAGTCCGCTAGTGTGTGAACACCAACTTGAACACCAGGCTCTTTCAATACACGCTCATCAGATTCACAAATCTTAGTCAGAAGTTCTTTGGTCTTTTGTAGATCAGCACCGTAAGAAACACCGATCATTAGGTCGATACGACGTGTGTCATGACGAGAGTAGTTAGTAATTGGGCTACCAATAACGCTACCGTTTGGTACCACTACCATTTTGTTATCTGGCGTTGTTAGAACAGTTTGGAAGATCTGAATTGAATCCACTGAACCCGCAACACCACCAATTTCCACGTAGTCACCAGACTTGAATGGACGGAATGCGACGATAAGTACACCAGCAGCAAAGTTAGATAGTGAGCCTTGTAGTGCAAGACCAACGGCTAAACCAGCCGCACCAATAACAGCAACTACGGATGCCGTTTGAACACCTAAACGACCAAGTGCAGCAATTAAAACAATAACAAACAATAAGTAACGGACTAAACCGTGAATAAACTCAATAACCGCTCGGTCCATTTTCTTCTTCTGAAGAACCTTAGACACGCTATTCGCTACGGCTTTAACAATAAGGTTACCAATAAATAGAATTATCAGTGCTGAAATGATATTTACGCCATATTGGATAAATAAATCTGAATTATTTGTTAACCACTGCTCTGCTTGAGACAAACCATCCACAAGTGGAGTCTCAATCGCTGTCGAACTATCAGCCATAATGTGCATCCTCTATATAATATGCTATGGGCTAAACTGCCTTAAGCCTAATTTACTCTGCAATATAATAAACAGGTTAATGACCGTTAAGTCATTGTGTTCAAAGTAAATTAAAGCCAAGTCCTTTTTATAAACTGAACCAAGTTCAGATTTTCTGGCACGATATCCTATCTTTGACAGATTGCAAAGTCATATTTATGTAAGCTTTTGAATTATTAAAACTTACCGATAAACACAAATACCGATAACTAAAAGACTACGAAATTTATTCACCGGAGGCTAGGTTTTTCACATATTTAATACAAGTTTTTATCAGATATAAAAAAACCCGCTCAATGAGCGGGTTTTTAAAATTTAAAGAGTACTTAATTCAAAGAATTATAGTACGTCGATAGCGTTAAGGTCAGCAAATGCTTTCTCAAGACGAGTAACCATTGAAGCTTGACCAGCACGTAGCCATACGCGTGGATCGTAGAACTTCTTGTTTGGTTGGTCTTCGCCTTTAGGGTTACCGATTTGACCTTGTAGGTAATCGAAGTTTTCAGCAGAGTAAGTACGGATACCATCCCAAGTTGCCCACTGTGTATCAGTATCGATGTTCATTTTGATAACACCGTAACCGATAGACTCTTGGATTTCTGCTTCAGAAGAACCAGAACCACCGTGGAATACGAAGTTTAGAGCGTTAGGTGCGATACCGAACTTCTCTGCACAGTATGCTTGAGAGTCACGTAGGATAGTTGGAGTTAGTACAACGTTACCTGCTTGGTAAACACCGTGTACGTTACCGAAAGAAGCCGCGATAGTGAAACGAGGGCTAACAGCCATTAGTTTCTCGTAAGCGTATGCTACGTCTTCTGGAGAAGTGTAAAGCTCAGATGCGTCCATATCAGAGTTATCAACGCCATCTTCTTCACCACCAGTACAACCTAGTTCGATTTCTAGAGTCATGTTCATTTTAGCCATGCGCTCTAGGTACTTAGCACATGTTTCGATGTTCTCTTCTAGAGACTCTTCAGAAAGATCGATCATGTGAGAAGAGAAAAGAGGCTTACCAGTTTGTGCGAAGAACTCTTCACCAGCGTCTAGTAGACCGTCGATCCATGGAAGAAGTTTCTTAGCAG
Source organism: Vibrio sp. AIC-3 (assembly GCF_013114515.1). Taxonomy (NCBI): domain Bacteria; kingdom Pseudomonadati; phylum Pseudomonadota; class Gammaproteobacteria; order Vibrionales; family Vibrionaceae; genus Vibrio; species Vibrio sp. AIC-3. The sequence continues at coordinate 29,217 of NZ_VTXG01000005.1, read as the reverse complement.
CGTGGTCAGTGTGCAGGATAACTGGAACACCGTAAGACTCAGCAACAGCGTGTACGTATTTTGCACCAGCAACAGCGCCAAGGATTTGTGCGCCTTGACCTTCAAGTTTAACGCCTTTACCAGCGAAGAAACCAGCACCGCCGTTAGAGAACTGAACAACAACAGGAGCTTTAACTTTAGCTGCTGCTTCTAGAACACCGTTGATTGAATCAGTGTTAACAACGTTTACAGCAGGAAGTGCAAACTTGTTCTCTTTTGCGATTTCAAATACTTTCTGTACGTCATCGCCAGAAATTACACCAGGTTTTACAAAATCGAAGATCTTAGACATGGAAATAGTCCTATTTATTCTATCGTTTTAAGATTAAAAAACTTAAGTTCAAAAACTTGCAATCGTTTGCTCACAACTTGTGCCATTCTAGCAAAAAAGTGTGATATGCAGCAAACGTTAAAAGGCGAGATTCACATCTCGCCTTTCTAAATCAATTATGCTTTAGCACGCTCTTCAAGCATTGCTACTGCAGGAAGTACTTTACCTTCAACGAATTCAAGGAAAGCGCCACCGCCAGTAGAGATGTAAGAAACGTCAGCTTTGATACCGAACTTGTCGATAGCTGCTAGCGTGTCACCACCACCTGCTACAGAGAAACCTGCAGACTCAGCGATTGCTTTAGAGATACCAGCTGTACCCGCTTCGAAGTTCTTGAATTCGAATACGCCTACAGGGCCGTTCCAAAGGATAGTTTTCGCGTTGCCGATGATTTCAGCTAGTGCCGCAGTTGAATCTGGACCAAGGTCGAAGATCATGTCGTCGTCTTGAACTTCAGAAACGTGCTTGATTTCAGCTTCTGCGTTTTCGTCGAATGCTTTAGCACACGCAACGTCAGTCGCTACTGGGATAGCACACTCTTTCATTAGCTTCTGAGCAGTTTCAACTAGGTCAGCTTCGTATAGAGACTTACCTACGTTGTGGCCTTCAGCAGCGATGAATGTGTTCGCGATACCACCACCAACAACAAGCTGGTCAGCAATTTTAGAAAGAGATTCTAGAACGGTTAGTTTAGTAGAAACTTTAGAACCACCAACGATAGCCACTAGTGGGCGAGCTGGGTTGTCCATTGCTTTACCAAGCGCTTCAAGCTCAGCAGCTAGAAGAGGGCCAGCACATGCTACAGGAGCGTAAGTACCAACGCCGTGTGTAGAAGCTTGAGCACGGTGAGCTGTACCGAATGCATCCATTACGAAGATGTCGCATAGTGCAGCGTATTGCTTAGAAAGTGCTTCTTCGTTCTTCTTCTCGCCTTTGTTAAAGCGAACGTTTTCAAGAACAACAAGTTCACCAGCGTTTAGCTCAAGGCCGTTTACGTAATCTTTAGCTAGTTTAACTTCGCAGTCTAGTGCGTCGTTTAGGTAGTTAACTACAGGAGCTAGAGAGAACTCTTCGTTGTATTCGCCTTCAGTAGGACGACCAAGGTGAGAAGTAACCATTACCTTTGCGCCAGCTTCTAGGCAAAGTTTGATAGTTGGTAGAGATGCAAGGATACGTGCATCTGAAGTTACTTTACCGTCTTTTACTGGTACGTTTAGGTCAGCACGGATAAATACGCGTTTACCTGCAAGTTCCAGGTCAGTCATCTTGATCACAGACATGATTTGTCCTCTCAAATTTAAATAAATATAAAGTTTTGGAAACTCAGCAACCCTGCTAAGCCTATAAATTATTCAACTGGTAATTCTTTCACTACTAATAATATGTGGACTCTTAGTATTTATTTCAAGCTAAAAAATAAATAATCCGCACATTTGCTTCTAGGTCTTACTTCTTGCCTTCAGAAGCTTGCATTGCAAGAACCGTATCCAGCATTCGGTTCGCAAAGCCCCATTCATTATCACACCACACTAGCATTTTAACTAAGTGGCCGTTGCTCACTCGCGTTTGTGAACCATCAACGATTGCGCTATGGGGATCGTGATTAAAGTCGATGGAAACGAGCGGCGCTTCAGTATAGTCAACTATATTGTGTAATGTACACTGGGATGCATTAACAATGGTTTGATTTACGTCATTAACTTTCACATTTGCATTAATTGTGACACTTAAATCCATCGCTGTTACGTTTACCGTCGGAACACGCACAGATATAGCTTCAAATTTGTTGGAAAATTTCGGGAAGATTCTTTCAATACCTTTATGCAACTTGGTATCGACAGGAATGATCGATTGGCTTGCCGCTCGAGTACGACGTAAATCGCTGTGGTACGCATCGATAACTTGTTGATCATTCATTGAAGAGTGAATAGTCGTAATAGTACCGGACTCAATGCCAAAGGCGTCATCAAGAACCTTAATGATAGGGACAATACAGTTGGTGGTGCATGAGCCATTGGAAACGATTCGGTGGTCCGCTTCAATGGTATCGTGATTCACACCATAGATAATGGTGTTATCGAGGTCATTGGCACCAGGGTGAGAAAACAGTACCTTTTTTGCCCCAGCAGCAATGTGCGCTAGGCCGTCATCTCGGCAACCATAAATTCCGGTACAGTCGAGAACAATATCCACTTCTAGGTCACGCCAAGGCAACAGCTCAATATCAGCAAGATGTAAGATACGAATGGTATCGAACTCACCTTTATCTTCCGCACCAATGCCGTGATGGACATAGATGTGCTCTTGATCGTTGGAGATTTTCTTGCCGAAGCGGCCGTGACTGGTGTCGTATTGCAATAGATGAGCCATAGCGTCAGGCTGAGCAAGCTCATTAACAGCTACTACTTTGATTTGTTGGCTTTTGCCACTTTCATAGACAGCGCGTAATACATTACGCCCTATTCTTCCAAATCCGTTTATCGCGACTTTTAGCATAGTTCCGTACATCTAACCAAAATTTCGTGCAACAGATGATAACTGAATCCTACCCAAAAGGCATTACTTGAATAACGCCGTTTAGTTAAGACAGGTTAATCTGTTGCTTGTAGAGATAAGCCTAGAAGAAACAAATCCCAGAAACAAAAAACCGAGCTCAGTGCTCGGTTTTTTCCTTCATTTAACTGTTAGCACAAGGCCATCAGTCAATGATTAAGCAAGAAGCTCTTTCGCTGTGCTTACTACGTTTTCAGTAGTGAAACCGAACATCTTGAATAGCTCACCTGCTGGTGCAGATTCGCCGAACGTTGTCATACCGATGATCTTGCCACCGAAGCCAACGTATTTGTACCAGAAGTCAGCGATGCCAGCTTCTACTGCGATACGCGCTGTAACATCAGAAGGAAGTACAGACTCACGGTATTCAGCGTCTTGCTTGTCGAACGCGTCAGTTGCAGGCATAGATACTACGCGTACTGCTTTACCTTCAGCGGTTAGTTGTGCAGCAGCTTCAACTGCAAGCTCAACTTCAGAACCAGTTGCAATGATGATTAGCTCTGGCTTGCCTTCACAATCTTTCAGGATGTAACCACCCTTAGCGATGTTAGCAACTTGCTCAGCATTACGATCTTGTTGTGCAAGGTTTTGACGAGAGAAGATTAGAGATGAAGGACCATCTTTACGCTCAATAGCCAGTTTCCAAGCCACTGCAGATTCAACTTGGTCACATGGACGCCATGTGCTCATGTTTGGAGTCAGACGTAGAGAAGCGATCTGCTCAACCGGTTGGTGAGTAGGGCCATCTTCGCCTAAGCCGATAGAATCGTGCGTGTAAACTTGGATGTTCTGAACTTTCATCAGAGCAGCCATACGCATTGCGTTACGCGCGTATTCCATGAACATTAGGAACGTTGCGCCGTATGGCACGAAACCACCGTGCAGAGCGATACCGTTCATGATAGCCGTCATACCGAATTCACGTACACCGTAATGGATGTAGTTACCAGAGAAGTCAGTTGCTTCAAGAGACTTAGAACCAGACCACATAGTCAGGTTAGAAGGCGCAAGGTCAGCAGAGCCGCCCATGAATTCTGGAAGCATTTGACCAAACGCTTCTAGTGCGTTTTGAGATGCTTTACGTGAAGCGATGTTTGCTGGGTTAGCTTGAAGATCAGCAATGATTGCGTTTGCTTTCTCTTCCCACTCAGCGGGTAGCTCGCCGTTAGTACGACGTTTGAATTCAGCTGCTAGCTCTGGGTAAGCCGCTGCGTATGCGTCAAACTTCGCGTTCCACGCTGCTTCTTTCGCTGCGCCTGCTTCTTTCGCATTCCACTCAGCTGCGATATCTGCTGGGATTTCGAAAGGACCGTGTTCCCAACCCAATGCTGCTTTAGTTGCTGTGATTTCATCAGCACCTAGTGGAGCACCGTGACAGTCATGCGTACCCGCTTTGTTTGGAGAACCAAAACCGATGATAGTTTTAGTACAGATAAGCGTAGGACGAGGATCCGCTTTAGCCGCTTCAATCGCTGCGTTGATAGCGTCAGAGTCGTGACCATCTACTGCTGGGATTACGTGCCAGCCGTATGCTTCAAAACGCTTAGGTGTATCGTCAGAGAACCAACCTTCAACTTCACCATCGATAGAGATGCCGTTGTCATCCCAGAAAGCAACCAGCTTACCAAGACCTAGCGTACCTGCTAGAGAACATGCTTCGTGAGAGATACCTTCCATCAGACAGCCATCACCCATGAATGCATAAGTGTAGTGGTCTACGATGTCGTGGCCTTCTTTGTTGAACTGTGCCGCCAGTGCTTTCTCAGCCATTGCCATACCAACAGCGTTAGTGATGCCTTGACCTAGAGGACCCGTCGTTGTCTCGATACCAGGAGCGTAACCGTACTCTGGGTGACCAGGAGTCTTAGAGTGCAGTTGACGGAAGTTTTTCAGATCTTCAATTGAAAGCTCGTAGCCTGCAAGGTGAAGCAGAGAGTAAATCAACATTGAACCATGGCCGTTAGACAGGATAAAACGGTCGCGGTCAGCCCACTCTGGGTTTGCTGGGTTGTGGTTCAAGTGGCCACGCCAAAGAACTTCAGCGATGTCAGCCATACCCATAGGTGCGCCTGGGTGGCCTGAATTTGCTTGTTGAACACCGTCCATGCTAAGTGCGCGGATTGCATTGGCTAGATCTTTACGAGAAGGCATGTCTGCTCCTGGATACATAAGCGATTTAAAAAAGAGATAATTGCTAAAGTTTTCATTTTTATTAGCGCGGGTATTCTCTCAAACGACTATTGCGACTGCAAACGTTTTACTGGCATTTTAACGGTCATTTTTCGCAATTTTCGAACATTTACATCACTTAGCAGTGGCTTATCTCGATCGATACGCAAACGATTAGTTATGACATATCATAAAAAAGAGCTTGTAATTCGACCGCTGGAATTTAGAATAGCCGTCTAGATGTAGAAACACCTACAAAATATACTGTATTTAATGGCGGCGCTTCCTAGCTTGCGACGCCATAAACTATTTACACCAAAAACTTAAAAGTGGAGCTCTCATGGCTAAGCACCTATTCACTTCTGAATCTGTTTCAGAAGGTCATCCAGATAAAATTGCAGACCAAATCTCTGATGCTGTTCTTGATGCCATCTTGGAACAAGATCCAAAAGCACGTGTTGCTTGTGAGACTTACGTTAAAACCGGCATGGTTATGGTTGGCGGTGAAGTGACAACGTCTGCATGGGTTGATATCGAAGAAATCACTCGTGAAACAGTACGTGAAATTGGTTACGTTCATTCTGATATGGGCTTTGACGCTGACTCTTGTGCTGTTCTAAACACAATTGGTAAGCAGTCTCCAGACATCAACCAAGGTGTTGATAAAGAAGACCCTAAAGAGCAAGGCGCAGGCGACCAAGGTATCATGTTTGGTTACGCGACTAACGAAACTCCTATCCTAATGCCAGCTCCAATTACTTACTCTCACCTTCTTGTTAAGAAGCAAGCTGAAGTACGTAAGAGCGGCAAACTTGACTTCCTTCGCCCAGATGCGAAATCTCAAGTTACGTTCCAATACGACCAAGGTAAGATCGTTGGTATCGATGCTGTTGTTCTTTCTACTCAACACTGTGATTCAGTAACAACGCCTGACCTACGCGAAGCAGTAATGGAAGAAATCATCAAGCCAGTACTTCCTGCTGAGTGGATCAACAAAGATACTAACTTCTTCATCAACCCAACAGGCCGTTTCGTAATCGGTGGCCCAATGGGTGACTGTGGTTTAACTGGTCGTAAGATCATCGTTGATACCTACGGCGGCGCAGCTCGTCACGGTGGCGGTGCATTCTCTGGTAAAGATCCATCAAAAGTTGACCGTTCTGCAGCTTACGCGGCTCGTTACGTTGCGAAAAACATCGTTGCTGCTGGCATGGCTGACCGTTGTGAGATTCAACTGTCTTACGCTATCGGTGTTGCTGATCCAACATCTATCATGGTTGAAACGTTTGGTACTGAAAAAGTAGCTCACGAAATTATCATTGAAGCAGTTCGTCAAAACTTCGACCTACGTCCATACGGTCTTCAAGAGATGTTGAACCTTCTTCAGCCTATCTACAAGCAGACTGCTGCATACGGCCACTTCGGTCGTGAAGAGTTCCCTTGGGAAGCGACTGACAAAGCAGCAATCCTTGCGGACTTCGCTGGCCTAAAATAATTTAGCCACTGCGATTTGTTTCTTTAAAGCCCTTACTTCTTAGTAAGGGCTTTATTTTTATGTACTTACCTTACTTTCACTCGCCATTCTCTTCTCTAATGCCCTTCTTTACCGTTAACCACTTAGTATAAAAAACCGCTGATAATTTGTGTTTTCTAACACTACTGACAATAGTTAAGGTAACTCCTAAGAGATCAAGCTCACATTTAACTTAAATTAATTCAGCCTGATAACGCTCGTTAAATGCACGCTAGAACAAAAACTGGGATGACAAAGAGCAATTTAGCTCAACACCATAACTCTCACACAAGCCACATCGATGAGCCTTATGGAATTATAACTAGGACGTTATTTAACTAGGGGGATCTATGCCTCGTACCGCGCACCCATCCGAACTGAACGATAAAAAACACAAGGTCAGCGATAAGGATTACGCTCGCACCATTCCTTGTAACCAAATCAGTATTTCCGCACCCTTTCATTGGTTGTCGCTTGCTCTGCATGACTTAGTAAGAATGCCATTAATCAGCGCATTCTACGGTTTGTGCTTTATGGGAGCGGCAATCGCCATTGTTCAGCTTGTCCAATGGCAAGGAACACACTTGGTCGTAATGCCAAGCCTGATCGTGTACATGCTAATAGGGCCGTTTCTTGCTCTGGGCTTGTATGACGCAGCTTGGGAAAGAGAAAAAGGCCACAACGCAAGCCTACTGCACTCGATGAAAGCCATCACTCGCAACTCCACCCACCAATGGGCCTTTGCGATCGTATTGATGGTTGCGATGATATTCTGGATGCGTATCGCTGCATTATTGCACGCGCTCTACCCTTCAGTGCAAGGCGCACCACTGGCTGAGTTCGCTCCCTTCTTAATTACGGGTTCTGTGATTGGTTTTGTTATCGCAAGCCTCATATTTAGCATCTCAGCATTTTCAATTCCGTTAATGATGGAGAGACGCGTTGATGTGATGAGTGCGATTTTCACTAGCTTTAATGCCGTGAAATCGAACATCCCTGCAATGGTGGTTTGGGCGAGTATTATTTGTGCCGGTATTTTGGTGGGTTTTGCCACCTACGGCATCGGAATGATCGTCACCATGCCGCTACTTGGCTATGCTACATGGCACGCTTATCACGAGATCATTAAGAAAAAACATCACGTGTAAAGCATCGCTAGATCAACAAGCAATGTTATGATTAGGCCTTGGTTTAAACGCTGAGGCCTTTTATTTGGAGTTAACAACGTTTGTCTTACACCCTGCAACAACACCGAGCAAATAAGAAATTGGCCGAATGCCTAGCTATCGCAAATCAACATTTCTCTCGTGAATTTCCACACCCAACTATCACCTTCAAGTTAAGAGGCAAAGCGGCGGGAAAGGCCTACCTTCAGCTCAACGAAATTAAGCTCAACCACGTACTATTTTCTGAAAATGAAGATGCCTTCATCAACGAGGTTGTGCCACATGAACTCGCACACCTGATCACGCATCAGGTTTTCGGACGTGTTAGGCCTCACGGAAACGAGTGGAAATACGTGATGGAAAAAGTATTCAACGTGCCAGCCAGAACAACTCACAGCTTTGAAATCGCGTCAGTTCAAGGGAAAACCTTTGAATATCGATGTGAGTGCACCACTTACCCATTATCAATCAGACGACACAACAAAGTACTTCGGAATCAATCGACCTACCGCTGCCAATTGTGCCAGCAAACCTTAGCTTTCACGGGAACTCAACTAAGCTAGTGACAGGTTGATTTACTCGGTAGAACAAATCTAATAGAGAGATCTAACATTTGAGTGCTAGACTGATGTTTATCATACTTTTATCAGTCTTTTTCTATGCAAAAACTCACCTTCAAAGCATTTGGCCTACCTGTATCTTTTTACTTAACAATAGTATTTGGCCTACTGGTAACCCAAAGCGTTCTCGCCGCACCACCGAGCTCATTTTCCAAAGCAAAAAGAGAAGCGGTGAAGATTTACCTCGACCATCCGACTTCATTTTATTGCGGCTGTGACATTACTTGGAAGGACAAAAAGAAAGGCATTCCCGACCTTGATGGCTGTGGCTATCAAGTCCGAAAACAACAAAAGCGGGCGAGTCGAATTGAGTGGGAACACGTGGTTCCAGCTTGGCAATTTGGCCACCAGCGTCAGTGTTGGCAAGATGGTGGGCGCAAGAACTGCACTCGCAATGACAAAATATTCAAATCCATGGAAGCCGACCTTCACAACCTAACTCCGGCCATTGGCGAGGTTAACGGTGATCGCTCCAACTACAACTTCAGTCAGTGGAATGGCATGGATGGTGTGAGCTATGGTCAGTGTGAAATGCAGGTCAACTTCAAGCAGCGTAAAGTTATGCCGCCAGACAGAGCAAAAGGCTCTATCGCGCGTACTTACCTTTACATGAGCCAAGAGTATGGTTTCAAACTATCTAAGCAACAAACCAACCTAATGATGGCGTGGAACAAGCAATTTCCTGTCGACAAGTGGGAATGTACTCGTGATGAGCGAATCTATGCCATCCAAGGTAATCACAACCCATTTGTTTACCCTGCTTGTAAATAGCGTCGCTCGTACAATCAACATTCCTAACTATCTCAAACAAGAGTTTCAGAATTGCCCCTGAAACTCTTGCTCTACCCTTGTTTTTTCAACTAAAAGCATCCATGTTAGGCAGAGACAAAATACCCAAATGAACATATTTATAGGTTTACCAGCATGAGAATCCCTCGTATTCATCACCCAGAACGCATTCATCAGTTAGGTTCACTCGCTTTAGGCGAAGATGCCGCGGGTCATGTTGGTCGTGTCCTTCGCATGAAAGAAGGCCAAGAAGTCCTTCTATTTGATGGCAGTGGCGCTGAATTCCCTGCGACGATAGCCGAAGTATCAAAGAAAAATGTCACCGTTAATGTTTCTGAACGCATCGAACGCAGCAGCGAATCTCCGTTAGACTTACATTTAGGCCAAGTGATTTCACGTGGCGACAAAATGGAGTTCACGATTCAGAAATCGGTTGAGCTTGGTGTGAACACCATTACCCCTTTAATTTCAGAGCGCTGTGGCGTTAAGCTTGATACAAAACGCTTCGAGAAAAAACTCGCACAGTGGCAAAAGATTGCTATCGCGGCGTGTGAACAGTGTGGCCGCAATACGGTTCCAGTCATTCGCCCTATCATGCAACTTGAAGAGTGGTGTAGCGAACCGAGTGAAGCATTAAAGCTGAACTTACATCCTCGTGCAAAATACTCAATTAATACCCTTCCAGAACCTATCAGTAAGGTACGCCTATTGATCGGCCCTGAAGGTGGCTTGTCGGCTGAAGAAATCGGCATGACAGAACAATACAAATTTGAAGAGACGCTACTCGGCCCACGTGTACTTCGTACCGAAACAGCAGCTCTAACCGCAATTACTGCCTTACAAGTCCGTTTTGGCGATCTAGGCTAGGAGAAAAAAATGATCAAACTTGGCATCGTAATGGATCCAATTTCATCCATTAACATCAAAAAAGACTCTAGCTTTGCCATGATGCTTGAAGCTCAGCGTCGTGGTTACGAAATCCATTACATGGAAATGAATGATCTACATTTAGATCAAGGCGTAGCCATTGCTGACACTAAGGTTGTTGAACTAAAAGAAGATCCAAACGGTTGGTACGAGTTCAAATCAGAACAGACTATCGCGCTATCCGATTTAGATGCGGTACTAATGCGTAAAGATCCTCCGTTTGATACTGAGTACATCTACGCAACTTACATTCTTGAGCGTGCTGAAGAGAACGGCGCACTGATCGTCAACAAACCACAAAGCCTACGTGACTGTAACGAGAAGTTGTTCACGGCATGGTTCCCTGAACTGACACCGACCACCATCGTGACTCGTAAAGCTGAAAAAATTAAAGCGTTCCGAGAAGAACACGGCGACGTGATTCTAAAACCACTTGATGGCATGGGCGGCGCGTCTATCTTCCGTGTGAAAGAAGGCGATCCAAACGTATCAGTTATTATTGAAACCTTGACCAACCACGGTCAGAACTACGCAATGGCACAAACTTTTGTTCCAGACATCAGCAATGGTGATAAGCGTATTCTTGTGGTTGACGGTGAGCCAATGCCTTACTGTCTAGCGCGTATTCCTGCAAAAGGGGAAACTCGAGGTAACCTTGCTGCTGGCGGTACAGGTGAAGCTCGTCCTCTAAGTGAAACAGACTGGGCTATCGCAAGAGCAGTTGCTCCAGCACTGAAAGAGAAAGGCTTAATCTTTGTTGGGCTTGATGTTATCGGCGACAAGCTGACTGAAATTAACGTGACTAGCCCTACTTGTATCCGTGAAATTGAAGCCGCTTTTGATATTTCAGTTACAGGTAAATTAATGGATGCAATTGAGCGTCGCGTTAACGCTAAATAGCCTAAACTAAAGAAAGCCTTAGCTATTCGAAAACACAGAAATATCTAGGCAAAGAACAATGAGCGGCTTTACGCCGCTCTTTTTCCTTTACTGGGAACACACTGGCAGGAGGCTCTATGAATTTAACGAACCACTTTCTGGTTGCTATGCCCGGAATGAAAGACCCATACTTTCAAAATTCGGTGATTTACCTTTGTGAGCACAATGACGAAGGCGCGATGGGTTTGATGATCAACGCCCCTATCGATGTCACTGTCGGCAGCATGCTTAAACAAGTTAAGGTTGATTCTGAGCAGCCGAAATCCAACCAAGCAAGTCTTGATAAGCCAGTATTGAACGGTGGGCCGGTCGCAGAAGACCGTGGATTTATTTTGCACAAACCTAAAGGCAGCTATCAATCCAGCATCAACATGACAGATCAAATCTCGGTGACGACTTCAAAAGATATCTTGATGGTGTTGGGCACAGAAGATGAGCCGATGAATTATTTAGTCGCACTTGGGTATGCAGGATGGGAACCGGGACAACTGGAAACCGAACTGACCGAGAACTCATGGTTAACCGTTGAAGCCGATCCGAAGGTCATCTTCGATACACCGATTTCTGACCGCTGGAAAGTCGCCGTGCAGATGTTAGGAATAAATGCGGCTCAGCTTTCAGCAGACGCTGGCCACGCCTAGCTCAAATCAACTAAGTAAAATAAACAGACACTCTCAAACACAGATAAATTTGGAAACCCCATGTCACGAACAATTATGGCATTTGACTACGGTACAAAAAGTATCGGTAGTGCGATAGGACAAGAAATCACGGGCACCGCAAGCCCTCTAAAAGCTTTTAAAGCCAAAGATGGCATCCCAAATTGGGACGATATCGAAAAGCAAATTAAGGAGTGGCAGCCGAATCTTATCGTGGTTGGTCTTCCTACCGATCTTCATGGTAAAGATCTAGCCGCGATTACACCAAGGGCGAAGAAGTTTGCCAATCGCCTAAAAGGGCGCTTTGGTGTCGATGTTGAACTGCATGATGAAAGACTTTCTACGACAGAAGCAAGGGCCGACCTTTTTGAAATGGGCGGCTACAAAGCACTAAGTAAAGGTAATGTCGATAACCAGTCTGCAGTCGTCATTTTAGAGAGCTGGTTTGAAGCACAATATTCATAACGAAAATTAAGAGCTCAAAGATTAAACTCCTTTGTGATCCTATAATGATATTACGGCGTAATGTCGAAGCAATTCATTATTAGGTAAGTGGGAGTTCACATGAAAATTTTTCTAGCAATCTTCGTAGCTCTAGCAATATCAGCATGCAGTTCGACAAGCTCCTATAATGCAGGTTATATGAATCATACTTCGACTGACGCAGACGTAATCAGCGAGCCTAAGAACAAGAAGCGTTGATAATACAGACGCAGTCGAACGATGAATATGATGAACGCCTGATTTTAACCTAGAATCAAATCAGGCGTTTTTTATCACCCCATATCTATCTTCACACCAGCCAACGCCCCAGTTCCGTAGTCGTCATCACCACGTCTAGTTTTGAGCATTAAGCGCAAGTCATTAGCAGAATCGGCACTGTGGAACGCATCCTCTTCGCTGATCTTGCCTGCTATCACTAAATCATACAAAGCTTGGTCAAAGGTCTGCATACCTATCTCTTTCGATTTAGCCATGGTTGCTTTCAGTTCGTGTAGTTCACCACGACGAATCAAGTCAGAAACACGAGGGCTATTCAGCAGAATCTCGAATACACCATGACGCCCGCTGCCATTCTTGTCGCGAATGAGTTGCTGAGCGACGACACCACGCAGGTTCATCGATAGGTCAAACAAGAACTGTTCTTTCTGCTCTTTCGGCACCAAATGAAGAATACGCTCTAGCGCTTGGTTAGCGTTATTGGCGTGCAAGGTTGCCATACACAAGTGACCCGTTTCAGCAAAGGTCATCGCGTATTCCATGGTCTCACGGCTACGGATTTCGCCAATCAAGATCATGTCTGGTGCTTGGCGTAGCGAGTTCTTAAGCGCGACTTCGTAACTCTCGGTGTCGAGCCCGACCTCACGCTGCGTCACGATGCACTTTTTATGTTCGTGCACAAATTCAATAGGGTCTTCAACCGTCAAGATATGCCCCGAGCGGTTGGTATTGCGATAACCAGTCATCGCAGCCATTGAGGTCGATTTACCAGAGCCTGTCGCCCCAACCACCAACACAAGTCCGCGCTTAGCGATTGAAAGGTCCTGCAGTACATCTGGAAGCTTTAATTGCTCAAAGGTTGGGATGTTAGTCTCGATACGTCGAATGACCGCTCCAGGTAGCTCTCGTTGAAAGAATGCACTGACACGAAAACGCCCAAAGTCACGCACTATGGCAAAATTAGCCTCACGCGTTTGCTGATATTCATCACGTCGGTCTTGATCCATCATCGCATCAAGTAGTTGAGCGACCTGAACCAAATTCAGCTTCTCGCCTTGCGGTCGTAGTTCACCATCGACACGGAACAAGACAGGCGCATCGACAGTGATATAAAGATCGGACGCTTTTTGAGACAACATTCCCTCAAGGATTTGATTCAATTCCATTATGTGCACCTTGATTAAAACATTGAGGTTTCAATTTCGATTTTTTTCTCAACCTCTTCCGAATCAACCAAGCCTTGAGCCATCAGCTGCTTCGCGTTTTGTTCCATGGTCTGCATGCCGTGCGCTGCGCCCGTTTGAATGATCGAGTACATCTGAGCGACCTTGTCTTCGCGAATCAAGTTTCTGATCGCCGGTGTTGCCATCATGATTTCATGACACGCCACACGACCACCACCAACACGCTTTAGCAGCTTCTGGGCTATCACCGAGCGCAGTGATTCAGACAACATCGAACGAACCATATCTTTATCGCTACCTGGGAACACATCGATAATACGGTCGATCGTTTTAGCCGCAGAACTGGTGTGCAGAGTACCAAAGACCAAGTGACCCGTTTCTGCTGCGGTTAACGCTAAGCTAATCGTCTCTTGGTCACGAAGTTCACCAACCAGAATCACGTCTGGGTCTTCACGTAAGGCACTGCGCAGTGCCGCTTTAAAACTGTGAGTATCACGGTGAACTTCACGCTGGTTGACTAGGCATTTATTATTGGTGTGAACGAATTCAATCGGGTCTTCAATCGTCAGAATATGCTTATTGTGGTTGCGATTTACGTAATCAACCATCGCCGCAAGAGTCGTTGATTTACCAGAGCCAGTTGGACCAGTGACGAGCACTAACCCTTTTTCGTAGTTAGCAATCCTTTCGAAGATCTCAGGTGCACCTAACTGATCTAAAGTCGGGATTTCGACAGGGATAGTTCGAAAGACAGCTGAGCAGCCACGGGCTTGGTTAAACGCATTAACACGAAAGCGACCAACATTGGGTAATTCAAAAGAGAAGTCGACTTCCAGTTTTTCTTCAAACTCGCCGCGTTGTGAATCGCTCATGATCTCAAAAACCAAACGATGCACATCAGCATGACTCAAAGCTGGGATTCCAAGCTTCCTTACTTCACCATCTATACGTACCATTGGAGATACACCCGCAGAAAGATGTAGATCTGACGCGTTATGCTTTACACTAAAATCTAGTAACTCAGTGATATCCATTTATTTTCCCTTAAGTAAAGTCAGCTATGAGTAGTATTCAACAAAATATCGAACAAATCACCTCACAGATTCGTAGTGCTGAGCAAAAGTGCGGACGAGCTCCAGAGTCCGTGCAACTTTTAGCCGTCAGCAAAACTAAACCTATTGATGCGATTCTAGAAGCCGCACTCGGAGGCCAAGTTGCCTTTGGTGAAAACTATGTTCAAGAAGGTGTAGATAAAGTAAAACACTTTTCAGAACAACATTCTAACCTAAATTTAGAGTGGCATTTTATTGGTCCAATTCAATCCAATAAAACCCGCCCAATCGCGGAAAGATTTCAATGGGTGCATTCCGTCGATCGCGATAAGATCGCACAAAGGCTTAATGATCAACGACCAAGCGAACTTCCACCTTTGCAAGTGTTGATTCAGGTAAACACCAGTGGTGAAGAGTCCAAATCTGGAACCTCAGAAGAGACAGTTTTTGCACTCGCGGAGTTGATTTCATCGCTCCCCAACCTCACCTTAAGAGGATTGATGTCGATTCCTGCAAACGTATCTGACTATCAATCTCAGCTTAATGCATTTTCTCAACTGGCAGAGCTTAAAGACAAGCTAGCCGCGAAGTATTCAGACATTGATACCCTTTCGATGGGGATGAGTGGTGATATGGATGCAGCAGTTGAGGCTGGCAGCACAATGGTTCGTATTGGAACAGCTATTTTCGGCGCTCGTGATTACGCGAAATAGCCGTAGTAAGTAACGACAAGTACAAGTATTGATACCGCTTCGCCTTATCCGCGCAGCGACACGCTCAGGATTTTATATATGGTACATAAGAACATCGCCTTTATTGGGGCGGGAAACATGGTTCGCTCAATTGTAGCTGGCTTAGTTGCTAGTGGTTACCCAGCGCAAAAGATTACTGCGACAGCACCTTCAGAAACAAGAAGGCTGCCGTTAGAACAAGAATACGGCATCAATACCACCAGCGATAATATTGCAGCAGCAGAGCAAGCAGACGTTGTTGTGTTATCCGTGAAGCCACAAATGATGGCTGATGTATGTAAACCCTTACAAGATATCGACTTCAGCAACAAACTGGTTATCTCAATTGCCGCGGGTATTAATGCGAATCGACTTAATGAGATGTTAAACTGCCAACTGAACCTTGTTCGTGTGATGCCAAACACGCCATCACTGCTTGGTAAAGGGATGAGTGGTCTTTATGCCGATGCAACTGTCAGCCAAGATGATAAAGACTTTGCTTCTCAGCTGATGCAAGCTGTTGGTGAAGTAAGTTGGGTTGAACAAGAGTCTGGAATCAACAACATCATTGCGGCGGCGGGTAGCGCTCCGGCTTACTTCTTCCTGTTTATGGAAGCGATGCAAGCTGAAGCAATCAAGCAAGGTTTTGACCAAGAAACCGCTCGTAAGCTAGTGCAGCAGTCTGCATTAGGCGCGGCAGAGATGGTGGTAGCGAATCCAAATACTGAATTATCTATACTGCGTGAACAAGTGACATCAAAAGGCGGCACGACCGCAGAAGCACTGCGCACGTTTAACGAACATCAACTATCAGACATCGTAGCAAAAGCCATGCAAGCGGCGGTTGCTCGAGCTGAAGAGATGGAAAAACTGTTTTAAGCATTTTGTCGCTTCAATTTATACCTAAGCGACAAGTAAATCCGAAAAAGGAAACAATATGAACTCGATGAGCTTTCTGATCTCGACCGTTTTTGATCTTTACATCATGGTTGTGATCTTGCGTATCTGGCTACAAGCATCACGTGCAGATTTCTACAACCCATTCTCACAATTCATCGTAAAAGCGACACAACCGGTTGTTGCCCCACTACGCCGAGTTATTCCATCAATCGGCAGCCTTGATCTAGCGACCGTTGTTTTCGCTTATGTGCTGTGTGTACTTAAGTTCGTTGCTCTAAACCTGATTATCTCTGGCGGCGCTGCCGTTTTCGATATTAGCTTCCTGATCTTTGGTGCACTGTCTCTGCTCAAAGCGGCTGGTGGTTTGATCTTCTGGGTTCTACTTATCCGTGCAATCCTAAGCTGGGTAAGCCAAGGTCGTAGTCCAATCGAGTACGTATTCCATCAACTGACTGAACCAATGCTAGTGCCTATCCGCCGTATCCTTCCGGACATGGGTGGTTTCGACCTAAGCGTACTGGTTCTGTTCATTGTTCTGCAATTTGCGAACTTCCTAATGGGCGACATGATTGGCCCTATTTGGTATCAGCTATAATTCAAGTACAAACATCAGGTACTTTGACGATGCCAAAAGCGGTTTGGGCCGAGGAAGACGATATTCTTCTTAGGCTCTATATCCAACCCAAAGCAAGCCGAGACAAGATTGTTGGCTTGCATGGTGAGGAACTCAAAATTGCCATAACTGCTCCACCAGTAGATGGCAAAGCCAACGCCCACTTAGCGAAATACCTTGCGAAACAGTTTAAGGTCGCAAAAGGGCAAATTAAGATAGAAAAGGGAGATCTCGGTAGGCACAAGCAAGTTCGAATATGCTCGCCAAGCCAAATCCCAACTGAAGTCAAAGCCATCCTATGATGGCTTTTTGCTATTTATTGGAGTCATTATGCGTTTATGGATAACAGCACTACTCACCGCTCTTGTTGCCTTACCAAGCTCAGCAGGGCAATTTAAGAACATTAAGGATGTCGAGGTTCATTACTCGGCTTTTAATTCCACGTTCTTAACTTCGCAAGTCGCTAAGCAATACAAACTTAAGCGAAATGGATACTCAGCAATCCTCAACATCAGCGTGTTAGACAAGGCTTCTCTAGGCAAGCCTGCGACAACGGCTAAAATTACGGGAACAGCGAAGAACCTCGTTGGAAACACCCGTACTTTGAAGTTTCGAGAAATCAAAGAAGGCGATGCGATTTATTACCTTGCTGAGTTCCCCGTAACTCACGAAGAAAACATCACCTTCGACATCGATGTGAACGCAGGCCTAAAAGGCACTGGTCCACTGCGTTTCACACAGAAATTCTACATAGAAGAGTAAGCTCAAACCTTACTTTTCATTTATTAACTTATTTAGAGCTACATTCCCATGAGTAAGATTGTTTTAGCAACAGGCAACCAAGGTAAAGTTCGCGAGATGGCAGATATTCTGTCTGAGTTTGGTTTTGACGTTGTCGCGCAAAGTGAATTTAACGTTTCAGAAGTCGCTGAAACAGGAACGACTTTCATTGAAAATGCCATCATCAAGGCTCGCCATGCTGCGAAAGAGACAGGGCTGCCAGCGATTGCTGACGACTCAGGTTTAGAGGTTGATTTCCTTAAGGGTGCTCCGGGCATCTACTCAGCGCGCTACTCAGGTGAAGGGGCTACGGATAAGCAAAACATTGAAAAACTGCTTGATGCCATGCAAGGTGTGGAAACTGAAAAGCGTACCGCTCGTTTCCACTGTGTGTTGGTACTCATGCGTCACGAAAACGATCCAACACCATTGGTGTGTCACGGTAAATGGGAAGGTCGTATTCTGACGGAAGAGCACGGTGAGAATGGCTTTGGCTACGATCCTGTATTCTTTGTACCAGAAGATAACTGTGCATCTGCTGAACTCGAATCTACACGTAAAAAGCAGCTTTCACACCGCGGTAAAGCCCTTGCTTCACTATTCGAAGCAATCAAAGAGCAAGCTCTGTAATGCACGATACAGCGCTTATACCACCAGCACTTAGTCTCTATGTACACATCCCATGGTGTGTACAAAAGTGTCCATATTGTGATTTCAACTCACATGCTCTGAAAGCCGAGATTCCTGAAAAAGAATACATTGATGCTCTGCTTGAGGATCTCGATACTGATATCGAAAAATACCAACTCAATGACGCACCTCGTCCACTGCACTCGATCTTTATTGGTGGTGGTACTCCGAGCCTATTCTCTCCAGAAGGAATTGGTCGATTGCTGCAAGGTATTGAACAACGCATCCCGTTCAAACCGGAAATCGAGGTAACCATGGAAGCCAACCCTGGCACCATTGAAGCTGAGCGTTTTGCTGGTTATCAAAAAGCAGGGGTTAGTCGAATCTCGGTGGGCGTGCAAAGTTTTGAGCAAGAGAAACTGGAAAGACTTGGCCGTATTCATGGGCAAGATGAAGCGGTTAACGCCGCTCATTTAGCACATAAAATCGGATTAAATAGCTTCAACCTAGATCTAATGCACGGCTTACCGGATCAAAGCATTGATCAGGCCTTGGCTGATTTGGACAAAGCGATCGAGCTCGATCCTCCACACTTATCTTGGTATCAGCTAACAATAGAACCTAACACCATGTTCTATTACAAAACGCCAAAGCTACCTGACGATGATGACCTTTGGGATATTTTCGACTTGGGTCATAAGAAACTCGCAGACGCAGGCTATGTGCAGTACGAAATTTCAGGCTACAGCAAGCCCGGCTATCAGTGTCAGCATAACCTTAACTATTGGCGCTTTGGCGACTACCTAGGTATTGGCTGCGGCTCTCATGGCAAGCTGAGTTTTGCTGATGGACGAATCATTCGAACGACTAAGGTTAAACACCCTAGAGGCTATTTGGCGGCTTACCAGAATATGGTGAAGCCTTATATTTCGGATGAATTTGAAGTAGCAAATGAAGATCGCCCTTTTGAGTTTTTCATGAACCGTTTCAGGCTGATGGAAGCATGCCCTAAGCAAGATTTCATTGATACGACAGGACTTGGTTTTGACGCTGTTCAGCCAACAATTGAGTGGGCAAAAGATCTAGGTTACTTGAGCGAAACCGACACTCATTGGCAGATCACAGAAAAAGGTAAGTTGTTCCTAAACGATTTGCTAGAAGCCTTCATGGCTGAAGAAGACGAATAACCTAGAACCTGCAAAAAAGCCTCTCATCAACGAGAGGCTTTTTATAGAAATCAGCATACCGAAAGTACTAAAAAATCGAACGACCAATACGTTCTGAAAGCAGCTCGAGAGCCTTAGTGCCAGCAAGAGAGTTACCAGACGGATCAAGCTCTGGAGACCACACAGCAATCGTCATTTCACCAGGAACGATAGCGATAATCCCGCCACCTACTCCCGATTTGCCCGGCATGCCGACGCGATAAGCAAACTCACCTGCGCCATCATACAAACCACAAGTTGCAAGCAAAGCATTCAGCTGCTTGGTCTGTACCGGCGTGATGATCTCTTTCTTAGTCTGTACTGACACACCTTTGTTCGCTAAGTAGCTAAAGGTTTTCGCCAAATCCACACAAGTCATCTTAAGTGCACAAGCATGGAAGTAATTATTGAGTACAGGGATAACATCGTTCTCAAAATTACCAAATGAACGCATCAAGTACGCGATAGCGGCATTACGGTCGCTATGCATCATTTCTGAAGCTGCTACTACCTTGTCGTACACAATATGAGTATCGCCCGATAACTGACGCACAAACTCCAATAAACGCTGTCTTGGTGCTGACAAGCGGCTTTGTAGTAGGTCTGCAACAACAATTGCACCAGCGTTGATGAACGGGTTACGAGGAATCCCATGTTCCATCTCAAGCTGAATCATCGAGTTAAAGGCCTGCCCTGAAGGCTCTTTACCTACACGCTGCCAAATCTCTTCCGGCTTATAGAGCACCATTGCTAACGTCAAACTCAAAGCCTTAGAGATAGATTGTACAGAGAAGGCTTCCTCTGCATCACCAGCTTGAATCACTTCTCCTTCATTGGTGTACACCGCGATCGCCAGTTTCTGGTTCGATACACGCGCTAATGCAGGAATATAATCAGCGACCTTTCCCTGACCAATTAAAGGGCGAACTTCTTCTAAGATCTCGGCCAAAATAGCTTGAGTTGGTTTCATGTGTGCTTACTTCTATATTGTTATTTTTGTAGGGATGTAACATATACCAATCGTAGTAAATAACGGCTCACTCTAGCTTGTTAAAATGCTCGATAACTGCGTTAGAGTTTTTGATTGTAGAGTAACTACTTATCGAAAAATGCTGCCTTGTTCTCAAGCCTTTTTCCTACGCTATTTCTGATCACTTACTTACTGTGATTGGTATTACTTTCTGTCGTTAAGCCTTTACTGAAATAAAAGCCTAAGGACAAAAAAGCCAACACTACAATAATGTTGGCTTTTATCAATCCCACAAAGTGTAAGGTTAAGATCCTAATCAAATCTCACCTTATATTTGTTGATGTTCAGAATTACTTAGTACGCTTGTACTTAATATCCCAAACGCCATGACCTAAACGGTGGCCACGTGCTTCAAATTTAGTCAGTGGACGCTCATCCGGGCGAGGAATGTAATCACCATCTTCAGCGATATTCTCGAAACCTGGTGCAGCATTCATTACTTCAATCATGTGCTCTGCGTAGTTTTCCCAGTCAGTTGCCATGTGGAAAATACCAGTTTCAAGGTGTAGCTTAGCGCGCACCATTTCAGCGAATTCAGCTTTAACGATACGACGCTTGTGGTGACGAGCTTTGTGCCATGGGTCAGGGAAAAACAGTTGCAGTGTATGCAGGCTGCTATCTGGAATCATGTGTTCAAATACTTCTACAGCATCGTGACACATTACACGTAGGTTAGTTACGCCAGCATCGCGCGCAGTACCCAAACAAGCACCAACACCTGGGCTGTGAACTTCAATACCTAAGAAGTTCTTCTCAGGTGCGTTCTTTGCCATTTCAACCAGTGATGCACCCATACCGAAGCCAATCTCTAGTACAACTGGGTTATCGTTGCCAAATACTTCTTTCCAGTTAAGAAGCTCTGGGTTGTAGTCGATACCCATTGTTGGCCAACATTCATTCATCGCGTTCTCTTGGCCTTTTGTTAAGCGGCCTTCGCGGCGAACAAAACTACGGATCTTACGAACCAGTTTGCCGTCTTCAGTATATTCGTTAGTGGTCACTTCACTCATTGATTTTTGCCTGCACATTGATTAATCAAAGCGGGGATTATCCAAAGAATTGCCTTCGGTGCAAGTCTTTCCGTGGATAAATTCCCACACAATTTGTCTGTTTTACATCCAACGTTAAGTGTGGTGCAATTTCGCTTCTAATAATAGCAAAGCATAGAGCATGTCGTGACTCCTTTCGCAACCGCCATATTAAAGTGGTATGACGCCTACGGGCGTAAAGAATTGCCTTGGCAACAAAACAAAACCGCCTACACCGTTTGGCTATCTGAAATCATGCTTCAGCAGACTCAGGTTGCTACGGTGATTCCATACTACCAACGCTTCTTAGAACGCTTTCCAACGGTTATCGACCTAGCGAACGCCGAACAAGATGAGGTACTCCACTTATGGACAGGGCTTGGTTATTACGCACGAGCTCGCAATCTACATAAAGCAGCCAAGATCGTTGCTGAGCAATATGGTGGTGAATTTCCGCTGTCTATCGAAGAGATGAACGCGCTACCGGGGATTGGTCGCTCAACAGCAGCAGCCGTCTTATCATCGGTTCATAAACTTCCTCATGCGATTCTTGATGGCAATGTAAAACGAACGCTTGCGAGAAGTTTTGCCGTTGAAGGTTGGCCGGGGCAAAAGAAAGTCGAAAACCAGCTTTGGGAACACGCCGAAGCACATACTCCGAACAAAGATGTCGATAAGTACAACCAAGCAATGATGGACATGGGTGCCATGGTTTGTACCCGTAGCAAGCCTAAGTGCACCTTGTGCCCGATTGAAAGCATGTGTGAGGCCAAGAAGCTCGATAGACAGCTCGACTTCCCTGGCAAAAAGCCTAAGAAAGAAAAGCCAGTAAAAGACACATGGTTTGTGATTCTGTATCACGACAACCAAGTGTGGCTCGAACAGCGCCCTCAATCTGGTATCTGGGGCGGATTGTTTTGTTTCCCTCAAAATGAAAACGCAGAGATCGAACATCAACTAGATCTTCGTTCGATCAAAGACACTCAAACCAATTCGATCAAGACCATGATTGCGTTTAGACACACTTTCAGCCACTACCACTTAGATATCACGCCAGTATTAGTGAAATTAGATAAACAACCAGATTTGATAATGGAAGGGGCTAAAGGTCTCTGGTATAACTTATCAAAACCGGAAGAAATTGGCCTAGCCGCTCCTGTAAAGCAGCTTATTGAGAGCCTACCCTTTGAACTGAACGACGACGTTTGAATCAACGAACGCGATAAGAGGAACCACTATGAGCCGCACTGTATTTTGTGCTCGCCTTCAAAAAGATGCTGAAGGCCTAGATTTTCAACTTTACCCAGGTGACTTAGGTAAGCGTATCTTTGACAACGTGTCTAAAGAAGCTTGGGGACAATGGCAAAGCAAGCAAACTATGCTTATCAATGAAAAGAAGCTAAACATGATGGATCCTGAGCATCGTAAACTTCTTGAAACTGAGATGGTTAACTTCCTTTTTGAAGGTAAAGATGTCGTAATTGATGGCTATACTCCACCAAGCGAATAAGACATTTATTTAAGCAATTTTTAATGACATCATGGTTAACGCTGCGATGTCATTTTTGTATGAGGAACTATGAAAAAGCTAAGTTACTTCCTAACAGCCATGTTATTAACTGGCTGCAGCCGTGAATTTGTCGAAAGCATTTATGATGTCAATTACGAGCCAACCAACCGGTTTGTGAAGAATTTAGCTGAGCTACCCGGACAATTTGAAAAAGATACCGGGGCGCTAGATTCATTAATAGATAGCTTTTCAGGCAACATTCAAAAACGTTGGGGTAGCAGTGAAATCAAGATAGCAGGTAAGAGTAACTATGTGAAATACATAGATAATTACTTAAGTCGTTCAGAAGTGAATTTTAGCCAAGGCCTGATAACGGTGGAAACGGTTTCCTCTACCGAACCGAAAAAACACCTCAAAAATGCGATCATGACGACCCTTTTGACGCCAGATGATCCGGCGCATGTCGATCTATTCTCTTCTAAAAGCATCAAGCTAGAAGGCAAACCTTTCCTCTATAATCAGGTCGTAGACCAAGAAAAAAAGCCCATTCAATGGACTTGGCGAGCGAACCAGTTTGCGGATTACCTGATCGCGAATAACCTAAAAACCAAAGAAGTCGACTTTAAAAAAGCCTACTACGTTGAAATCCCAATGGTGGCCGACCACGCTAGCCAGCGTAGTTATCAATATGCCGACATCGTTCGACGAGCGTCTCAGCGTTATGACATCCCTGAAGATTTAATCTACGCTATCATCAAGACAGAGAGTAGCTTCAACCCGTACGCCGTAAGCTGGGCTAATGCTTATGGTCTTATGCAGGTGGTACCTAAAACCGCTGGTCGAGATGTATTTGAACACGTCAAAAAGAAACCTGGTGAACCAAGCCCTGAGTACTTATTCAATCCAGAAAACAACATTGATGCTGGCACCGCATACTTTTACATCCTTAAAAATCGTTATTTGAAAGACGTAAAAAACCCATTAACGCTTGAATACAGTATGATTTCAGCCTATAACGGCGGTACTGGTGGCGTACTCAATACCTTCAGTAAGGACAGAAAGCGAGCAATGCAAGACTTAAACTCGCTGCAACCGAGCCAAGCCTACTGGGCGCTTACCAAGAAGCATCCAAATAAAGAGTCGCGCCGATACCTCGAAAAAGTAACGCAATTCAAAAAAGAATTTAACCAAGGTAAAACATAACCCTCACTTTTGAATAAAAAAACAACGAACGAACGGTTTTTTTAATTATTTTCAAAAAAGGAGTTGACGGTTATGCAGAAAATCCGTTTAATAGCGCTCCGTTGCCCGGATAGCTCAGTCGGTAGAGCAGAGGATTGAAAATCCTCGTGTCGGTGGTTCGATTCCGCCTCCGGGCACCACAATTTGATTTGTTGGTGTCAACACTCTTTAACAGGGAGTAACAACACGGACAAAAGCATAAAGAATTTAGTGTGCCGACTTAGCTCAGTAGGTAGAGCAACTGACTTGTAATCAGTAGGTCATAGTCGGCACCATTCTTTTGCCTCGATAGCTCAGTCGGTAGAGCAGCGGATTGAAAATCCGCGTGTCGGTGGTTCGATTCCGCCTCGAGGCACCATTATTTGGTGCTTAACAAATAATGGTCTTTATAGACCTGATGTTGACACAAATAATTCCCCTTTAGTTCAGTTGGTAGAACGGCGGACTGTTAATCCGTATGTCGCAAGTTCAAGTCTTGCAAGGGGAGCCACATTCAAGAAAGCCAAGTCGAAAGACTTGGCTTTTTTTCGTTTGAACAAAAACAAACTCTATTCAATATACACATCAGCTCCTCACTAACTCTTAATCAGTCTCGATAAATTGAGTTATCTCCTTTTAGTACTCTTACTACAACAGTTGATTCTAAGTTCTATAAAGCATATCCACTACAACAGAACCAACGCCTTATAAAGTTCATGACCCGCTAATATTCACATTAAAACAAATAGAACCAAGTCCTGTTACTTTTTTTTCTTCGAAAATTTAATCCCTATCATACTTTGATGTCTTTCTAATATCTGCCTTACACCACTTAGATTAAGATTCGATGAATTATACCTAATACTAATTATTGAATCGCTGCGCGGGGAAATATGAAACTAAAAACGCAAGCTTACTTATTATCGGGCATCATCTTGATCGCCCTGCTAGCACTGACGGCTACAGGCTTATGGACCTTAAGAGTTGCTAGCAACATGGACAACAAAGCTCGCGTAACAGAGCTGTTTAAGAGCGCATACAGCATTCTTACTGAAGTCGAAAAAATGGCTATTGATGGCACACTAGAAGAAGAGCAAGCCAAGCAACTAGCTACTCGCCTTCTACGCAACAACATCTATAAAGATAATGAATATGTTTACGTAGCCGATGAGAACATGACGTTTATCGCGACACCATTAGATCCTCAACTGCACGGAACCAGTTTTAACGACTTTAAAGATGGCGACGGCAATAGTGTTGGGCAGCTAATCCAAAGAGTACTTGGTAATCGTACTGGCGAGATCATTGAGTACACCTGGACACAAAAACTGCCAGATGGAACGATTGAAGAAAAACTGTCTATTGCAGAGAAAACGCCACATTGGGGTTGGGTTGTCGGCACTGGTATCGGGTTCAATGAAGTTAACGCTCGTTTTTGGTCTACTGCTCAATGGCAGCTATTCCTTTGTGTCGTGATTGCTGGTCTTATTCTGGCGAGCCTAATTGTATCCATTAAACGCATGCTAGCGCTTCTTGGCGGCGAACCTAAAGACGTACGAGAAGCAGTACAAGCCGTAGCACAAGGTCGAATTCAAACCTCTTTCGAAACTCAGGCAATTGACGGCAGTATCTATCACGCCGTACAACAAATGAGTAAGTCATTGGCTGAGCTAGTATCAAACCTTGGCGCTTCAATGCTGGCATTAAGAGGCGAACTGCAGCGCGTAGAAGATCGCGCTGGGTCAATTGGTCAACTGACAGACACCCAACAGAAATCAACAGAGATGATCGCGACAGCAATGACCGAGATGGCCTCTTCAGCCAATAACGTAGCTGCTTCAGCTAGCGATACCGCGCGCAACACCGACGAGGCCGACAAACAGAGCCAGCATACCCAACAACTCATTCACAACACAGTAGATAACATTCAAGGCTTAGCAGGCCAACTAGGCACAGCAAGCGAAGCTGTCGCTAACCTAGATAACGATGTAAACAACATTGCAAAAGTATTGGATGTGATTGGTGATATAGCGGAGCAAACTAACCTATTGGCACTAAATGCAGCCATTGAAGCAGCTCGAGCTGGCGAACAAGGTCGTGGATTTGCTGTTGTAGCAGATGAGGTTCGTAACCTTGCAGGCAGAACACAATCGAGCACAAAAGAAATCCAATTAATGATTAATAACCTTCAAGAGGGATCTCGCAACGCAATTCAAACCATGGAAGTGTGTGCCGCGACCAGTGAAAGCACCGTAACAGAGTCTCAAAACGCCTCTGAAGCACTACAACAGATTGTTGTCGCATTAGAGTCCATTTCATCAATGAGTCATCAAATCGCAACAGCGGCCGCTGAGCAGACTCAGGTGAGCGATGATATATCGAAGCGTATCAATATGATCGAAGAGAGCGGTAACCAACTGAGCAATGTCGTAACAGAAAGTCATAACAGCACCCAAACTCTTGCCTCTCTTTCCAACGAATTAGAAGCTTGGGTTAATAGGTTTGAAGTAAAACACTAAACTCCCTAGAAAATTTTCAAATAAAAAAGCACGTTTTCATACGTGCTTTTTTTATTTCGGCGCCCATTCAGTGTAGTTAAC
This sequence comes from Vibrio sp. AIC-3, assembly GCF_013114515.1. Taxonomy (NCBI): domain Bacteria; kingdom Pseudomonadati; phylum Pseudomonadota; class Gammaproteobacteria; order Vibrionales; family Vibrionaceae; genus Vibrio; species Vibrio sp. AIC-3. Next base: position 2,308 of record NZ_VTXG01000005.1, on the reverse strand, counting down.
CGTAGTTTTACTATCTTTTAGGGCATGCTAGACCTAGGTTTTTCACCCCAAATGAGCAAAAACAACCCACTAAGTATAGAAAAACATCAAACGATACTTTTTTTGCAATTTAATGTTGACCCAGAACGCGAAAACACGTTTAATACACCTCGTCGCCCGGATAGCTCAGTCGGTAGAGCAGAGGATTGAAAATCCTCGTGTCGGTGGTTCGATTCCGCCTCCGGGCACCACAATTTATTTGTTGGTGTCTTAGACAACAACAGTAAAGCACAAAGAAATATTATGTGCCGACTTAGCTCAGTAGGTAGAGCAACTGACTTGTAATCAGTAGGTCACCAGTTCGACTCCGGTAGTCGGCACCATTTCTTTAAAGCTTTAAGAATAATTCCCCTTTAGTTCAGTTGGTAGAACGGCGGACTGTTAATCCGTATGTCGCAAGTTCAAGTCTTGCAAGGGGAGCCAAGTTAATCATCAAGCATAAGCTTTTTGATTCATGATGCCGACTTAGCTCAGTAGGTAGAGCAACTGACTTGTAATCAGTAGGTCACCAGTTCGATTCCGGTAGTCGGCACCATTCTCTTGATTAGAGACTAAACAATCAATTCCCCTTTAGTTCAGTTGGTAGAACGGCGGACTGTTAATCCGTATGTCGCAAGTTCAAGTCTTGCAAGGGGAGCCAATTAAAAAAAGCCGCATCATTGATGCGGCTTTTTTGCATCTAAAGATCCTAACTTATTAATACAACTACCCTCACCTTTCAAATACCATATTCAATTCAGAAACCAACCGTTTTTATATCCTTCCAAAGCTACAAATCTTCGCTACTTAATGCTCTTCAAAATCTCCCAACAACAAACGACACATTCACGTAAGAGTCAGTCACAGTACGTTGCTACTCATTTTATTGACTAGGAGATCGGTTGAAAAAATCAATACTAAGTTTGGAGGTAAGAAAGCTAAATAACGAATCAAGTAAGCGCTGAAAAGCTCTGTAAGACACTTCAATCCAAATTGATACACAGATTACTCTTTATCAAAACTATCCACTACAATAGCGCCCATAGAGGCTGGCATTGAAATAACAATCACTCTTTTGATCGATACGACGGGATCACTCAATAGAGGTAATTTGTCCAGGCAAGTCAGTACCAAAGCAACGACCAATGCCGTCATAACATAAGCAATCACTATTCTGAAAATAAACACCGGCAACCGAGCAACAACATCTTTTTGAAAGACACTCTCATACGTATAGAAGCCTAAGAACACCGCAGACAGTAAAAATAGCAGCAATAGATTAGCGGTAGGTAAAGTCTCCCCTAACTTCCAAGCCTCTTCAGAAAAAGAAATCGGCACGGCCAAGGCAAAAGATCCCACAAAGATCTGGCTCGCATCTTCAAAGTTAAAACTCAATTTCATAATTCGACCCATTAGGTTTAAGGCTTTATCTAATTCTGAAAAGAATCACAAAACTATCCGCCGATGATTTGGGGGATTTTTATTTCTACTAAGCAAACAGTAGTGACCTTCTAGCTTCATCTTAGTCGCAATAACCAAAACATAGCTTGAACTAACCAGCAAGAAATCAATATGCTCAGAGCAAAACGGTCAACACGACTGATTAATATCGAGTCAACAAACACATCAAAATCGAAGACAGAGTGGTAACCCCTAATATACCAGCACCTAGAACCAAAGAATCTAAATCCGCAGGGTGATAAACGTCACTTCACGAATACGAGGGATGCTCTATTTCTTAGCTTATATACCCCTCAGGCACCACTTGGGAACACACTTAGCGACTCTCACCTTTAAGCTGAATCTAGCCTACTTCCACCCTTTGAAGTACTTAGAACGAGTCGCTCAATACCATCGAGAGTGGTTTTAAGCTCAATGCATAACAAGAGACATTAAGTCGACTCATTATGAGCTCTAGCGTTCTTAAGAGAAGCCTCCATGATAGAGCCCTAATTACACGTATCCTATAGATTCACAGATAGAGCAGAAGTCAGATTTCGTAGCCGAAAGGCTGTTAACTAATACTGAGAGCCGCTCACTTAATAAAGGAAACATCTACAGCGCGTATGGCTCGAGTATCTGAATGCTAAACTTAAAGCTATATACGTTTGAAATAATGCTCGAGTCACCTCACAGCTGGAATCAGAAATAATGTAGTCGTAATCATGAGTTGGTTTGAGGAACACCTAATACCAATTAAAGTAAAAATGTGATCTAATTAAGATTGATGAATTATTGTGAAATTTAGCCATGGATAGCCTTAATAACACTGACTTCAAAAAGCTTGCGA
>NZ_VTXG01000040.1:0-34890 GCF_013114515.1 Vibrio sp. AIC-3 | reverse complement strand
CTGCTTCACGAGCAAACGCTTCAAGTGCTTTCTTATCCATATTGTCCATCCTTAGCCTTAAAGGCTTAAGTCTAGACAGTTACACAGAATTCGGGACACCCTCATCAAAAACAATCATCGATGAGAGCATTCGAAAAAATCGCTTTATTATTGTTCGATAATACCATTCTGAATATAGGTATATAAATCAAGAGGGTTATTTAAACCTTATTTCGTGTTATTTGATTTATCTGTTCATCGGTTTCCGTTTCTTCAACTCGTTAACTCAGCTTTCATATTCTTAAACTACCAAATCTTCAAGCTCTTAAATGATCGAGCTCTCCAGTTTTCAAGCTCTTAAATTATCAAAGTAAGCCTGAACAAATTTAACGAACACTTGGTGTTTCTTTGCCGGATAAATAACTTGCGGATAGAAAAGGTAAATACTGTTGCCTTGTTGCAGACATTCATCAGGCAACACTTGCTCTAACTCTCCAAGCTCGACCTCTTTCGCAACGTAGTAACTTGCAATACGGATGATGCCACTGCCTGCCATAGCTTGTTGTTTGAGCAAGTGGTTGTCATTGCTTGAAAGCCAACCGGACACATCAATATTTGCCGATTTTAAAGGCCACTCGGTTTGGTGCAGCGTTGCTAAGCATTGATGGTCATTTAAGTCGTTGGCATTGTTGGGGCGGCCAAACTGATCAAGATAGCCGGGAGTCGCGACTAAATCATGCTGATAGCTAATCAAGTGTTTCGCCACCATGTTGTCAGGTGGCGTGTTGGTGGCACGAAACGCGATATCGATATCATCTTGATTGAGATTAAAGTTGGTGTAGCTGCTGTTTATCTCAAAGCGGATTTCTGGATATTGTTGCCTAAACTGTTGGCAGATATCGAATAGATATACCTCAGTAAACATCTTTGGCGCCGTGAGGCGTAATAGACCTTTGACGATGTCGTGTTGCTCTGAAACGCTGCGTTCAAGCTGTAAGACTTGCGAACGAATCGTTAAGCCTTGTTGTAACGCGCGTTCGCCTTCTTGGGTTAAACGAACACTGCGCGTGGTTCTGACCAAAAGCGGGCACTGTAAATCGCTCTCTAAACGTTTGATCTGCTCAGAAAGGTAGCTCTTAGAGATACCGAGCTTTTCGGCTGCCTTGGTAAAGTTGAGTTGCTGAGCAAGTTCTACAAACAGGATCAGTCGTTCAATTCTTTTGTGTTCGTTCATTCGCGCGTTCCTATCAATCTATTGTTCGTCATATCAAACAATCATTTCGTAACTAGCATATTCTGTTTTTTTAAAAGAACAATATGATAGAGGCATATTTCTGGTCAGCAAATTTTCTAAGCGAGAATCGATATGACGAACAGCATTGAATCTACAAACAAAACGAATGACAAAAAGAGTATCCCATTATCAAACCATCTGCCGAATGTTGGGCAAGTTGTCTATGGTTGCATGGGGCTAGGTGGTGGCTGGAATGATAACCCAGTGACAAGTGCGGATGTTGCTCAAACACGAAGTGTAATCGACACCGCACTAGAATCCGGTATTAACTTATTCGATCATGCGGATATCTATACCTTCAGCAAAGCTGAGCAAGCCTTTGGTCAAGCTTTACAACAAGCCCCTGAGTTGCGCGAACAGATGTTCATTCAATCTAAGTGTGGGATTCGTTTTGAAGGTGAGGGCAATGTTGGTCGTTATGATTTCTCGGCTGATTGGGTAAGCCAATCGGTAGACAGTATTCTCAACCGATTGAATACTGAAAAGCTCGATGTGCTGTTATTACATCGCCCTGATCCTTTGATGGAACTCGATGAGCTGGCAAGAACGTTAGAGCACTTAAAAGCGCAAGGTAAGGTCGATTTCTTTGGTGTGTCGAACATGAACAGCCATCAAATTCAGTACCTGCAATCTGCGCTCGGGCAGCCCATTGTCGCGAATCAAGTTGAGATGAGCTTAGCCAAGCTGGATTGGTTGAATGATGGGGTGATGATTAACTCGCAAGGGCATCATCAATCAGATTTCGCCGCAGGCACACTAGAACATTGCCAAATCAATAACATCCAACTGCAGGCTTGGGGTTGTTTGGCACAAGGCCGATTTGCTGAGCAAGGTTTGTATTCAGAACATGAACACGTGAAAAAGACGGCGCACTACGTGGCTCAGTTAGCAAATCAATATGGCGTAGAAAGTGAAGCGATTGTGTTGGCCTTTTTGCTTCGTCACCCTGCTCGTATCCAACCTGTTATTGGCACCACAAATCTAGACCGAGTCAAAGCTTCAGCGGTGGCGACTCAGATAAACCTGTCTCGTGAAGAGTGGTACAACTTATACGTGTACTCACGTGGTCAAGCGCTGCCATAAGGAATAAACATGTTGAATCAAAAGATCGCACAACAATTGGTGTCTAACGCTCTAGATATTGCCGAGCATAATCAACAAGCAATTGCGGTGAGCGTGTGTGATACGCACGGAGAGTTATTGGCGTTTATTCGCATGGATAATGTGAGCTTACAAGCCGGGTTGTTAGCACAGAACAAAGCTTATACGTCTGCAAGAGACAGGCAGCCAAGCGGTAACTTAGGCGCTTGGGCGAGAGAAACTGGTAAAGACTTAAGTTACTGGACCGACTCAAAGATCACTGGCTTTAAAGGCGGTGTTCCCATTGAGATAAAGGGGCAGGTGATTGGCGCAATTGGCATCAGCGGATTGAGTGAAGATGACGATGAAGCGCTCGCCGAAAAAGTTATCCAACGAGTGCTCTAAGCGCTGTTGCTTGTGAAGTAACTGAAGCTAGAAACAACAGATAATAAAAAACCGATGCATGTGCATCGGTTTTTTATTTAAAGAGACTCAAGTTCTTGAATCAATCGAATCCATTAAGCGTTCGCTTGTTCCAGATCTTGTTGCTTGTCTTTCTTACCCATTAGGCGGCTTGTGATCGTACCGGCTGTCATTGCACCTGATACGTTAAGCGCTGTACGTGCCATATCGATAAGGGGTTCGATAGAGATAAGCAGTGCTGCAATCGTTACTGGAAGCCCCATAGCTGGCAGCACGATAAGCGCCGCGAACGTTGCACCGCCACCTACGCCAGCAATACCGAATGAGCTCACTGTGATAATAGCAATTAGAGACAGAATGAAGTTGATGTCCATTGGGTCGATACCAACCGTAGGCGCGACCATGACTGCGAGCATTGCAGGGTAGATACCCGCACAACCATTCTGACCAATCGTCGCACCGAAAGTTGCAGACAGGTTAGCAATCGCTGGTGGCACATTTAGCTTAGTAATTTGAGCTTCAACGTTCAGTGGAATCGTTGCAGCAGAACTACGCGAAGTGAAAGCGAACGTTAGGACCGGCCAGATTTTTTGGAAGTACTCTTTTGGGTTTACACCAACAAAAGAAACCAACACACCGTGAACAACGAACATCAGGATAATAGCTACGTAAGAAGCAACGATGAAACCGAGTAGGCTTAGGATGTCTGAAGCACTCGATGTTGCGACTACTTTCGCCATTAAGGCAGCAATGCCGTATGGCGTGAGTGCCATGATCATCTTAACTAAGCGCATAACGATAGATTGCGCAGCGTCAACGAAAGTACGGATCGGTGATTCTAGCTCTTCTTTCTCAGCCATTACTTTACGAGCAGCAATACCTGTTAGAACGCCGAAGATAACCACCGCGATGATAGACGTAGAGCGTGCACCGGTTAGATCAGCAAACGGGTTAGTTGGAATGAAGCTAACCAGCATTTGTGGAATTGTTAAGTCAGACACACTTCCCATGCGGCTTTCTAGTGTTGCAATACGAGCCGTTTCACGAGCACCTTCGGTTAAGCCTTCTGCCGAAAGACCGAATGCCTGAGCCACTGCAATACCTACGATTGCAGAGATCGCTGTTGTTGCGAGTAATACTGAAATAGTGATACCAGAAATCTTGCCCAGTGAACCGCCTTTCTCAAGCTTCACCACGGCTGCAATCATTGAAACCAAGACTAATGGCATGATCACCATTTTTAGTAGGCCAACATAGCCACTGCCAACAACATTTACCCAATCCAACGTTTCTTTGATGGCTGGATTGCCTTCGCCAAATAGCAGCTGTAAGCCTAGGCCGAATGCGCTACCAAAAACTAAACCGAGTAAAACGAGGCGAGAAAGTGTGTTTTCTTTTTTCTGCTGTCCGTAGAGAAAAAAGAGGATACCAGTGAATACCGCTAAGGCAGCGATAGCTGAAAATGACATTTGTTTTCCTTATGAATCTCTTTAAATCGATAGGGCGCTTAGATATATGGGCGCAAATACTGTTAGCTACAGTAGCGACCTGTAACAAAACGTAAAATAAGGAAAAGTAATTTATTAGAACGATTAGTAATATCCACTCAATAGGATGGGTGGATATTCAACATTGTGATGAATAGGTGAGCTTTTTAGCGATATTTTGCCAATAAATTGAGCATGTCACTTGACGAGTAAATTTCGATATTTTGGAAATTATTTTCGAATAACCGGAACAACATTGCTTTGGCTACGTCTTCCGACTGAATAGGGCGTAGGTTTTTGAACTTACCAAGCATAAATGGAGACAGCAGAGGAAAGACACTTTGCAGGAGTTTTTCATCAGCTCTAGGTTCATCACGCTCACCCACCAGAGGCCCAGGGCGTGCGATGAAAAGCTGCTTGAAGCCAATACGTTTTAAATTTTGTTCCATTTGTCCTTTACAGCGAAGGTAGTGCGAATAGGAATCTGGTGAAGCGCCATAGCTAGAAACGACCGCTACGCGTTGAACCCCAAGAAACTTCATCGACTGTGCGACTTGGCTAACCAGTTCCACATCGATTTTGCGAAGCGCTTCTTTTGATCCTGCCTTTTTCTTAGTCGTACCTAAGCAGATAACGCCAAGATTAGGCGTCGCATTCGTGTCATCCCAACTGGTAACTTGCAGGTCGCTGTGAATGAGTGTGTGGAGCTTGTTGGAATCAAACTGTGAATCTAACGCTCGGCGAGATAGGGCATAGATATGATCAACGGCGGGTTCATCGATGAGCAACTTCATCACATGATGACCAATTAACCCGGTTGCACCAGCCACCACGACCGATGTTTTGTCTCCAGAAATGCTCATTTTAATCCCTTCTTCACTCCACAAGTGCTTGTTTAATATAAACAGTGTTTGAATTTTAAGCGAATAAAAGTTTGTTAAACGAGTGGTCAGTAGTATGTGGGGAGTCGCCTGTTTATGGAAAAAGAGATGATTTAGTTTGGCTCGACGCATAAGTACGGTCTGAAGCATAAGTACGATATGAAACATAATGGCGGTGGGAAAGATAAATGCGGTTTGAAACTTAAGTTAGGCGTTAAACATAACAAAGCCCGCTGGGCGACGGGCTTTGTTACTTTTCTTGCTTCTTACTAGGTAAAGGACAGTGGGATTTTCCTTACCTTTTTGCTAGCTTTCTTACTTGATTTATTTGGTTTTCTTTTACTTGAATTTGGAATCATTACACCTCCTAAATCGTTGTTCTGTTTTGTCTTTCAATCGATTGTCTTTCTTCGTGTAGCGTCAGTGTTGTGGGCATTCACTGTATGGGTACTTATCAATGGAGAGATTAATAAGTAATTTAGATAAGGCATAAACGATGCCAAAATGTAAGTTATTGATAAATCTATTATCAGTATTATTTGTGTTTTAGGGTTCGTCAATTTGACTGTCAATCTGAGAAAAAACCAGTGTGATCTGTTTAAATTAAGAACACTCTCTGCGGTTTCTGCCACATAGCCATAGATACAGCCTTGCTTAACACGTAAACTGAGTCGTAATTCACATAGACCAAGGACGTGCTATGAACCTCAAGCTTGATACTCTTGCTCCCACTCAGATTTATCACCTGATGACACAAACCGTTGTTCCTCGCCCGATTGCGTGGGCATTGACGGAATCTTCTGACCAAGAGTACAACCTCGCGCCTTTCTCTTATTTCACGCCTGTTTCTAGTAATCCGCCGTTACTGATGTTATCGGTTGGGAAGAAGCCGTCCGGCGAAATCAAAGATACCACTCGTAATGCCCTAGAAACGGGTAAGCTAGTGATTCACATTGCTTCTTCAAGTTCTGCCGAAACCATGACGGCGACAGCAGCTACCCTTGAACATGGTGATTCGGAAGTCACCGCGAATAACATTGATCTGGTTGAATTTGAAGGCTTCTCTTTACCGAGATTGAAAGAGTGCGCGGTCGCTTTTGGATGCACCTTGTACGAAGTAAAAGAGGTTGGAGAAGTGCCACAAAGCCTTATCTTTGCTCAAGTCGAAACCGTGTACATTTCCGAAGACGTGATCGACAAAGACAGTGAGCGTCTTAAGATCGACGCGTTAGCACTTGATCCTTTATCTCGATTGGGTGGCGGTGAATACGCCACGCTTTCCAATGTGTTTTCTGTCGCACGCCCTAAGTAGCAATACCTAAGTAGCAGCCCTATATCAACGTACCCAGAATAAGCGTTTTTAAAAACTATGTTAGATACCCAATACTCGCAGTACATCCAACACCGAATTGACCAAAAAACCAAGCCACTTGGCGCACTTGGCTTACTAGAAAAAGTCGCACATCAACTGGCTTTGATTCAGAGCCAAGGCAAAGAAGCTGCGGTTGAACACATCGAATTGAATAAGCCAAGTATCATCATTTTTGCTGGCGACCATGGCATTGCTGACGAAGGCGTGAGTATTGCTCCAAGCGCGGTAACACAACAGATGGTGTTGAACTTCTTAAGCGATGGCGCGGCGATCAATTGCTTCTGTGCGGTGAATAATATCGATATCACGGTAGTCGACACGGGGATATTGTTGCCTGTGGAATCAGACAGTGACATGTTGATCTCTCAGCGTTTGGGTACGCGAACCAATAACTTTGCCAATGAAGCGGCAATGAGTTTAGAAACGGTTGAACGTGGGATTGAACTGGGTACAGATCTTGTATCTAAAACCATTTCGAATGGCACCAATATCATCATGTTTGGTGAAATGGGTATCGGAAATACCAGCAGCGCATCAGCGATCTTAAGTGCATTAGCGAATCGTGCTGCAGCGGAGTGTGTTGGCCTAGGCACTGGCATCAACAATGAACAGCTTGCACGTAAAGTGGCTGTGGTTGAGCAAGGTGTCGCGCGTTGCAAAGGTTTAGATGCGAATGAAGTTAAAGATATTAAAGAGGTACTCGCACAAGTCGGTGGCTATGAAATCGTTCAAATGGTCGGTGCTTTCCTTGGCGCTTACCAAAACAAAACCCCAGTATTAGTCGATGGCTTTATCGTGTCGGTTGCGGCGTATGTCGCGACTTTAATTGAACCGAGTTGCCGAGACTATATGATCTTCGCCCATCGCTCTGAAGAGTCAGGACACAAAATTCTGTTAGAGCTGCTCGACGCTGAGCCACTGCTCGATCTTGGATTGAGATTAGGCGAGGGCACAGGTGCTGCGCTAGCTATGCCAATCATTCGTGCGGCAGCCGAGTTCTATAACAACATGGCGAGCTTCGAAAGTGCTGGAGTCACGGTTTAATGAGTGATGCACCAGAAAGATCGTTGAAAGATCGAGTTACTTATCAGTGGGAGCTTTTTGCGCTGGCGATGGGTTTCTTTTCTCGCTTGCCAATGCCGAAAAACACGCCCTATTCTACAGAGCGAATGAACCGTTCTGGTCGCTACTTTTCAACGGTTGGTTTGTTGCTTGGTGTTCTGTGTGGCGGTGTGTTCTTGCTACTTGATGTGGTACTGCCGAGTGCAGTAGCGATCTTTTTGATGATGAGTTTTAGCCTGATGCTCACTGGCGCATTCCATGAAGATGGTTTGACTGATATGGCCGATGGCATTGGTGGCGGCATGACCCTAGAACGCCGTTTGACCATCATGAAAGACAGTCGAATCGGTACTTATGGTGCGTCTGCTCTGATTATGGCTCTGCTTGGCAAGTGGGTGCTGTTGAATGAACTCATAAGCATGACGGGACTGTTTATGGTAATCGTGACCAGTTATACCTTTAGCCGCGCGATTGCTGCATCGCTAATTTACGACATGCCTTATGTCAGTGATTTAGATACCAGTAAAAGTAAACCATTGGCCAACAAGCAAACCAAAGGCGAACTTGTCTTCTTGTTGCTGGTAGGCGTGCTGCCTAGCCTGTGGTTTGGTCTTGAATTCGCTTTGGTTTTATCTGTCGTCGCCTATCTGTTCAGAACAGGTTTTAAAACGTGGTTAACGGCTCGAATTGGCGGCTTTACTGGGGACTGCTTGGGTGCGGCTCAACAGTTAATGGAGTTGCTGACTTACCTTGTATTCATTACTGCATTTTACAATGGCTTTCTATAACGGCTTCCTATGACCAACACGAATGAAACTATTCAAGCTAATCAAATTAATCAAGCAAGTCAGCGAAACAGCCATTTGGTATTGGGCGGGGCTCGTTCTGGTAAGTCTAGTTTTGCAGAGCAACAAGCATTATGTGCGCTTGAAGCATGTTCAAATGGACGCCTCAATTATATTGCGACAGCGACATATCTTGATGATGAAATGCGAGAACGAATCGCGCACCATCAACAACGTCGTGGCGAGCAGTGGATTGAGCATGAAGTACCCGTCGAATTAGCCGAAAAACTGCAGTCTTTTGAGAAAGAAGATGTGGTATTGATTGATTGCCTAACCTTGTGGTTGAACAACATCATCTTTGAACTGGGTGATGACGCAACTAATGAACAGGTTGAAGCCGTGGTTGAAGTATTGGTCAAAAGCGTCGAGCAAAGTCCGGCGCAAATTATCATGGTCTCTAACGAAGTCGGTTTAGGTGTGGTGCCGCTGGGTAAAGTGTCTCGCTTGTTTGTGGACAATGCAGGACGAATGAACCAAGCGCTAGCTCGCGTCGTTGAGCGCGTCACGCTGGTTGCTGCCGGATTGCCGCTGCACTTAAAACCATCTAATCACTTGCTTGATATTCAAGGCTAGGTCGCACACATGGTCAATGGAACAACCAAAAACATCTATTTGTTAAGACATGGCAAAGTCGAAGGAAAAGCTGCGCTCAATGGTTTATCTGATGTGCTGGTCAACTCTGATCTTCAAGAACAGATATGTGAGGCACTAACTACACAAGACATTACCTTTGATAGCGTGGTTAGCTCTCCACTAAGACGATGTGGTGATCTCGCGAGCTTGTTTGCAGAGCGTATGTCTGTGCCTTTATCAGTTGCATCGGGTTTTCAGGAAATGAACTTCGGTGAAGTAGATGGTGTCCCATTTGATGAACTTGAAGACAAGTGGGGAATGTTAGAAACCTTTTGGAAAGACCCTGCTAATCATCAATTAACTGGCGCAGAAAGTTTACAGAGCTTCCACGACAGAGTAACTCAAGCTTGGTCGCAACTTTTGAATGATTCAAGTGACAACATATTGTTGGTTACTCATGGTGGTGTGATTCGCATACTGCTAGCGCACTGCCTTAATATTGATTGGAAAAACCCGAGTTTGTACTCGAAGTTATCGATAGAAAACGCATCGATAACGCATATTCAAATCACTCAGTTTGCGCAGAGCTTTATCAGCGTTAAATCGATAGGGATACCTGTTCTCTGAGTGTTCAAAAAACACAGTTTAAGAATTAACAATCTTTTAGATCTGTAAATAGAAACAGAAATATAAATAGAAGTATAAAGCGGCGTTCACAGCCGCTATACCTGATTGGTATTACTACCTACGTGAAAGGAATTTAGTCATGACAACACCAAGTTGGGATCTAAGCATTGCTTATAGCGATCTTAATGATGCAAAAATCGAACAGGACATTGAACTCATTCAGCAGTGCATTGAGCTGTTGAACCTACACGTTGAAAAGCGTCATATCATTCTAGCGATGCAAAACGCGATTCAGACTTCAGAAGCGGCAGGCACATTACTGAGTACAATCAACACCTTCGCTAATTGCCACGCATCGGTCGACGCGACACACACAGAAGCGAAAGTATTGCTTGGTCGTGTAGCGAAGCTGAACTCTGAAATGTCTCAAGCGTTCAGCCCTTACGAAGATACGCTAATTCACGCAGAACCAGAATTTATTGATGCAGTATTAGAGCATGATAGTGCGGACGTAGCAGGGCAGCGCTTTGCGATTGAAAGCTCTCGTAAGTTATCAAGCAGCCGACTCAGTGTTGCTGAAGAGCAGTTATTGGCAGCGATGAAGGTTGATGGTCGTGACGGATGGGGTCGTTTATACGATAACCTAACCGGATCTTTAAAACTGTCGCTAAAGCTGGACGGTGAAGAGGAAGCCCTAGGCTTTTCACAAGCCGCGAGCCTGTTGTACGGCAGCGAATTCGACAAACAAGAACCAGCATGGCGCGCGGTTCAAGGTGCGATGAAAACGCACCAAGAGTCTTTTGCTTCGATTCTAAATGCATTGGCGGGTTGGCGACTGACTGAAAACAAAAAGCGTTCGAAGATTAGCGATGTGCATTTCCTAGATCCAAGCCTACACGGCAGCCGCATTGTGCCAGAAACGCTAGACACCATGATGTCGGTAGCGAAAGCTAATCGAGCTGTTGGTCAGAAAGCAGGTTTGTTAATGGCAAGAGTTCACGGGCTAGATGAAATGAAGCCTTGGAATCACTTAGCTGCGATGCCGCCGCTGGGTGACGCTGAATCTAAGGTTTACCCATTTGATGAGGCGATCGACGTGATCAAAACTGCGTTCGCTGAAGTAAATCCAGAGATGGCTGATTTTGTCGCTTTGATGGTTGATAATGGTTGGATTGATGCCGCACCAGCAGCCAACAAACGTTTAGGCGCTTACTGCACCAAGTTTGCTGCTACACGCACTCCGCTTGTGTTCATGACATGGAGCGGTAGCCGCTCAGATTTAATGACATTGGCACACGAGTTAGGCCACGCGTTCCACAACTGGGTGATGAAAGACATGCCGTTGTGTCAAACACGCTACCCAATGACGCTAGCAGAAACCGCTTCGATCTTTGCTGAAAATATCGTTCGTGACCACCTATTGAAGCAAGCACAAACACGCAATGAGAAACTTGAAATGCTGTGGGAAGAGCTTTCTTCTTCTTTGGCATTAATGGTGAACATTCCCGTTCGTTTTGAGTTTGAGAAAGCCTTCTACGAGCAGCGTGAAAAAGGCGAGCTCACGGCTCAGCAGCTGTGTGACTTGATGGAAACAACTTGGAAAGAGTGGTATGGCGATGCAATGACAGAAGCTGACCCTTACTTCTGGGCGAGCAAACTGCATTTCAGCATCTCTCAAGTAAGCTTCTACAACTACCCATACTTGTTCGGTTACCTGTTCAGTAAAGGTGTTTACGCTCAGCGCGATGCGAAAGGTGAGCAATTCTACGGCGATTACGTTTCGTTGCTTCGTGATACGGGCAGCATGATGGCGGAAGAAGTCGTTCAAAAGCACTTAGGAATGGACCTGACTCAAGCTGATTTTTGGCAACAAAGCATCGACATGGTCAAAGTTCAAATCGATGAATTTGAAAGATTGCTCGATCAGGAAGATTAATTGATCTCAATCTGTTCATAGCAGGTAAGAGCTGTGTTAGCTTACGTGGCTCTTATCTTGCTGGCATAACCTGAGATAAGCCGAAACAACCAAAAGTCTCTTTAAATAGAGAAAGTTATTTGGAACAGATGTCGGTTAGTAAAGTCAGCAGGTAATATAAAAATATATGGGTAGTATTTGTGAGTGATAACGGAGTTTCTGTTGATAAGTGCGATCCTAGCAACACAATTTCTATGTACAATTTATTAACATACGGCCGTGCAATTAAGGAGTAGCGCATGACGAAGACCCTCTTTCGCCAATCATTTCTTTTTGACAGCCTAGATCTTGAGCAAGAAGTGTTTGCAGGACAGACCGTACTGAGTAACGGTGTTCAAATTAAGCTTCATCAACGCGGTGTCTTGGAAGTGATTCCCGCGGATTTTAATTCTGAAACCAAGAACATCATTTTTTCAACCGGTGTTCATGGCGACGAAACTTCACCAATGGAGCTGATTGATAAGCTCATTGAGGATATTGAAACAGGCTTCCAAGTAGTAAACGCGAGATGCTTGTTTATCATAGCTCACCCAGAAGCCACTAACGCGCATACTCGTTTTCTTGATGTGAACATGAATCGTCTGTTTGATGAAAAGCAGTACGAGAGCAATCGAGAAGTGGATATCGCGAAGAACTTGAAGTTCTTGGTGACTGAGTTTTACAAAGAAACGGAACCTGCCACTCGTTGGCATCTAGATTTGCACTGTGCAATCCGTTTATCTAAGCATTACTCGTTTGCAGTGAGCCCTAAAGTTCGCCACGAAGTACGCAGTAAAGAGCTGTTTGATTTCATTAACAGTGCGCACGTGGAAGCAGTGTTGTTGTCAAATGCGCCAACCAGTACATTCAGTTGGTACAGTGCTGAAAACTTCGAAGCGCAAGCACTGACAATGGAACTAGGGCAGGTCGCGAGAATTGGTGAGAACCAACTTGATAAGCTAACGGCTTTTGACTTGGCGATGCGTAACTTGATTGCTGAAGTTGAGCCAGAGCATTTACCTAAGCGAACCATCACTTATCGCGTGAGCAGAACCATTGTTCGTTTACATGATGACTTCGATTTCATGTTCTCAGATTCTGTAGAGAACTTTACCGCGTTCAAGCACGGTGAAGTATTCGGTCATGATGGTGATAAACCGTTAATGGCTAAGAATGAAAACGAAGCGGTGGTGTTCCCTAATCGTAATGTTGCTATCGGTCAACGAGCAGCCTTAATGGTGTGTGAAGTTGAAACGCGATTCGACCATGGTCAGCTTGTGTACGATTAATATCGACTCGGGTTTAAACGACGAAAACAACCGCTCAACTGGTTGAAATATCAAGGTTCACATTACGGTGTGAGCCTTGTGTTTATTTGGGGATACAGGTAAGGTTACGCGAACATTTTCAAAGTAGCTTGATATGGATTTCCAACAACTTCTTCACCAAAAACAGCGCAAATGGACTAGAGCCATTTATCTGATGGCAGCACTGCTTGTCGCGCTGAGTGCGATTTACCTAATGGTTGGCGATCTTTTCATTTCCCCTCTGGGCACATTGTCCACGTTAGAACAAAAACTACTGATTGATTTACGCTTACCTCGATTATTAGCAGCTATTGCTATCGGGGCAGGGTTAGCCGTATCCGGCGCAAGTTTACAAGTCTTATTGGGTAACGTATTGGCAGAGCCCGGTGTGCTCGGCATTTCTGGTGGTGCAAGTTTGGCGATGGTTATCGTGCTGTTCTTCTTGCCGTTTGATCCCACACCAGAACTGTTCATGATTGCCGCCGTTTTAGGCTCGCTCTGTTTCACCGTGATACTGGTGAGCATGGTAAAAACGATGCGACTCACCACGGCTAAATTACTGCTAGTGGGTGTCGCGTTAGGCATTCTTTCTGGCGCGATGGTGACATGGGCGTTCTATTTTAGTGATGACTTAAGTCTACGCTTATTGATGTATTGGCTGATGGGCAGCTTAGGTGGCGTCACTTGGTATCAACACTCGCTCACGTTGGTGATGATCCCCGTGATTATTTGGCTGTGCCTGCAAGGTAGTAAGCTAGATAAGTTAATGATTGGCGAAACGCATGCCGCACAACTGGGTGTCAACGTTCCGAGATTACGTTGGCGTCTAATTTTCGCTGTGTCTATTTTAGTCGGCTGCGCGGTAGCTTTAGGTGGCGTGATCAGCTTTGTTGGCTTGGTTGTGCCACACTTATTGCGTTTAGCGATTGGTACTGATAACAAATACCTTCTTCCTTTGTCTGCCGTTGCTGGCGCTGCGTTGTTGGTGTTTGCTGATATCTGTGCAAGAACCTTATTAGATTCCGCAGAGCTGCCTTTGGGTGTGATGACCACCAGTATCGGTGCGCCTATCTTCATTTGGATGTTAATTAAAAATCATGATTCAAATTAAGAGCCTGAGCGTCGGCGCTCGTTTATTACCACTATCATTTGAGCTCAAGCAAGGGCAGGTGACTCACGTTATCGGCCCTAATGGCAGCGGTAAAAGTACCTTGCTCGAAGCGATATCTGGAATTGGTGATGGTTACAAAGGCGATATAAAGATCGACGGGCAGGATTTGTCGGAGCTGTCTTTACAAGATTTATCATTGCATCGTGCTTACTTGTGCCAAAGCGCAAGGCCAGCCTTCAACTTAGAAGTGTTCCAATATCTTGCATTGTCACTGCCAAGCTCCTCACACGGCCTTGATGCTGAAATCAACGCAGCTTTGGAAGAAATCAGCCAGATGCTAGACATTGCAGACAAACTTCATCGCTCAATTCAGACACTGTCTGGTGGTGAATGGCAACGCGTACGTTTGGCGGGAATGTGCCTGCAAATTTGGCCGACACTTAACCCATACGCGAAGCTGCTGATCCTCGACGAACCCGCAGCTCCGTTGGATATTGCTCAAGAAGCCTTGTTGTACAAGCTTATCGAACGAGTGGCTGAGAAGGGCATCGCCGTGATCATGGCTAACCATGATTTGAACAGAACACTAAGACACGCAGACCAAGTGTTGTTGCTCGATAAAGGTGTACTTCAAGCATCAGGCTCAGCTGATCAAGTGCTTACCCCTGAGCAGCTAGAGTCCGTGTTCAACACCGAAGTCAAAAGTATCTCAGTCGACAATCAGACCTATCTTTTGTTTGGTTAAAAGACTAATTAGTTAAGCTGCTCATTGGGTTTAAGGCGAGTTAGTAAAGGAAGCAAATATGTTTAGATACATCCAAAGAAGAAGAATCAAAAAGGTGATTAAGTCATTGTCTGCAAAGATGGTGAAGAGCTACGGAAGCCGTGATTTCTTCTCTATTGGGCAGGTTGAAACAAGTTCTCGTGAGTTGAGTAAACGCCAACAACAGATTGCTTTAGCCTTGTTTGCGGATCCACAAGATCTTTCTGTTGAATTAGCTCCAACTATTCAGTTGCTGCGTAACGATGTGTCTAATGACTTCTTTGGCGGAGAAGACTACACAGCGCGAGATGTACTTAATCTATTGGGTGGCGGCGGTTGGAAGGGCGGTCGTATGGACGATGACATGTCACATCGCATGGGCATGCATAGCCGTTATTAAATATCTTCTTACTACCTAACGCCTTTATATCCCCAAAGCGGCTTAATCATAAAGCCGCTTTTTTATTCATTCCGAATAATGTTCCCTTAATCAACATAGAATACTGAAATGTCATAATTCGAAGCAACATCATCTATCTACAGCGCATTTGTTTGAGTTGTGTGATGCTGATTCCTATCAATATAAAACCCGCTGTTATTGATAAAATTGACGTATATATTTTTCGTTGTTCTTTAAGTCAGAAACTATAAACCTTCGAATTACAGTGCTGGTTGGTTAGTAACCAATTGGTTTTGTGTTTAGGGTAAAATAATAGAGAGTGGGAAAGTGACAACAATAAATAATAATATTCTAAAAATAGCAGTGGGTATGGCTATGCTATCGAGTGTGCCGTCAGTGGCAAATGCTCATGGTTGGTCTGAGTTTCCAAGCGCGCGTCAGAACACGTGTTACGAGCAAGGCGGGATTTGGTCGGGTACACCACCTAATGCTGCGTGTGCTCAAGCAAAAGACATTTCGGGTTCATACCCGTTTGTTCAACGTAACGAGTACGCGAAAAATGTCCAAGATTTCAATAATATCAATGCTGTAAAAGCGGCGATTCCTGACGGCACGTTATGTTATGCCAACGATTCGCAAAAACGCGGCATGGGTGCGCCTCATACTGGTTGGACTCGTACCGAGCTAAATACTGGTACGTTTGAATATGTATTCAATGCGACAGCGCCACACAACCCTTCTTTCTGGGAGTTCTACCTAACGAAACCAAACGCGGACCTAAGCAAAGGCCTAGCGTGGGGAGACTTAGATCTTATCCAAGAAGAGGGTAACGTTCCGGTTAATGGCGGCAAGTACCGCATTAATGTCACTATTCCTTCAGACCGTTCTGGCGATGCGATTCTATTCGTTCGTTGGCAACGTGATGATGCTGCGGGCGAAGGCTTCTACAACTGTTCAGACATCACTATCGCGGGTGGCACAACCCCTCCACCAGAGCCGGGTCCAGAGCCTGATCTAGTGCGTGGTGACCTGTTTGTTTCTGACCAGTTTGGCACGCCAGAAATTGGTGATACGGTTAAATACGACATCATCAACAAGTATGGTGAAGTAGCGCGAAGCTTCGACATCGTCATTGATGCTTCAAACGTTAACGATTGGGCTCGTTTGTTAGCTTCAGAAATTAATGGCTGGCACGAAGAGTTTAAAGATGGCGCGATCTTCATTGGTGACTGGCATGCTGAAATGCAGCACTACATGTACTTCCAAAACGATCCTTCACGTAACTTCTTCAACTCAAAAGATAGCCGTGCTTCTGGTCAGTTAACGTTGATTGATGGTGGCGACGGTGGTGTTGAACCATTGAAAGGTGACATCTACGAGCTAGTGAAGAGTGACAATGTAGTCAATGCTGGCGATAAGGTTGTGATTGCAACAAGCGAAGCCGCGACATTGACTCAAACTCAAGGTTCTTCAGTAAGCATCCAAAATAACGGCACGGCTTCTATCGTAGTTGATACCACTGGCATCACTGCAAACGAAACTTTATCGTTTATGGCTAGCTCGATTGAAAGCGACAGTGTTGAAACCTTCACTTTTGAAGTAATTGCCGATGACGGTGGCGTGACACCAGACCCAGATCCAACGCCGGATCCTGATCCGACTCCTGACCCAGACCCTACGCCAGATCCAGGTACGTGGGACTCATCAGCGACTTACCTTGGTGGCGAAGTCGTGACTTACTCGAACCAGTCATGGAAAGCACAATGGTGGGTTCAAGGTGGTACTAACCCTAAAGCGACTTACGAAAATGACAAATGGGGCGTTTGGCGTCCAGCCAACTAATCTTAACTATTGTTAGTTAATTAGCCTTGCAATAATAACCAAGACACCACACTTTTTGACGAGTGTGGTGTCTTTTTTAGCGTCTGCATTTGCGGTTTTGAATGTCATCAGCCTAGAAAAAGTGATTCAAGAACGGAGTCTTAATCACTCAGCACGGCTCTATAAGAAGATGAGAGTTATATAGAAAACAAGAGCTATATAACGTTTTGTAATGTGTTGACGAATTATTTCAGAATAAGGTTTTCTTTAATCTCATCGTTAAGATACCCCTGATCAAAATCTGGTGTCATAAATTCGACGGAGGAGGAGTCTAGATAGCTGGTTTCTAGATAACTCGGCTCTAGATAATGGGGGTCTAAGTGATCAGCACTTACGTAGGTGGGAATCGCAGAAAACAAAACGATACTGATCGCTGCAGCGATATTAATGGCTTTGTTGCGTTGAGGAGTCATTTTCATAGTAGTGCCCTCGAAAGGTGGGCAAATCCATCTGCCTATGAGAATTGAATCTGAGATGTTTAGAAGTCGTAAGACAAACCAAGCGTAATGATATTGTCGTTGTCGATCGGGCCCATCGATTGGCCGTTCAAGTAAAGGTCACCTTCGTTGGTATTGAAGTAGGTGTATTTCACGTAGGGTGTCCAGTCGTCGATGCTTTTAGAGAGAACGACTTCGTGCTCATTGGTACGGTAGTCGCCTTGATGAAAGATTACGTTGTCATCGTTGTGGGTAAACCCGCCATTGGATCCATCACTGTTTTCGTGAGTGTATTGATAAGCTAAATCCCAGCCTGCGAGTGAGTACCCCGCACCGGCGATGAACTTATTGGTGTTGATCGTGGTGTCGCTTACATTCTCGAGTACTTGCCCTGACTGGTTATATCCCAATCCACTGAATACATTGAAGTTGTCGTTCACTTGATAATCGATAATACCTTCGATTAATAACTCTTCACCGTTGTCCCATTTACTAAGTTCACCGTATAAGTTGAACGTGAAAGATTCGCTGATGTGAAAATCGTGCCCGTAACCCGCTGCCAACCAACCCTGGTCATCAAAACCTATATAGACTTGTCCATTTTCTGAGGTATCGATTAATGCGCCAGCTTCTGTGGTGTAGACACCGTTATCAGCAGCATTAGAGGCAACGTTTTGTTCGATGTAAACTTGAGTCGAAGTCGCAAACGCTGCGCTGTTGAGTAACGTAAGTGGTAGAGCACCTTCCGATGCAATGCATGTTGCCGATGAAGGCTCGCTAAAAATAACGCACGGTGAAGGTGGAGGCATTATGACGGAATACACAATAAAGGATGGCCAACACGCTTTTTCAGTTATGTGTGGATACACCTCGGGTCCTTCATTTTGGGCTGATGGGAAACCAGCGAAGGTATGTGAAGAGGCGCAAGCACTAGCGGTTGCATTGGAAGCAAAAGGTGAATGGGAGGTGAAGCCAATGACTTACACCATCGCACCAGCAAGAATCGTAGTTGATAAGTGATTTTTGTCTACAGAACGCTCGTTATATCGAGCCTCGTTATCCAATCATATTGATTATTTGTAGTGAGACAGAGGGGTACTCAGGCTGAAATGCTCTTAAAGTTCCCCTCAGCTTAGCTCAAATAACAAGAAGCTAAGTCAACCAACTAATCAAATTTGTATTCGAAAATACAGAAGGTCTATCCTATGAAAAATACCATTAAGCTACTGGCTATCGCATGTGTTTTACTTACTCCAATGCTTGTCGCCGCTGCCGAACATAATCACAGTCACAATCATTTTAACCCTGAATTAGAGCAACTTGGCGACGACATTATTGGCCTAACCGTGTGTTACAAAAATGGTCATCTATCAGATGAGAATCAAGAGCCTGCGTTTATGAACCTTATCAACCACGCCAATGTAGAAGGTGAGGAGCTGGGGATGTACTACATGGATAAGTTGGGCCCTAAAGCCGAGCAAATCATGAGTGATGATGAGGCTCGACGTTTATGGACTGAAGATTATTGTGCTGATTTGACTGATACCTATTTGGACTCAGACAAGTTAGCTCAAAGAGCAAATGAACACAAAGGTCATTCCCACGGACACGATCATGAACATCACCATAATCATGACCACCATGGACATGGCGATTTAACGCCAGAGGTACTTGAACAAGATATTGAGAGAGGGCGTTTACTCAGTATCAACTAAGCCCAATAAAATAAGTCCATCCAACCTATTGTTAAATATTTACTATTTGTTAGTGTGTCTAGGTGCACATTGAGGATGTGTTTCATATTTAGCGAAGAAATATTAGGAGTTGCGATGAGTATTATAGTGAGACGGTCTGAACCGTCAGATGCAAAGGGAATAAAAGAAGTTTACGAATGCACTAATGCTTATACCGGTACGCTGCAACTCCCAAATCCATCTCTGGAAAGCTGGCAAAAACGAATCTCTAATATACCTGACAACGTGTACTCGTATGTCGCGATGATCGACGATGAGATTGTTGGCAACTTGGGAATGGAAGTGTGTGTGAACCCAAGAAGACGACATGTGGCTTCATTTGGTATGGGTGTTAAAGACGATGTGTTAGGCAAAGGTGTCGGTAGCCAACTGCTCGCAACAGCAATCGACTTGTGTGATAACTGGATTAACATCAAGCGAATGGAGTTAACGGTGTATACCGATAACGAAAGAGCGATCAGTCTGTATAAGAAGTTTGGTTTCGTGATTGAAGGAGAGTCCGCAGGATTCGCTTTCAGAAATGGCGAATATGTGGCGGCTTATCATATGGCTCGACTAGTATAGCGCTCGGCTTCTAACCAAGGCTACAATTAAAACAGCTAGAGTTCTTCAATAGATAATAAAACGCCACGTTACAATAACGTGGCGTTTTCTATTTCAGTCAACTGATGCTTTGAAGCGCTTCAGTTTTAACTCTACTTAAGCTGTAAGAGGCTCAAGGTTGGCTGGACGGTAGTGTACAGATTTTAGTACTTTACCTTGGCGAACTGTTTTACCTTCCGATACAAAATCTTCAGCGCATTTAGCAATGATGTATTCACCTTTTTGAACCGCCATTAGCTTAATGTTCTGCTCAGCATAGAATGCTTCTGTTTCTGCGTATTCTGTTTCATTACGGCATACTTTGCTCATGTTGCTTGAGTGTACTTCGTCCCAGCAAGGTAAGAAGTCAATTGAACGGTTTTTGGCAACGTTCAACAGTAAGTCGATTAAGTAGCTGATCGCTAGGTTGTCTTCTACTTTGGATTGGCCAAGGTGAACCAAACGTCCCATCAAAACATAAACGCTGTCTACAATAGCGTCCGCTTGTTCGATTTTTGAGTCAGCTTCTGCAAGTTCTGTCAGTTCTTCGATCGCTAGAGAGGTATGTAGCGTATCGCCTTTTTCGTCCATTGTTTCAGGAGCAGCAACAGGCAGATCAAAAGTACTGCGGAACTCTTCAATGTCGCGGTAAAGGTGATCGTAGATTTCTTGGTTTAGTTGAGAAAGGTTCATATTCCTATCCATTTTGTTTCGTTAATGGACCATTTTAACAAAGGTAGTAATGGGGTGCTAACGCAAAGTGGAAGAACGCGACTTTTATTCATTGGACCAATGAGGTATTTTGCATACAAACTAATTGATTATTATGTTTTTTTACACTTTACTCTTCTTAATATACGAAATATTAATGTTGCCATTAATGTCAGCAGTAGTGGAATCCCATTTATGAACCAAGCCAGTGAAAGCGAAATTGTTATACGCCGCTTGTATCAAATCACCAATGATTATCGAAAGGGCTTCGATATTCAGATCGCTCAGCTGCTTATTATGGGGCTTGAACGCTTCAACCTTGATATTGGTATCTTATCGAAAGTCGATGGCAATACTTATGTTGTTGAACATTGTGTTACGCCTGAAGGGGTAGAACTCAATAGCGGTGACACTTTTGATTATCGTTCAACCTATTGCGAAATTACCTGTAAATCGATTGGTCCTATCTGTATTGAGCATTGTGGCAAACACGATAAGTATGCGAAGCATCCTGCTTACCAGTCTTTTGGCTTGGAGTCTTATATTGGGGTTCCCATTTTCGTTAATGATGAGCTTTATGGCACCTTAAACTTTTCAAGCCCAGCACCCTATCATCGTGAGTTCAAAGAGTTCGATGTCGACGTGATGAGACTAATGGCATCATGGATCGAAGTGGAGCTGGTTAGAAGGCAGCAAGAACGAAAACTCAAAGAGTTGAATGAGAAATTGGAGTATCAAGCTCTGTATGATCCTCTGACACACTTGCCAAATAGACGTTGCTTGTTTAAAACGTTGAATGCGGAAGTCGAGCAGTTAAAAGGCTCTTTAGGAAAGGGAACCTTGGCGGTTGTCGACATCGACTTCTTTAAACAGGTTAACGACATTTACGGTCACCAAATGGGCGATGTTGTATTAAAGAAAGTGGCGAGCGTGCTGAACAATAACACTCAAAAGGGTGAGTTTGTGGCGCGTTTTGGTGGTGAAGAGTTCATTCTTTGGTATCCAAATAAAACACCAAATTATGTTGAAGATAAGTTCATGACTCTTTTGCAAGAGATGAAGAAAATCACACTGGATCGAAAGCCTGTCAATATATCAATTGGTGCGTGTCATTTTGAGTTGAGTACAGGGGATACCAAAGGGGAAAGGATGTCGGCGTTAGATAAGCTCATCAAAGTTGCCGATGAGTGTCTGTACATTGCGAAACAAAATGGACGAGATCAGTTCATTTCTCGTCCATATCATCAAGAACGCTCAGGAATATGAGCCATCTTGTTAAGCGATTAACTGAACAGGTAAGGGAACAGTTGACGACGTTCCGCTGGTGTTAAAGATTCAACTCTCGCGATGTTGGTATCAGGAATCGCTTCAGGGTTAGGGTAGTGCTTCAACACTTTTTCCATACTCGCTTCACGAATCAAATGGTAAACCGGATACGGAGAGCGATTAGTCAGATTTTCATCGTCTTCTGGATCCGCACCACCAAAGCAATAGTCTGGGTGGAAGGTTGCCACTTGGTAAACGCCTTCCCAATCTTCTTGCTTGATCAACGCTTCAATCCAATCAATGAACATGTTGTAGTCGAAGAAATCTTGCAGCATGTTAGGTACAACAACCAAAGTCGTCTCTAATTCCGCGACTGGCGTGTTATCTAACTCTACGAAATGCGTCATGATGTCTTGCAACAACACTTCTTCCGTATTTGCTTCACTCACAAAGATCTTAATCTGTTTATTACGTTGTGGCTTGGCTGCGAATGGACACAGGTTTAGGCCAATAACGACATCGTCTAACCACTGTTTTACTTGGTCGTGGATGGTTTGAAGATCTGTGCTTTGAGTGTTCGACATAACAGGTTCCGAAATGAAATTTTGCGTAGGATATCAGAACGAACGTCAATCAAAAGCAATAATTGAGTTACAACCTCAGTCGTACTTATGCTTGTGCGAGTTTAGAGGTCGATACTTGAAGTTGTTTTAATTGGTAGACCCAAGCAAATATCGCAACATAGAAGATTGAACCACCTGCAATCACGCCATTCCAACCGAACAGTTGCCAGCAATATAAAAGCAAGAATCCACCTAAACTACCGCCAATATAATAGTGAACCAGATAGAGCGCGGTCGCTGTCGCCTTCGCGCTCGGTGCTTTTTGACTCACCCAAGAGTAGGCAAGAGTGTGGGCAAAGAACGCACCGCCACTAATCAATAACAAGCCAGCTAACATGAACGGGACTTTATCGACCGCAGAAACCAGCATTCCAATTAAGCTAATGCACACGCCCATCAAAATTCCGTTTAACGGATCAAAGCGAAGTGTCCATTTGTTTGATAGCTTAGAGCTGACCGTACCGGCCAAGTAACATAGGAATATCAGTGAAGCTAAACCAACGGGTACCGAGTGAGGTTCGGATACTAGCCTAAAGCCCATTACAGAGTACAGGTTAACAAACAGCGCGAAGTTAGCACCACCAATCAACATGGCAAGCCACAGTGTGCGGTTTCTTAAGTGCATTACAACGGAGCGGTTGTGATGAAAGAACAGCCCTTTTTGAGGTTTGAAGTTCTGTTGGTCAGGTAGGCGATAGGCAATAAAGAGTGCACCAAGCAATGAACCGACAACGAAAAACAGTACAGTTGCATGCCAATCGAAATAGTCTGTAATTAAGCCGCCTAATACACGTCCGAAGATTCCACCCAATGAGTTGGCCGCAATATAACCTCCAATCGCGACAGCAAAGGCTTTGGGTGTTAACTCCTCAACCATATAGGCAACCGCCACACCAGCAAACGCCGCCACAGCGATGCCCATAAATGCGCGGGCAATAACGAGTTGCAACAAGGTAGTCGTGAACACCATGCTTAACCCTATTAATGGGATAGCGAACAGACTGAACAGAATAATGGGTTTACGACCAAAGGTTTCAGAGGCAATTGCCCAAGGTACCAAGCTAATCGAAAGGCCGAGTGTTGTAGCAGCAAATAACCAGTTGATCTGAGTTTCAGATACTTGGAAGTGCTCCGCCATGTGCGGCAAGATAGGCTGAAAGAGGTAAAGGTTACAGAAAATGATAAATGAACCAATCGCCAATGATTGAGTGATACGTTTGTATTGAGGACTGCCTTTATCAAACATTTACGTTGTGCCTGCGCGAGTTAGTAAGCTATTTGTGAACAAGTTATCAGTACAGGTGTGATTAAAGAAATATATTAAAAATATTACCTCTATATATTAAATATATCGCCATGCTTGAATCAAAACCACTTCGACATTTTCTGGCTGTTGCTCAGTTTGGTAACTTCACCCAGGCGGCCAAAGCGCTGCATATCGCACAGCCTGCATTGAGTATCTCCATTAAAAAACTAGAACAGACACTAGAGTTGATTCTATTTCGTCGAGGCGATAAATCCGTCACTTTAACGGAGGAGGGCAAAGTACTGTTTGAGCATGCAAAGCGAATCGCCCAGCAGTTTGATGATGCTCAGCTCGCGATGAATGAACTAAAGGGGCTAGAAAAAGGCGAGGTTCGATTAGGCGCTCCAAGTATGATGGGCAGTTACTTTTTCCCCCAAGTAGTGATGGCATTTAAAAGCCAATACCCAAACCTAAAGTTGACCTTGATTGATGCTGGCACCGCATCGATTCGTGAAATGCTGTTAAACGGCGAACTCGATATTGGCGTAATTAATCATGAGAACGTTCCAGATGATTTGGAAACGGATCATCTGTTAAGTTCTGAGATGGTCGCCGTTGTCGGTAAGGAGCATCCGCTAGCACAACAGCCTTCGATGACCTTTGAAGAATTCTTTGCTCAAGAGCTGATCATGTTTAAATCGGGCTATTTCCACCGCGATTTTATTGATGCGACCTGTAAGAAGTACGATCTTGATATGACCATTGCGTTTGAAACCAACTTGCTCCCGATGATTCTTTCTATCGTTAAACAAGAGTTTGCGATCACCGCGCTGTTGAGCTTAGTGACGGAATATGAGAAAGACGTGATAGGCGTGCCATTTAAAGACCCTGTAAAACTGAATCTATCGTTGGCCTGGAGAAAGGAAGGGTATTTGTCGAAAGCTGACAGAACCTTTATTGATTTCGTTAAGCGGTATGTGTGATTTAGTAAGATTTAAATAAACAAAGCCCGAACATCCTAGATTGGATATTCGGGCTTTGTTGTATAGAAGTATGACTGGCTCAGAGCACGTTAGGTGTTCTTTGAGTTATACATCTTATCGAAGTTCTTCTGATTCCAGCCGACCATCACTTGATCGCCGATCTTAAGCACGGGGATAGAACGAGCACCCATCGCTTGTAATTCTTTACGACCACGCTGCATCTTTGCATTCGTCAGGCGGTAAACAATTTTCTTAGAGTCTAAATACCTTTGGGCATCTTTACAGTGCGGGCATTTGTCTGCGACGTACAATACAACACGTTTCATTTTTTCATTCTCTTGGTGAATCTCGCTAAAGTGTAACGAATCCTAGGTGATTAGAAAAGTGTGATCAGTTACACTATGCGGCTCAATTTTCAAGACCACAACGTATTGTCGTGGTGTAACTTGTACGGTCTTTCAGCATGCATCCTTCTTTACGCTATATTCAAGGCTATCCTAAGCAAATTCTTGATCCTGTTACTCAACTTGTAGAGTCGGGTAAATTGGTGCCTTGGTTTGAAGCTCGCTACCCAAAGAATCATGAAATAAAAAGCGAGAAAGCCCTGTTTGACTATGCGATTGAGATAAAAAATCGCTACATGAAAAAAACACCACCGATCAGCAAAGTGATTTACGACGGCAAGATACACCTAATCAATAATGCGTTAGGTCTGCATTCTTACGTTGCTAAGAATCACGGTGGAAAGATCAAATCAAAGAATGAAATTCGTATCGCCAGTGTTTTTAAAAATGCACCAGAACCTTTGCTAAGAATGCTGGTGGTACACGAACTGGCGCATATCAAAGAGAAAGAGCACGACAAAGCCTTTTACCAACTATGCTGTCACATGGAACCGGAATATCATCAACTTGAGTTGGATGCCCGTTTATTCATGATGTATTTAGATTTAAAGAAGTAGCCCAATGAGCCAATCACAAAATAGAACGACGCTAAGCCTGTCGAAAAACAGCACTTCATCAGCAAAAACAAAAGACAACCAAGCTGATGTTAAGCCAAGTACAGCTAAGCCAAGCAGCGACAAGCGTATTTCTACAAAGAACACATCTGATAAAAGCCGCAAGAATAGCGCACCTAAAGGCGCGGGCAATAACAAAGCAAAGCGACCTTTTGCAAAAGACAGTAAAGGGAAGCAGGGTGCAAATAAAGGATCATCGAATAAGGGTTCTTTCAATAAAACGGCTTTTAACAAGAACGCAGCTCAGAAAAGACGCTCGGCTGAAAAACCTCAAGGTGGATTACACCCAAGAAACCAGCACACTGGCCGCTATAACTTCGAGTTACTAGTTGCAGCCTTGCCTGAGCTAAAAGAGCATCTGATCAAGAATCCGGTTGGCGAAGACACCATTAATTTCTCTGATCCATTGGCCGTTAAGCTACTCAACAAAGCTTTGTTGGCGCATCACTATGGCGTTAAACATTGGGATATTCCTGCTGGTTACTTGTGCCCGCCAATTCCTGGTCGTGCAGACTACATTCACAGAGTGGCCGACATCCTTAATAGCGATGGCCAAGGTGAACCCTATAACCACGCGTCTGTGAAAGCATTAGATATTGGTGTCGGTGCAAAC
Organism: Vibrio sp. AIC-3; assembly: GCF_013114515.1. NCBI lineage: Bacteria > Pseudomonadati > Pseudomonadota > Gammaproteobacteria > Vibrionales > Vibrionaceae > Vibrio > Vibrio sp. AIC-3. The sequence goes on along the minus strand of NZ_VTXG01000040.1, from coordinate 8,618 downwards.
TGTATCTACCCAATCATTGGTGCGACAGAGTATAAGTGGCGTTGTACAGGGACAGATGTTGATTCAGTCTCCATCAAAACAGCGAACTTCATAGCGGAAAGCAACCCTAATCTAAAAGGTAAGATCCGCGCTCGCCTACAAGCTGACTCTGAATCTATCTTTAAGGGCGTGATTAAGGATAATGAACGTTACGATGTCACTATTTGTAATCCTCCATTCCACAGCTCTCTTGAAGAGGCTGAAAAGGGGTCACAACGTAAACTGGATAATCTAGCGGCGAACCGTGCTAAGAAAGCCGGTCAGTCATTCAAGCCTGAAACGAACAAGAAGCCAGTTAAGTTAGATAAATCAACTAAGCAAGCTAAACCAACCTTAAACTTTGGTGGTCAAAAAGCCGAGCTTTGGTGCCCAGGTGGTGAAGCCGCTTTCATTATGAAGATGGCAAGAGAGAGTCAACTTTTTGCTACTCAAGTTTTGTGGTTTACGACATTGATTTCTAAGAAAGATAACGTCGATATGGTTCGTTCAGAGCTTGGCAAGCTTAGAGCTAAACAAGTGAAAGTCGTCGAGATGTCACAAGGCCAGAAGGTAAGTCGCTTTATCGCATGGACCTTTATGGACGATGAGCAAAGACAAGAGTGGATCGCGCTAAAATAGCGGCTGCACTTAGTTAAGATATTAAGTTGAAATTACGTAGGGGCTTGTTGTTAACGCAACAAGCCCGTTTTTTTTGTGTTTTGCATATAATCTAAGCAGAAAGCAACTCATCTAACTTACTCTGATATTTCTGCTCTAGAGCTTTGTTACCTGCTTTGTTTTCGAGATCGACCAAGATTTTAAGCGATGGAATTTGATAGCCATAACGCTGGTGGAATTTGAATAAACGGATTCGAGCGTCATTGTAATCGGCGTCACTCACTTCAATTTTTGATAACTGTAGTATCGATTTTACGCGGTTTGGATCGTGGTCAATCGCTCTGCTGAAGTAGTACTTCGCTTGGTCGGTATTGCCAGCCTTAAATGCGCAAAACGCGGCGTTTTCATAACTTGCAGACACCAAGTAGTAGTAGGGTTGGTCGATGGCGCGATTGAAGTAATTATCGGCTTGTTCGTATTCGCCCTGTTTACACAAGAAGGTACCGTAGTTGTTCAATACATTGCCATTTCTTGAATCAAGACTGAGTGCTTTGCGGTAAGTGCTTCTCGCTTCATCTACTTCACCCACTTGTTCGTAGTAATGCGCCATTGAAAGCCGAGCACGGTAGTAGCTAGGTGCGTGTTTAATCGCGAGCTCAAGGTTTTCACGCGCTCTCACCATATTGCCTTGTCCCATATAGCCCAAACCTAATTCGATTCGAGATTCAGACATCGCGATAGGATCACTTTCAATCTTTGGCGGTCCTTCAGTGACAGAGACACAACCGGCCAAGGAAAGAGAGGCAAGTAGTACCACACTTGATAACGAAAGAGGGCGGGACAACGAAATCGGATTTGAAAATGATGGCTTGGCAGGCATGTGAAGCTCCTTATGAACACCAACCCATCATATGAAATCAAACCCATTGAAGTCGTAAATCTATCATGGAATGCGACCCACACACCATAAAAAAACCGCGTCCAATTCGTCGTTTTATCAACAACATACTGAACACGGTTTATGTGTTTGTGAATCGGAAGAAAGAACTTAATCGTCTTTGGTAAAGTTGTCTTCGCTGAAATGATCCAGATCGTAAGGCGTTTGTTGGTAAACGCAGTAGTTTAGCCAGTTTGAGAACAACAAGTGTCCGTGGCTGCGCCAGCTTGCAACCGGTTTGTTGTCTGGATTGTTATTCGGGTAGTAGTTGATTGGTATCACAGGCTCCATGCCTTCACCCAAATCTCGAATGTACTCATTGTGAAGTGTGTGAGAGTCGTACTCAGGGTGACCCGTTACAAACACGTTTCGCTTATCTTTGGTTGCTGCTAGGTATACGCCTGCAACATCAGAAGTTGCAAGAACATCAAGGTCAGTATGTTCCGCTAAGTACTCTTGAGAGAAGTCCGCATAGCGAGAGTGCGGAGCTAAGAATGTATCGTCGAAGCCACGTAAAATAGGGTGGTATGGGTTATGTATCTCGTGGTTATAAACACCAGACAGCTTCTCTTTACGAGTGCGTTTTGGCAAATCATATAATAACTTCAAACCAGCCTGAGCCGCCCAACACACGTATAGCGTTGAAGTAACGTGCTTGTTTGCCCATTCCATGATGGTTTTCAGGTGATCCCAGTAGATCACATCTTCAAATTGAACCAAGCCAAGCGGCGCACCAGTGATGATCAATCCATCAAAGTTTCTTTCTTTGACCATTTCAAATTGGCGGTAGAAGTTATCAAGGTGTTCAGTCGGTGTGTTTTTACTTGGTCGGTCATCAATGCGCAGCAGCTCTACATCCACTTGCAATGGGCTGTTCGATAGTAGGCGTAAAAATTGAGTTTCAGTTTCAATCTTCTTCGGCATTAGGTTGAGGATCAAGACTCGAAGTGGACGAATTTCCTGTGTCGATGCTCTTGATAACGGCATAACGAAGATGTTTTCTTCACGAAGAACATCGGATGCTGGCAATTGGTCTGGAATGCGAATAGGCACAGCTTTCTCCCTAAGCTAGATATGTAGACGTCTATACATCTAAATCTATAGTAGTTTGATACGCTTGTCGATATGCAAAATGGATAGATGTAAATTATTTGTGTTTTCTATCAGAAGCAATCCACGCGCTTCGAGGGGAGTCTCATTGTATTCAGTGATTGTCTGAGTCGTGTGTAAGTACTTGGTTTTCGTATGCTGAGCAGAGGCAGTTATCAGAGCAACTCGTTACTATTTACGATAAACTCATGTTTTCAAATTAGCCTGTACAGTGACAGATGAAGTTAATACTCATTCGAGGGTTGCCCGGTTCTGGCAAATCAACAAAAGCAAAAACCTACGATGCATTGCATGTCGAAGCCGATATGTATTATGTGAATGAGCAAGGTGAGTACCATTTTGATCCTAGGCAGCTGCAACAAGCTCATGAGTGGTGTCAAAACACAGCTGAAAACGGCTTAAAGCAAGGGTTTGATGTGGTTGTTTCGAATACCTTTATTAAGCATTGGGAAATGAAAGCCTACCGCCAACTTGCACTCAAATATAAAGCAGAATTAATTATCGAAGTGTGCCGAGAGCAATATGGCACTATTCACGACATTGAACCTTCAGTAATTAAGCGTATGGCGAAAGACTGGCAAGAATAGCCTCGTTCTTCTTCTGCTTGCGTGGCTGAATGGCAAATAGAATTAAATTAATAGAACAACTTCAAGGTAACGATTGAAATGGCAAAGCGCTCTGTTGTGGTCGACATGACTTCTTATGGTATCTATTCCACATGGGATTCAAAATCTAAAGATCTTCCAAAAATCCAAGAGTTCACCACCACCGTTGATGCTGAAATCGACGTAGAGTTTGGCTATATCCTGAATATCAAAAAAGCCAAAGGTGAGAAGATCCGTTACTGCATTTATCACCCAAACATCACCACAGACAAAGGTGAAGTGCTCGAACCGTTTGATGGTGAGGAGTATGTCGGTAACAATGACTGGGATTTCTACTTAGGTGACACTATCTGGGCTCCTGTCTCGAACAAGCTAGGAAAGTGGCGCATGACGGTTGAGCTAAAAGGCAACATCATCGCCGACAAGACATTCGACCTAGTAGCAAAAGACGAAGGCCAATTCTGGAAGCGTAGAGGGTTTTAGGTTCGACCTTCTATGTTCACCTAAACAACAAAAAGCCGAGCATCGTGATGATGTCTCGGCTTTTTTCATTGTGCTAGATAGAAGTGACTACCTAACTAATGGATTCGATTATTGCGTTACGTAAGCCACAACAAACTCAGTGATTGCGACCATGTCTTTCACTGCAATGTACTCTTCAGTGGTGTGAACTTTCGCCATACCAGTAGAAAGGTTAACTGTTGTCAGGCCTTTTGCGTTGAAGTTGTTTGCATCGCTACCGCCGCCAGTGCGTTTAGTGTTCGCTGTGACGCCAAGCTTCTCAAACGCCGATTTGATAGAAAGAATGTGCGGATGATCGTCTGCAATAACGAATGCATCGTAAGCACGAGTTGATTCGATTTCTACTTCAGCGCCGAACTGCTTAGCACTTTCTTGGAATGTAGAGATCATATGTTCAACTTGAGCCGTTAGCTTTTCGCCGTTTAGAGAACGTGCTTCAGCCACGACTTTAAGCTCTGGCATTACGATGTTAGTTGCTTGACCACCTTCAACAATACCAACGTTTGCTGTCGTTTCTTCATCGATACGAAGTAGGTTCATCTTAGTGATAGCGTCTGCAGCAACTTGAATTGCGCTGATGCCTTCTTCTGGTGCTAAACCAGCGTGAGCAGGGCGACCTTTGATTTTAGCAACAATCTTCTGCTGGCCAGGCGCTGCGTTTACGATAGTGCCAATTGGACCGCCTGTATCAAGTACGATTGCGTGCTCAGATTGAATGTAAGACATATCGAAGTTCAAAGAGCCGAACAGACCGCCTTCTTCGAATACAGTAAATGCAATCTCGATAGTTTTGTGCTCTTGTCCTTCAGCTTTAATGCAACGAACCGCTTCCATGATAGCTGCGATACCAGACTTGTCGTCACCACCTAGAATTGTGTTGCCTTTTGAACGGATGATACCGTCTTCGATGATTGGCTCAATGCCGATGCCTGGCGTCACTGTGTCCATGTGGCAGCTGAACACTGTGCTGCCTGGAAGAGTGCCATCTAGACGAGCGTAGATGTTGAAACCATTAGACACTTCTTCAGGAACCGCCAGTTTGTGAACTTCAAAACCTAGTTCACCGAGTTGCTCAGCCAAAGCTTCAGCAATCGCTTTTTCGTTACGAGATTCACTATCAATTTTCACTAGATCGCAGAAATGTTCTACAAGACGTTGTTCATTAATTTGGGTCATTGTTAATTCTCATTATGCTTCCGCTTGTTCAAAAAGAAGCCGCGGAGGTAGGAACAGGAAAATCACTATAACGCCAATGAGGTAGATGATTGTCTGAGTTAAATCAAGAAAGTTGCCTGATTATTCTAATTAATGAGAAAAACCCAATTCAGATCCACCAGTGCGCAGGATTTTAATCTGTATATCTGTCGGGTATAATGTTTGACCGCTCTTAAAAAAACGTCAATAAAATTGGAATTCAATCAATAATGGCCCTGATAAATGAATAGAAACAATGTGTTAGGTTCATTCCTTTTCGTGGTGCTGATGAGTATTGTGCTGGGGCTGTATTTGCTATATCCAACTTATGACGACGATTTAAAGCATATTCGCCCTGAAAACCCGAGTGTTTATAGTCCAGAGAAAGAGTTATCACTCTCTCAATATGGATCTGCGTTGATCGATATTCTCGATGTATCTCGCGGTGACCCTAATTTAGCTTCCCAACAACTTGAGGCTCTCCAAGCCAAGTTCCCAGACCAAGATAAAGCCATCTATCGTGCTTACGAATTGATGATTTTGTCCAACCTCGCGCAACATAAGTTGGATACCGAAGCGGTTTCCGAATACGTCAGGCAGATTAAAGCACTCGCACAACACGAACATATGGGTTGGTTAAAGGCCCAATCTCTCGTTGAATTAGCGATCGAATACATCAGTACGGGTGAGCTAGCGGAATCTGAAATCCAAATCAGAGCTGCGATAGATATCGCAGAATCGCTTCACTATGAAGAGTTGTTGATTAAGGCCTATAACACGGCTGGTGTCATCAATAACATCCGCAATGACTTTCCTGAAGCTCAATACTTTTTCCATAAAGGTTTAGACCTTGGTAAGAAGTACCCTCATCACATCTACAACAGCAAGTTAGTGTCAAATATGGCACTGCTTTATATCTATTTGGAAGACTGGCCTAAAGCGCTCAAGCTGATTAAAAGAGCCAAAAAGCTCTATTACAAGAGTGGACTACTCGAAGCGTCTACCATCGGCGTGCTGCATGTGAATGAGTCTTTTGCTTATCTGCGCAGTGGTGATTTAGTCAAAGGCCGAGAAGCATATCAAAGTGCGGCTAAGCTAAATGGCGATAACGTGAGTGAACGATACAAAATCATCCTATTAAAAGCAGAGAGTGATGTGTTGTTGGCGGAAAAGAACTTTGAGTCAGCACGACAAGTCGCAAACTTGTGTCTTAGATACCCAGGCGTGGACAAATACACACTTCAATTGGGGCAGTGTTACCTAAATAGAGCCTTAGCGAACATTGGTTTGAACCGAGATAATTTTGTTTTTGCTGATCTAAAGCGATCGTCTGCAATGTTCGATGTTGTGGGGACTCGCAGCTGGAAGGTCCTCGGCTTAAGAACACTTGCTGAATACTATGATTCGAGAGGCGACAGCGAGAACGCACTTCGTTACTTCAAGCTCTATTACAAGGGTAATAAAGCGCTGCTATTTGACAAGCGCCAGAGTGATATCTTTTTACTCGAGCAAGATTTCGCTACGGCATCATTAGCTCAAGAAAACGAACTGCTTAACGCAGAAAAAGAGTTGGGTGAGCTGACATTAGATAAGCAGCAATTACGGAATCGAATCGTCGTCGCTTTGGGTATCATGGTGATGATAAGCGCCACGTTACTATTGATAAGGTTACGCTCGATCCAGAAGACCAACAAAGAACTACTTAAGCAATCAACAAGATGCGAACTGACAGGCTTATACAATAGGCGTTACTTAGAGCAACGGTTAACTCAGCCGATGCCACATCATTTGTCGTCGTTTGGGTATACGCTCGCTATTCTAGATTTAGACCGCTTCAAACAAGTTAATGACACTTATGGGCATGATATTGGTGACCAAGTGCTGGTGGAAGTCGCTAAGCGTTTAGAGAACATCTTATCAACAAACGATGTAGTGGCAAGATGGGGTGGGGAAGAGTTTGTTTTGTTGCTGGCTGGGAATCAAGATCCTAATAAAGAGCTTAAGCTTATAAGGCAAGCGATCGCTGACCGAGCGATTGAAACGCATTCTGGCCCATTAGAATTAACCACATCGATTGGTGCGACGACTCATCTAACGGAGCAACAGTTGAATAGCCGTACCTATAAGAAACACTTGAAATCGGCAGACGATGCTTTGTATCAAGCTAAGCAGTCAGGGCGCAATAAAGTCGTTATCATTTGAGTTCCTAAACTTAGTTAATCCCCTGCAATCAAGAAACCTGAACTTCAATAACTAAGCGAATAAGAGTGCTTATCTGAACTAATACGGCTATTTACTCTTATTCGCTTAATTCATACTGTGATTTGGCTTGGTGGGTTACTTAGCGACACCTTGAAGCATTTCAACCAATTCGCCTTCTGTCGCTGGTTCGCTAGCGAGTTCAATCACAGCCGAAGCTCCTCCCTTTAACATGTAGGCTTGGGTTCCGCAGTGGTCATAGTGGAACCATTTACCATCTACACATACGTCGGTATAACATCTTGGGTCTTGTTTAAGTTCCATATCAATTTCCTTATTAACATTTGCCTAACGTTTTTCAGACTAGTTGATCACAAATCTAGGTAAATTGATCTAAATCAATCTAGAGTGTAATTGATGATTTAATTATCAAAATAAGAGAGGTGTGTCTAGCGAAGGAGCGACCTCTCGTTGGGCACTGCGCTCAAAGGTCGTGATTCTGGTTGGCGACTCTCGCTCTTTTGCTTGCCAGGTGATGCTTTTCTACATACGCTAGCTACTCTCTTAATCCCTATACAGACTTGATTGTGTTGGAAAATGACTAATATCTTTATCGTTGTAATTGTTCTGGTTGTGTTCTTTTACTTTATTCAAAAGTATGTGGTGAAACACGATGACACCAAAGACCACGCTTATCAGAAGAAAGGCGCGTTGATGTCGGCGCAACAGGCGACATTCTATAATGCGCTAAAATCAGCTGTGGGCAACCATGGGGAAGTGTTTGCTAAAGTCAGCATGTCGAACGTACTTGTTCCTGCTAAGACGAACAATAAGAAGAATTGGTTTATCGCCAACAACAAGATCTCACGTAGTTACTTCGACTTTGTTGTTTGCGACCCGCGAACGCTAGAGCCCCGCGTTATTATCGAACTTGATAACGGCAAAGAGCTCAATAAAGGGAAAGTCGATCGCGAAAAGCTACTAATTCACGTGTGTAAATCGGCAGGTTTACCTCTGATTGGTGCATCTATTAAACACAGCTACCAAGTGAGCCGTTTGAAGAGGTTACTGGCAGCACACATCGATTTAATCGAGCCATCAAAAGAAGTGCGATTTTGTAAGAAGTGTGGTAGCCCAATGATCATCAAACTGGCAAGCCAAGGCGATTACAAAGGCCGACGCTTCTTCACTTGTAGCCGCCAGCCAAACTGCACCTATACCGAAAACTACAACGTTGTATTCGATGTTGAAGAATAGTTGGTATCGATAGTAATGCATCCGGTTGGACTCCATTCAATCGCTTAGATACGAATCATAGACAGGATCTTAAGAGCTAACTTGTTTATTTAGATAGAAAAAAGGCTTCATTTATGATCAGATAATCGTCGCCAAACAAACTACCTACATCAATAGTG
>NZ_VTXG01000039.1:0-35912 GCF_013114515.1 Vibrio sp. AIC-3 | reverse complement strand
GGCTCGCAAGCTTTTTGAAGTCAGTGTTATTAAGGCTATCCATGGCTAAATTTCACAATAATTCATCAATCTTAATTAGATCACATTTTTACTTTAATTGGTATCACCCACATATGAACAGCGTTAAGCAGCTTGGTATGGGCTTGGTTGGTCTAATTATCGTTGAGGAGAGCATTCCAGTGCCGTTTGATGAAGAGCACGCACTGATGCTTAAACATTGGCATATAGATAAGAAAGGCCAATGGAAAGATCTAATGATCCCACGACTCAGTGCTCGTATGGGTACGCCAGGAGAGTGGAGTAGCGTTAATGGAATACATGAGCCTATCTATGAGTTAAAACAACATGCAACAACCAGGCTACGTATCGCTAATGTCGACAATACGATCACTTACCCTATAGCTGTCGAAGGGGCTGAGGCATGGGTGATTGCCATTGATGGTAACCCTGTAAAAACACCTTATAAGCTGACGCAACATAAAATTGGTCCAGGGATGCGAGTGGATATTGGACTGATAGCACCCAAAGCCGGTGGGCGAGTTAGCGTCCTTCAAATGAAAGGACGCTTTCCTTTCTCTTTGTGTGAGTTCGAGGTTGTAGATTCAACCCTTGTTGAGAATCGCTCTCTGCCTTCTTTACCCCTTAATCCTGTGCCCAATTTAGATTTGGCTAATGCAGAAGAAATCGACTTTTTATTTGAATGGGAAGGGGCGGTTTCTCCAGTATCTAAAGATGGAAAATCTATGCCTAAGTTTTGGATAACTAATAAACGAGCATGGGAGGGGATGAGCAAAGATAATATCCCTGAACCGTTGGCGACTTTAGAGCTGGGAAAAACCTATATATTCGATCTTAAGAACGTCACTCAATATCATCACCCGATTCACATTCACGGCCATACATTCACTGTATTGGAACTTGATTGGAAGAAAGTTGAAGAACCTTTCCATACTGATACAGTGTTACTTGGAAAAAATGGCCGAGCTAAAGTTGCATTTGTAGCCGACAACCCTGGCCGCTGGATGTATCATTGTCATGTTATAGAACACATGAAAACGGGTTTGATGGGATATATTGAAGTTAAGTGACACCTGTAACGTTTAATATTTGAGCGTGCATTCTTAGTTTCTACCCTCGCTTTTATCGGCGTTAAAGCTAGAATATAGGGATTATTGTTTGGGAGGATTCATGGGTCAGTTATCTATTTTAGGTTTTATCGCCATCGGTGGCGCGTTTGGTGCTTGTTCACGTTACTTGATTTCAGAGTTATGCGTTGTGATGTTAGGGCGTGGTTTTCCTTACGGTACGCTGACTGTTAACGTAATTGGCTCTTTGATTATGGGCTTGCTCATCGCCGCATTCGAAAATGAGATGATTGCGACTGAACCATGGAGACAGATCATTGGCCTCGGTTTCCTTGGAGCACTGACTACGTTCTCTACATTTTCGATGGATAACGTGCTTCTTATGCAGCAGGGCGCTTTCTTTAAGATGGGGCTTAATGTGTTGCTCAACGTGGTTCTCAGTATTTCAGCAGCATGGCTCGGCTTCCAACTTTTGATAAAGTCTTAAAACTTTCTTACGATTTGTTAACAACTCGGCTTGGTTTATCCAAGCCGTTTTTATATACTCGATCGAACTTGTCGGAGTGCCATATGGCTGAGACCGTTAACTCGGGATCCGTTGAACCTGATCAGGCTAATACCTGCGAAGGGAACAAGAGTAGATATCTAACTAGAATCCTTCTAGAGATCTATCTCCAGATCACAACTGTATTTCTTACCGTGATCCCTCTTGTAGCATCTAATCCGTCAAGCATTTTTATCCCAATAAATAATGGCTAAAAGCCAAGGAAAAATGCTATGTCGAGTCGTAAACAAGCAAGACTGGAAGCGAAGAATTTCATTGATTCTTTATCCGTACAACCCTATCCAAATTCAAAAAAAGCTTACATCCAAGGATCTCGAGAAGATATCCAAGTCCCTGTGCGAGAAATATCACTCGCAGATAGCCTTGTCGGTGGCACCAAAAAAGAGCCTGTATTCGAATCTAATGAGCCTATTCATGTCTACGATACCTCCGGTGTTTATACCGATCCTACGCATGAAATAGACATTTATAGCGGCCTTCCTAAGTTGCGAGAGCAATGGATTGAAGAGCGTGGCGATACGGAATTGCTCGATGATGTAAGCTCTGTTTACACCAAAGAACGTTTAGAAGATGAAACCCTAGACGACCTTCGTTACGGAAACCTGCCTAGAATTCGTCGTGCTACTGGCGACCAATGTGTAACTCAACTGCATTATGCTCGTCAGGGTATTATCACTCCTGAGATGGAGTATATTGCGATACGCGAGAACATGGGGCGTCAGAAGTTTGCTGACGAACAACTTAATCACCAACACCCTGGCCATAACTTTGGCGCCAACCTACCTAAAGAAATTACCCCTGAGTTCGTGCGTAAAGAGGTCGCTGAAGGCCGAGCTATCATCCCTTCGAACATCAACCACCCAGAATCAGAACCTATGATTATTGGCCGCAACTTCTTAGTGAAAGTGAACGCCAATATCGGTAACTCTTCAGTTAGCTCTTCGATTGAAGAAGAAGTTGAGAAGCTAGTATGGTCGACTCGCTGGGGCGGCGATACCGTAATGGACCTTTCCACTGGCCGTAATATCCACGAGACTCGTGAATGGATCCTACGTAATAGCCCGGTGCCGATTGGTACGGTTCCTATGTATCAGGCGCTTGAGAAAGTGAATGGCGTAGCCGAAGACCTTAACTGGGAAGTGATGCGCGATACCTTGATTGAACAAGCGGAGCAGGGCGTTGATTACTTCACTATTCATGCCGGTTTGCTTCTTCGTTACGTTCCTATGACGGCTAAACGTGTGACTGGCATTGTCTCTCGTGGTGGATCTATCATCGCGAAATGGTGTCTTGCACATCACCAAGAAAGCTTCTTATACACACACTTCCGCGAGATCTGCGAGATCTGTGCGAAGTACGATGTTGCTCTTTCACTAGGTGATGGCTTGCGTCCTGGCTCTATTGCAGATGCCAACGATGAGGCTCAATTCTCGGAGTTACGTACTCTAGGTGAGTTAACTAAAGTGGCTTGGGAATACGACGTTCAGGTGATCATTGAAGGTCCTGGACATGTACCTATGCACCTTATTAAAGAGAACATGGACGAGCAGTTAGAGCACTGCCATGAAGCGCCTTTTTATACATTAGGTCCACTGACTACAGATATCGCACCGGGTTATGACCACATTACCTCTGGTATTGGCGCGGCGATGATTGGTTGGTACGGCTGTGCGATGCTTTGTTATGTAACACCTAAAGAGCATTTGGGCTTACCAAATAAAGAAGATGTGAAGACTGGCTTGATTACTTACAAGCTGGCAGCACATGCAGCAGACTTGGCCAAAGGACACCCAGGTGCACAAATCCGAGATAATGCATTATCAAAAGCTCGTTTTGAATTCCGTTGGGAAGACCAATTTAATCTAGCTTTAGATCCAGAAACAGCCCGTTCTTTCCACGATGAAACCCTGCCACAAGAATCGGGCAAGGTTGCTCACTTCTGCTCTATGTGTGGACCTAAATTCTGTTCAATGAAGATCTCTCAAGAAGTTCGAGAGTACGCGAAAGACACTGAACAAGTGGCTGCTGATCAGGCTATCGAGATTAAGATGCTTGATAATCCGTTGGAAGGGATGCGTCAGAAATCACAAGAGTTCCGTGATACTGGCTCTGAACTTTATCACCCAGCAGTAGGCGCAAAAGAAGCTCAATTAGAGGAATAATGACAGTGAAGATTCTTATCCCATCTCAAAATATTGAGCTAACGGGAGAGGTGCAAAGCTGTCTATTGGTTGCTAAGCGACAAGGCTTGGCAACCGATGCAGTTGAGTTGGGTGTAAGCCCAACTCAATGCTTCTCTATCGTTGATGCTCAGCAAGCGTTATCTATTGGTTTTGCTCATGATGTTGATTCATTGGCGGAGTGTCGCTCAAGTGAGCTTGATCATATCGTTTATTACAGTCATTCAGTGGCGCTAGCTGGTGTCCGCGATGCCTTGGCACAAACTCCGAATACCATCTATATCGGTGTCTTAGATGACTCAGCTGCATTGGATATCTGGTCACAGCTAGATTCTAATCGTGCTATCAAGAGTGAAACTCCAGCTCATCAGGAGTTAGATAGTCGTGGCCACTTTGCTTGGTTACTTACTTTGTTGGCGTTGGAATTCCCATTAGAAGATGCACTGGTTTTAGCTCGCGCAGCATCTAGTGTTTCACGTGGAACATGGCCAGCAAACTATCAAAACTTTCCTATTCCCGTTCTCGAAGATGAGCGACTGGATATTAGTGTTGGTTGGGCGCACCAAGGAACATCACTGTCGTTCCCGGAATTGAGTAAGAGTAGCCTAGGACTATACCCAGTGGTTGATGATGTTGAGTGGATCGAAAGGCTGCTCAAGCTTGGAATTAACACAGTTCAACTGCGTATTAAGAACCCACAGCAAGCAGATTTAGAACAACAAATCGCGCGATCTATCGAACTCGGTAGAGAGCACAACGCTCAGGTTTTTATCAATGACTATTGGCAATTGGCACTTAAGCATGATGCTTTTGGTGTTCATTTGGGGCAAGAGGACATCGAAGAATCCAACCTATCTCAACTGAGCCAAGCTGGTATTAAGATCGGTCTATCGACTCATGGTTATTACGAGTTGCTACGCATTGTGCAAATCAACCCAAGCTATATTGCGCTGGGGCATATATTCCCAACCACCACTAAGCAGATGCCATCGAAGCCTCAAGGACTTGTGCGTTTATCTCTCTATCAGCAGCTGATTGATACTATCCCATACACAGAAGAACTCACCGGTTATCCGACAGTTGCGATTGGTGGAATTGACCAGTCGACGGCCGCACAGGTGTGGAGTTGTCGGGTATCGAGCCTTGCTGTTGTACGTGCGATTACGTTAGCCGAAGACCCAAAACAAGTGATTGAGTTCTTCGAAGCATTAATGGCTGACCGTTCTTCAGGTGCTGCTAAAGAGTTAACTCAGGAGCTAAGTCATGCTGAATGATTTCGAATTCATTCGTTATCAACGACAACTCGCACTTCCTGAAGTGGGTGAGCAAGGGCAACGCAATCTATTAGATAGCCATGTATTGGTCATCGGTTGTGGTGGCTTAGGCAATGCTGCGGCTCTCTATCTTGCGGCTTCCGGTATCGGGAAAATCGTATTAGTTGATGATGATTGTGTGGATTCGTCTAACCTTCAACGACAAGTTGCGTTCAAGGAAAGCCAGTTAGGTTCGCCTAAGGTCGAAGCTCTGAAGCAAAAACTGACTGAGCTTAATGGTCGAAACCAAGTGAGAACCATCAATAGGCGAATGACTCAGAGCCAGCTTGAGCTTGAGGTGATGCTCGCTGATTTGGTGTTGGATTGTACTGACAACTTTGAGTCACGTCAGCAGGTTAACCAAGCATGTTTTGGTAGCAAGACACCTTTGGTTTCTGGTTCTGCGATCGGATGGAAAGGTCAGTTTATTGTCTTTGATTATCAGATGCAGAAAGGGTGCTATCACTGTTTGTTCCCGTTCAGTCATCATCCACAAACGACACGTTGTAGCGATAGCGGCATCATCGGCCCAGTTGTTGGTACCATAGGCAACCTCCAAGCACTGGCAGCGATTCAACGTATTAGCACTGGCGAGTTCCAGGTTGCAACACATCAGCTCAAACTGTTTGATGGTCAGACGATGAACTGGCAAAACTTAAGTGTCACTCAAGATAGTGAATGCCCCGTTTGCTGCACATCTACAGTTAACTATTTAGAAGAAGAAACCCAATGAGCAACATAACGATCTCTATCAATGAGCAACCAGAACAGGTTGCACAATCGTCGTCTCTAGCGGATATCATCCAAGCGCTTTCACTACCCGATCTGGGTTGTGTCTTTGCTATCAATAATGCGGTTGTCCCGCGTAGTCAGTGGCAACAAAGGGTCGTCAATGAAGGCGATGCTATTTCTCTTTTCCAAGCTATTGCAGGAGGCTAACTATGTTAACTATCGCAGATAAAACATTTCAATCACGACTCTTTACTGGAACGGGCAAGTTCGCGAATAAACATTTAATGGCGAGTGCTATCGAAGCTTCCGGTTCTCAACTGGCAACCATGGCGTTGAAGAGAGTTGATATTCGCTCTGAGCAAGATGATATTTTACAGCCCATCATTGATGCTGGCGTGAACTTGTTACCAAATACCTCCGGGGCGAAGAACGCGAAGGATGCCATCTTTGCTGCGCATTTGGCTCGCGAAGCGCTAGGCACAAACTGGCTCAAACTGGAAATTCACCCTGATCCAAAGTACTTGATGCCAGACCCAATTGAGACATTAAAAGCGGCTGAGCAACTGGTTAAAGATGGCTTTGTTGTGTTGCCTTACTGTCATGCTGACCCAGTGTTGTGTAAACGATTGGAAGAGGTGGGTTGTGCTGCGGTTATGCCGCTAGGTGCGCCGATTGGGTCGAACAAAGGTATCGCTTCGGCAGACTTCTTAGAGATCATTATCGACCAAGCGAACGTCCCTGTGATTGTTGACGCTGGTATTGGTGCGCCATCTCATGCTACTCGTGCAATGGAAATGGGCGCGGATGCCGTGTTAGTTAATACTGCAATTGCGGCTTCTCAACAACCCGTTGATATGGCGATTGCTTTTAAACTGGCAGTTGAAGCTGGCCGTATGGCTTACCTTTCTGGTCTTGCTGGACAGGTGTCTCATGCGGTTGCTTCTAGTCCGCTAACTTCATTCCTAGACGAGTAGTGTCCTTATGACGTTTGTTGATCGATTTAAACAGCTCAACTGGGATGACATTGGTATGTCCATCTTCAGTAAAACGGCAGCGGATGTTGAGCGCGCTCTGAGTAAACCTAAACGCGACTTGGAAGACTTTAAGGCTCTTATCTCTCCGGCAGCAGAACCTTACTTAGAGCAGATGGCGCAACAATCGTTGGCACTCACACGCAAGCGATTCGGCAATACAATGTCGTTGTATATTCCATTGTACCTCTCAAACTTATGTGCGAATGCGTGCACGTATTGTGGTTTCTCAATGGAGAACCGCATTAAGCGTCGCACACTTACTTTAGATGAAATCGATGCTGAAAGTGCCGCTATCAAAAAGATGAAGTTTGATAGTGTATTGTTGGTGACTGGTGAACATGAAACCAAGGTCGGGATGAAGTACTTCCGTGAAGTGCTACCGAATATTAAGGCACAATTTAACTATCTTGCGATGGAAGTGCAGCCGCTTGATCAAGATGACTACGCAGAGCTTAAAACTCTCGGCTTAGATGCGGTGATGGTTTACCAAGAAACGTATAGCCCAAGTACCTACGCGGAACACCACTTGCGTGGCAATAAAATGGATTTTGAATACCGGCTCGAAACGCCCGATCGTTTGGCAAAAGCGGGTATTGATAAGATAGGTATTGGTGCTTTGATTGGCTTGGAAGATTGGCGTACCGACTGTTTCTTCGTGGCCGCTCACTTAGACTATCTTGAGCGTACTTATTGGCAAACACGTTACTCGATTTCATTCCCACGTCTTCGTCCGTGTGAGGGTGGTTTGCAGCCTAAATCGATTATGAGTGATAAACAGTTGGTTCAACTTATCTGTGCGTATCGCTTATTAAACCCTGAGGTTGAATTGTCTCTCTCGACTCGTGAGTCTGCAGCTTTCCGCGACAATGTGTTGACATTGGGAATCACCAGTATGTCGGCTGCGTCTAAAACCCAGCCTGGTGGTTATGCTTCTGATGAAGAAGAACTCGAGCAATTTGAAATAAGTGATGAGCGAAGTGCTGCCGATGTTGAGTCAATGATTCGTCAACGTGGTTTTGATCCTGTGTGGCGAGACTGGCACAGTGCTTACTCTGGTTAGCGAACACACAGATTTATGTTCCACGTGAAACATCGACGAAGTTAAATCGACAAATAAAAACGGCTACCCTAAGGTAGCCGTTTTTCATTTCATTAAGTTTGAATTAGCTAAGCATTAAGCATGAGCAAGTGGAGTGGTTGATTGGCGTAACCATTCCAATGTATCACCTTCAACTAATGGGCTAACATCGTTCCATACTTTCTGGTGGTAATCATTAAGCCATGCAAGTTCAGGTCGTGTCAGTAAATCGACGTTGATGTTGCGCTTATCGATAGGGCAACGTGTTAGCGACTCAAACGTTAGTACTGAGAAGTCACCTTGAGTTGGCAGCTCAACCACCAGTTCTAGGTTTTCGATACGGATACCAAATTCATCTGCACGGTAGTAACCCGGCTCGTTTGATAACACCATGCCTTCAACAAGAGGTACATCGATTAGCTTCTTAGAGATGCTTTGCGGACCTTCATGAACACTTAGGAAATGACCAACACCGTGACCAGTACCGTGGTCGTAGTCGAAGCCTTCTGCCCATAAGTGTTGGCGAGCTAGAATATCAAGTTGGAAACCACGAGTACCCTGTGGGAAACGTGCACGCGCGATACCGATGTGACCTTTAAGCGATAACGTGAACTGCTGGATCATTTCGTCGCTTGGCTGGCCAATCGCGATAGTTCGAGTGATGTCGGTTGTACCATCTAGGTACTGACCGCCTGAATCGACTAGGTAAAGAGTATTCATCTCTAACTGACCTGGTTCAGGTTGGTTCTCGTGGTTGTAGTGACACATTGCTGCGTTGCCGCCTGCTGCTGAAATCGTGTCAAAACTTAGGTCCATCAGCGTTGGGTCTTGTTCGCGGAATGATTGAACTTTGTCTGCTAGCACAGCTTCATTGTGCAGATTACCTTGCGTGACTTCTGCATCAATCCAAGATAGGAACTTCGCCATCGCAACACCATCACGAATGTGACACGCTTTCATGCCGGCAATTTCAGTTTCATTCTTTGCTGCTTTTGGCATTAGGCATGGGTCTGCTGCTTCAATGATATGAGCACCAGAGTTTTGTAGAACCAGCGTGTACCAAGCGTTACTGGTACCTGAATCGACAGATACATTTTTGCCTTCCAAAGATTGAAGGCGTGCTTCAAGCTCTGATGGGTGAGATACGCGAATACCATTGCCAACGTGTGCTTCAAAGCCCGTAGGAATACGAGCTGGGTCTAGGAAGAAGTCGACGCTTTCATCGGCGTGGATGATCGCATTGGATAACACAACAGGTAGGCGAGATACGTCCAAGCCGCGAATGTTAAGCAACCAACAGATCGAATCGAGTTCCGTAAGGATAGCGGCATCAGCACCTTTGGCTTTTAGTAAGCCAGCAATCTCCGCACGTTTGCTTTCACTTGATTGGCCTACTGCGTCTGTTGCCATTAAGCGAACATCAGATACCACCGGCTCAGGACGATCAGACCAAAGCTCATCAATTGGATTCGAAGATAGTGTTGTTAGTTCAACTTTCTCTGCCAGTTTAGCTTGAGCGCCTTTCAACCAAGCAGCAGTGTGCATGCGTGGGTCGAATGCAACCTTGCTGCCTTGTGCTAGAGAACTGGTGATCCAATCTAAAGCCGGCTCTTCAATAAGGTGGCGATACTCAAATAACTCTGCTGGTACCTGCTTACGAACCTGAACCGTGTAGCGACCATCAACAAAAATAGCAGCGTTCTCACGAGTGATAACTGCCGCACCAGCAGAGCCAGTGAAACCTGTTAACCAGTGAAGTCGCTCGTTATGAGCAGGAACGTATTCACCTAGATATTCGTCTTCATGTGGAATGATAACGGCATCTAGGTTGTTTGTTTCAAGCCAAGCTCGAACCGCAGCAACGCGTTCAGCAGTGATATTGTGCATCTGTGTTTATCCTTATTGTTAGGGTCCTTGTTAACACTCACAGTCGATATACATGCGAGGGGACTTATTAGGTCAATAAGCTAGCGCTTTTGTTCGTTTGCTGCAAACGCTGTACGCCATTTTTATCTAAGGTGCAGAGTTTTTTCTTTGATGATATCTCGTAGCCAAGTTAACGCTGGGTCATTTTCTCTGTCACGGTGCCAAAACAGAGTGTATGCCATCGGTGGGAATTCCATCGGTAAAGGGACAACCACTAAGTCGAGTTGCTTGGCGACGAGGTAAGTAAAGTGGCTTGGTGCAGTAAACACAAAGTCGGTGTAGGTACATAGGCTTGCGGCGCTATTGAAGTCTGGAACAGAAATAGCGATATCACGTTGGTGACCAAGGTCGGCAAGCTTATAGTCGAGCAGCCAACGATCGTTACCATCACATCTTACTTGTACATGACGCTGTGCAAGGTAGGTTTCCAGATCCCATTTGCCATTCAGAGCGGGGTGGTTGCGTCTTAGCACACACATCTGCGCGTCACGGTAGATCTCTTGCTCGCAAATATCATCTGGCGGCAGCATAGTTAAACGTGCGTCGTTGATGTCGATGTCTTTACCTGTGAGTCCGATATCGAGCTCACCGAGCTGCAGCTTCTTAAAGGTTTGCTCCGTCCAAGCGTGGGTGTTGATATTCACCTTAGGGGCTTGTCGAAATATCGCTGGTAAAAAGTGGGGAAGAATAAGTGGGTAAACGCTCTCAACAGCCGCAATGTGAAAACTGTGGTCACTGTTGTTGGGAATGAAGGTCTCTGGTTGGGTGAGCACATCAAGTTGGTTGATCAGCGTTTCTAATCGAGGTTTGAGAAAGACCGCCTTTGGTGTTGGTCGCAGACCATGAGCACTTCGCGTGAAAAGGGGATCATTAAATTGCTCACGAAGTTTGGCCAATGACTTACTAACCGCTGACTGGCTTAGGCACAATCGGTGGGCGGTGCGAGTCACACTTAGCTCTTCCATCAGCACCTGCAAGCAAACTAATAGATTGAGGTCGAGGCGCGATAGTTTCTCAATATTCATATGAGTTTCCTATTTGGAATAATGCTAATGAGTATATGCCATTTTTGTTCATATCTTTAGTTGGTTATTATGCACCTAAATTAACTCATTCGGAGAATCTTGTGCCTTCTAACGCGCTTCCAACCCCTAGTAAACTGCAGGTTGCTTTATTGGCAATGTTGGTTTTATTTAGCCCTCTGGCTATTGATATCTACCTACCAGCTCTGCCACAAATTTCGACAGCGTTTCACGTGGAACATGCACTAGCACAAGATACGATTACCTGGTTTTTATTCGCCATGGGTGTCGGGCAATTATTTGCTGGCCCTTTGGCTGATAAGCTAGGACGTCGAACCGTTGCATTGGGAGGTGTTAGTATCTATGCATTGAGTGCTTGCTTGGCGTGGGCAGCTCAATCGATTGATATGATGCTAATGGCTCGGCTGCTACAAGGCTTAGGAGCTTGTGCGACTTCTGTAGCAGCCTTTGCAACGGTTCGCGATCTATTTGGCCCGGAGAAGAGTGGCCGTATGATCAGCTACCTTAATGGTGCAATCTGTTTTATTCCTGCTTTGGCACCCATTCTTGGCGCTTGGTTAACACATCAATTTGGTTGGCGCTCGAACTTTAGCTTTATGGCAGGCTTTGCTGTCGTTGTTGGCACTATCTTATTCTTCCAAATGAAAGAGTCTAACCCTGCGACAGAAAAGGTTGCGGTATTCAAGCTTGAGCGATACTGGTCAGTATTGAAAACACCATCATTCCTTTTCCACGCAACCTTGTGTCTGATGGCGATGGCGGTTATTCTCGCTTATGTAACCTCTGCACCAGTTGTGTTGATGGAAAACCTAGGCCTGACCATGAAAGAGTTTACTTTCTGGTTTGGTGTTAATGCGGCCATCAACATTGCAGCTGCGTTTACTGCACCTAAATTTATGGACCGTTTTGGTACCTATAAAGCACTGGTGGTTGGTATCTCGACGCTGGGCTTAGCGGGTGTGATTATGTTGGTGCTTGCTGAGCACGCTACTCCAATCGCGTTCATGCTACCGATTTTCCTATCTTCAGTTGGCTTCGCTTGGATTCTTGGTGCCGCAGCCGGTAAGGCACTTGAACCTTTTGGTGACCGTGCGGGTACCGCAGCTGCGTTGCTTGGCTTGTTCCAAATGAGCGGTTCAGGACTGCTTGTTGGTACCATGCAACGTCTTGATTTAACGTCTCAAGTGATGATTGCTCTGCAAATGTTCCTTATTGTTCCTGCATTGTTAGTGCTTGCGAGCAAAGCGGGTAAGTCATGGCACACGACGTTTGCTAAGGCATAAGTCTCAAGGGTGACAAAATATACAAATGGCGGTTTGCGAAACGTTAAAACATGGTATATTTGTCACTCATTGAAACGTTAGTCCCCAACGGAAAATACTGTAATGTCATTAACAACCTACGAAATGGCGCGCATCTTAGAACAAATGGAAGATGCACCTGAAAAGGTCATGTTTGGTAAATTGCTTAAAGAGCTAGGAAACCAAAGTGAAGAGCGTATTCGCAGTGCGGCAAAACAAGTTCCAATTGATACTTTGCGAGATATCATTTACCAATTTCAACGCGTGGTTGAATCTCGTAAAGGTGAACAAGTTCAGCTACTAGCAAAAGAGCTAGCCGAGCAAGGTATCTCTGCTGAAGAGCTACAAGCTTTTCTAAACAAGTAGTTTATTCCAGATAAAAAGAAACCACTCAATTGAGTGGTTTTTTGCGTTTTGGATCTATGTAAATTTAGAGGCTATGGAAAAGAGCTTTAGCTTTTGAACTGCGCTTTTAAGATTCTATCCAATGAAAATGGTCCTGCTCCCCATACCACGACGATAAGAATCATTAATCCCCAAAGCTGATGATCATAGAAGCCTTGCGCCCACAATACAGGGTATGACACGACGGCCATGATATTGAAAACGAACAGCACTGCAGCCATTGGTCGGGTTAACAAGCCAAGCGCTAAGAATACCGGCAGAATCAATTCAGCTGCGGTACCCATGTAAGCGGCCAATTCCCAAGGCAAAAGAGGCACTTGGTATTCCAATTCAAACAAGTAAAGGGTGCTATCCCAAGTGGCTATCTTGGTGAGTCCTGAATTAAAGAAGACCCATGCCACCCATAGGCGACAAAACAGAAGTAGTACGGGAACAAAAAGTGCCTGTGATTTCTCAATCAAACTGTCGTATTGAGCCATCATGTTCGTGACTGTGTTGTTATCCATATTATGTCTCCAATTCGGCATTGATTGAAAAGCCTGAGATGACGTTAAGTGCCATGACAGTATTCAGATGTTGTAGTAGTAAAGGGTCTATCGCTGAGAGCGTTTGACCCGATTGCAATTCAGTTAATAGTTGGTGGCTTTCTTGCGTCAAACGATGGCTCTCAACCTGTGAATTTTCCGCTCGGATTAACACCCCAAATTCAGGTTGGTTGATGTCTAACCCATCGAGTTGTTGCTGGTAGATAGCCTGCTCAAGCGCGATAATCGTATAGCTAGAATTAACTAGCGTTATTGAATCTTTGAGATGAAAGACTAAAGCGCCTTGTTGTTCTTGCGGTACATCAGCTAAACGAGAAAGAGGACGTTGGTCGACATGTGATTCTGAAACGCATCTCACCAAGCTATCTTTTTGCCATTCATACAAAGCTACTTCAGCGAGATAAGGTGCAGCCTCGATAACCGCAGGAAAGGCTTGGATAGTTTGTTCAAAGTGTTCACCGTAACCACTGACATCACCAGAGGTCGATGGATAATGTAAGACATGTTGACGAGCCATCTGTTGGAAGCACTCTTCACCAACCAACATTTCAGTGAGTGGGTAGGTTGCTGCCAGAACTTCGCTCAAGCTGATCACAAAGTTATTACGGTAAATCTGGATGCGTTGTTCATCGGTAAAATGGTCGCTCACTATGTCGCAGTACTCACCATTGTTTTGATAGCGTAGGGCGTTAGCAAACTCCAATTGAACCTCTGCTAGGGAGTGGCTCATGAGGCGCGACTCCTTTGGTTGAACTTGTCGTGTTGATACAAGATATCACTGGCTTTGGTTGCTTCAGCCAATAAAACTTGTGGCTCTGGGATATCGAGATCCCACTCAATCAAGGTATGGCGCAAAACATGTTGTGCAACCCAGTCAGTGTAGAGTTTCCACACTTCGTCACAGACAGGTTTACTGTGTGTGTCTATCCAGATCTCACCTTGTTCAAGCTTCTTTTTGGTAAAACCTGCCAAGTGAATCTCTTCAACTTTGTCTGCTGGTATTCCGTTTAAGTACTCTTCACAACTAAAGCCATGATTAAAAGATGAGACGAAAATATTATTGAAATCGAGCAGTAGGCGACACTCAGTACGCTTTTGTACCTCAGCCAAAAACTCCCACTCAGGAATAGTAGAATGCTTGAAGGATAGGTAGCTCGATGGGTTCTCAATCAACATCGGGCGTTGCAAGCTGTCTTGAACCTCGATGACATTACGACAGAAGACTTCCAATGCTTCTTCTGTGTAAGGCAGCGGTAGCAAGTCATTGAAGTAATGACCACCTGTCTGACTCCAACTGAGATGATCAGAAACCAAGAAGGGTTCGATATCATCAAGGAGCTCTTTTAATTGCACAAGATGATGTTGATTGATGCGCTCAACAGAACCTAGCGACAACCCAACACCGTGACAACTGATGTTGTGTGCGTGACGAATTTCTCTGAGTTGTTGTCGTTGCGGTGATTGAGCTAAGAAGTAGTTCTCGCTGTGAACTTCTAACCAACTTACTAAGGCTGGATTTTGGCTAAAGAAGTCCAAGTGCGGTGTTCTAAGGCCAACCCCTGCGTAGGGGTGAAGAGTTTGAGTCACAACGATTCTCCTAACAAGAAGTGGAGGTGAGCTGAATGTCAGCTCACCATACTAAGCAGCTCAATTATGATGATTGAGTGTTACCACCTGATAATTTGCCACATAGCCCTTTAGGTACGACTACGAACGCATCGGATTGGTTGTCTTCTTTTGCTGTACCCGCACATGAGCTTGTTTTGGTTGCACAATCATTTTGGCCAGCTTTTGCCACGCCGTAGCATTTTTCTTTTGCTGCTGCTTCCGCAGGTGCTGATGTAAGAACTGCACCGCCGAACGCTAGTACACTTGTGATTGCAGCTGTAACAGCAAGATTAGAATTTTTCATAGTCATTCCCTCTAGGACTTAATAGTATTTTCATATCGCAGGTTAATGGATTGTTAACTTGCTTACTAAAAAGGATTGGAACAACCGGGAAATAATTTCACGGTATTATAAAAATTATCAATATTAATGATGTTTCATCTCTTAAGTTATTGAATTAATGATGTTAATTTTTGATTGTTTTTTCTTCTTATTATCCTAAACGCAGCCTAGTGTTTAGGTTATAATCAACTTTTATGTATAAATACCCAGTAGTGAGCATATCCAATGATAGATCCTTCGCTTTTACTCGATGGCCTAAACGATAAACAGCGTGAGGCGGTCGCGGCACCTTTAGAAAACCTACTTATTCTGGCAGGTGCAGGCAGTGGTAAAACGCGAGTGTTGGTGCATCGTATCGCTTGGCTGCAAAGCGTAGAGCAAGCATCACCGTTCTCTATTATGTCGGTTACCTTCACCAACAAAGCGGCAGCAGAGATGCGTGGTCGTATTGAAGAGTTGATGATGGGTAGTTCGTCAGGCATGTGGAACGGCACCTTCCATGGTATCTGTCACCGCATCCTTCGTGCTCACTACCTAGATGCAAAACTGCCAGAAGATTTCCAGATCATTGATTCTGATGATCAGATTCGTTTGCTACGCCGCTTAATCAAGGCGCAAAACCTCGATGAAAAGCAGTGGCCTGCTAAGCAAGCTTCTTGGTGGATCAATGGCAAGAAAGACGAGGGGTTACGCCCAAGTCACATTGACGCCTACCATGATCCAATAACTCAAACGTGGTTAAAGATCTATTCTGCTTACCAAGAAGCATGTGACCGTGCTGGTTTGGTCGACTTTGCGGAAATCTTGCTGAGATCGCATGAACTATTACGCGATAAGAAACACATTCGAGAGCATTACCAAGCACGCTTTAAGCATATCCTTGTCGATGAATTCCAAGATACCAACAACATCCAATACGCTTGGCTTCGGATGATGGCTGGCCCAGATTGTCGCGTGATGATCGTAGGTGATGATGACCAATCTATCTATGGTTGGCGTGGTGCGAAGATCGAAAATATTCAGAAGTTCTTGGATGAATTCCCAGGAGCTTCGACGGTTCGACTTGAACAAAACTACCGTTCAACTAAAACCATTCTGCAGGCGTCGAACGAGCTTATCTCGAACAACACCGAACGTATGGGTAAAGAGCTGTGGACCGATGGTAACGATGGCGAGCCAATCTCTGTGTACTCAGCTTATAACGAGCTAGATGAAGCACGTTTCACGGTCAGCAAAATCAAAGAGTGGCAAGAGAAAGGCGGTGCGTTAGAAGATACCGCGATGCTTTATCGTAATAACGCCCAATCGCGTGTTCTTGAAGAAGCTTTGATCCAAGGTGGTCTACCTTACCGAATCTACGGCGGCATGCGATTCTTCGAGCGTCAAGAAATCAGAGACGCCTTGAGCTACATGCGCCTCATGAGCAACCGCAGTAATGATGCCGCGTTTGAACGTGTGGTTAATACGCCAACGCGTGGCTTGGGTGATAAAACGTTAGAAACGATTCGTCTTGCTGCTCGTGATCGTGGTGCAACCATGTGGGAAGCCAGTGTTGCTTTGATAGAAGAGCAAGTGCTACCCGGTCGTGCTGCGGGCGCATTAAGTCGTTTTATCGAGCTGATTAATGCGCTTGAAGATGACACGTTGGAACTTAGCCTGCATGAACAAACCGACCACGTGATTAAATCGTCGGGTCTGTTTGCTATGTACGAGCAAGAGAAGGGTGAGAAGTCGAAGGCACGTATCGAGAACTTGGAAGAATTGGTAACGGCAACGCGCCAGTTTGAAAAGCCGGAAGAAGCGGATGAGATGAGCATGCTGACGGCGTTCTTAACTCACGCAGCTTTGGAAGCGGGTGAAGGTCAGGCCGATGAGTTTGACGATGCGGTTCAGTTAATGACTTTGCACAGTGCTAAAGGCCTAGAGTTTCCAATGGTGTTCATGGTGGGTGTCGAAGAAGGCATGTTCCCAAGCCAGATGTCGGCCGAAGAAGCGGGGCGTTTAGAAGAAGAGCGTCGCCTGTGTTACGTAGGCATGACCCGTGCGATGGAGAAGCTTTACATCACTTATGCTGAGATGCGTCGTCTGTACGGTCAGGACAAATATCATAAGCCATCACGTTTTATTCGTGAGCTGCCAGAAACCTGTCTGGATGAAGTGCGTATGAAAGCGCAAGTCAGCCGCCCTGCAAGCAGTGGTCGCTTTAGCCAAACCGCTGTGAAAGAGAACTTCAATGAAACAGGCTTTAGCTTGGGCTCTCGCGTGAAGCACCCTAAGTTTGGTGAAGGCACCATCATCAACTTCGAAGGAAGTGGCCCACAAAGCCGAGTTCAAGTGGCGTTTAATGGTGAAGGGATTAAGTGGTTAGTAACGGCTTACGCGCGTTTAGAGCAGCTTTAATCTATTACTTCAGCATCTAATAACCGTTCATTATTGAAAACAAAAAGAGCAGCCAATGGCTGCTCTTTTTTATTGCGTACCGCTTTAAGCGGTCATAATACATGACTGACTAGAAGGGATCTTACAGTGCTTCAAGTGCCGCTTCGTAGTTTGGTTCTTCAGTGATCTCTGCAACCAACTCACTGTGTGTTACCACACCCTTTTCATCAACAACGACAACTGCACGTGTTGTTAGGCTTGCTAGTGGACCTTCAGCAATCGCTACGCCGTAGTCTGATGCGAATGTAGGAGAACGGAAAGTTGAAGCGTGTTGAACGCCTTCAATGCCTTCTAGTTCGCAGAAGCGACCTGCAGCAAATGGTAGGTCAGCAGAAATACAAACAACCACCGTGTTCTCAAGCTCTGCCGCTTTTGCGTTGAACGTACGTACGCTCGTTGCACAAGTTGCTGTGTCGATGCTTGGGAAGATGTTTAGAACCACTTTCTTGCCTTCAAGAGAAGCAAGAGTCAGTTCAGAAAGGTCGCCTGCAGTCAGTGCAAAGCTTGGTGCTTGTTCGCCAGTTTGTGGGAATGTGCCTGTTAGTGGTACAGCAGCGCCTTTGAAGGTAACGTGTGACATGAATTTGTCCTTAGTTTAATTATGGTTATGAAACTAGTTGAGCCTAGTAAGACTTACGTTACTCGGAAGTGGTTAAGAAGTGAATGCTTTAAATGTCAGAATTGTAATTAAAGGTCTTTGATTTATTTGTTTGAGAGAGGAATAAGTGAAACGACAGATAAAGAAAAACCCCGAGAGCTTGCGCTCATCGGGGTCTATAGTCTTACTCGCAGCAATCCGGCTACTAAGTGTGCTCCATGCATCAAATCCATGATAGTGTGCTGTTATCCTTCAGCGTATTCCTTTCGTCGCCTTCCTAGCGGTGTCCTTGATCTTATCCTGATCTGCCAACAATCCTCGTTAGCGCGCGTCACTTGTTCCTTGAGCGGTGTCCTTTACATCATCCTGATGTTCAGTCCTTTCCTCGTCCAGAGGTGTCCATTGTCTTTCCTTAGTAGCAACCATCCTAGTTACTATTGCGTCCATTCAATGTCCATTTCGCTATCCATGCCGATTATTCATCCTGAGTAATCGAATCTTCATCCTGAAGATAACCAAGTCCTTGGCGTTTCCTGTTCCGTGTCAGCATCCTTCCGACACCATTCATATTACCGATTCCTTATTTATCAGCAATGGTGCATAAGCGAATTTCTATATAATTATTTGAACGATAAATGTACGTATCTTTTAATTTCAATTGGTTACGATGTCGAGGTGATTAATTTCGTCATCAAATATCGATATTTACTCACTACCTTGTGAGAGATCTCGCACAAGGCAGCGAGTAAAAAGGGAGGATTATTCCCTATTGACCAATGGCTGCACCTTCACGACGAGGGTCTGCAGCACCTTCTAGACCATCTTTTGTGATGCGAATAGCGTGTAAACCCGAGTTAAGATCGCGAACGTTGACCTCAAATCCCATCTTTTCTAGCTCAGGTTTGAAGTTTTCCGCTGATGTTCCTTTTTCCAAATCTAAGGTACCGAAGCGATTTAGGAAGTGTGGTTGGTTGATCGCTTGTTGGATATCCATGTCCCATTGGGTGTGAGCAATGATCGCTTGTGCCACATAACCGATGATACGGCTGCCTCCCGGAGAGCCAATTGCCATGTAAGGTTTATCGTCTTGCATGATAATGGTCGGCGCCATTGAAGAACGTGGACGCTTACCTGGTTCAAGTCGGTTCGCGATAGGCTTGCCATCGTTATGAGTCTTGAATGAGAAGTCGGTCAGTTCGTTGTTGAGTAGGAATCCTCTTACCATCAGGCGTGAGCCAAATGCGTTCTCGATGGTGGTGGTCATCGATACGACATTGCCATCACTATCGACAATGTTGAAGTGGCTGGTGGACGGCAACTCAATAGAAACATCTTGGCTTCTCTGCATCGCATGATCCCACGGTGGGGTGCCTGAAGGTGCGCTGTCTAATGCCTTACCTGCGGTAATTAACTGAGCACGCTCCTGCAAATAGTCAGTATTCACTAACCCTTGGGTTGGCATAGGCACATAATCTTGGTCTGCCATGTACATACCACGGTCTGCAAAGGCTAAGCGAGAAGCGTCTGCTAACACTTGCCAAGATTTTGCGTCGTTTGGCCCCCATGATTTGAGGTCAAACTGCTCAGTCATTGCAAGGATTTGTCCAACCGTTAACGCACCAGAGCTTGGTGGCCCCATTCCGCAAATATCGTAGCTTTCATAAGCAGAACAAACCGGTTCGCGCTGCTTGATCGAATAGGCGTCGAAATCTTTCTGTGCCAATACGCCCGGGTTACCTTTCGCTGTTTGTACTGTGTTAATGATGTCGGCAGAAATCTCACCTTGGTAGAAAGCTTTAGCACCATCCTTCGAGATAGCGTGTAACGTTGCCGCGTATTCAGGGTTCTTAAGTTGCGTGCCAGCGGCTTTCGGGCTGCCATCGGCATTGAAGAAGTAGGCTTTAGTTGTCGCAAAGCGGCTCAGACGTTCTTGGTCGTTTTCGATCAAGGTGGCTAAACGTGGGCTGATAGTAAAACCTTCTTCAGCTAACTGAGCGATAGGTTTAATCAGTGATGCCCATTCGAGCTTGCCGTATTTCTGGTGAGTGTCCCACAGCAATTGCACCGTGCCCGGCGTGGCAACAGAACGACCGCCAACCACGGCATCATAGAATTTAAGCGGTTGTCCGTTTTCGTCTTGGAATAGACGTGGGGTGGCATCAAGTGGCGCAGTTTCACGGCCATCGTAGGTCTTGAGCTGTTTGTCTTTGCCATCAAAATAGACAAGGAACGCGCCGCCACCAATACCTGATGACTGAGGTTCCACTAAGCCAAGCATAAGCTGCACGGCAACCATGGCGTCAATTGCGTTACCACCACGGGCAAGTACATCAGCACCGGCTTGTGTTGCAAGAGGGTTGGCTGAGGTGACCATCCAATCGTTGGCTTTAACGAGTTGTTTGGTTTCTAAACCACTACTTTGTTCGGGTGCGACGGAATCGGCAGCTTGATTTGCCCAACTGACGTGAGAGGCAAAAAGTAGGGTAGAAGTGGCGAGGGTTGTTAGTTTTGTTTTCCACTGCATGATCTTCTCCTTTTAATATGCAGAGCTAGATTGGCAGCGGAAAGATTAGATAGCCAGTGCGTTGTTAACGAATTGTAATCTTGATTCGAATTTAAGCGATTAAACCGGACAGCGACTGCCAAAGAATACTCGCGCCAATCAGGCTGAATACCACGCCACATAAGCCATCGATGTATACCGTTGCTTCGCTAAGTTTCTTCTGTAGAGCCTTAGTCGAAAGCATCCACGCCAGTAGTGAAAACCAAAACAGAGACAGACCAAACAAGATAATAAGCGCAAAGCCTTTACCTGATAGAGACATGTCGGCAGGCACTAAGCTCGACATCAAGCTAATAAAGAACACCAAAGCTTTTGGGTTGAGAATATTGGTCGCAAACCCTTTCGAAAATGCCTGACGCTTGTTGGTCAGAATCAGATCTTTGGCATTGACGGTATCGTCGTCATCGTCGTGGTTCTGAATGATTTGCCAGGTTGCTTTAAGTGCACCGTAGCCTAAGTACAGCAAGTAGCTACCGCCAGCCAACTGGATAATGGCAAATAGGGTTGGTTGCTGGTGGACTAGGTAACTGATTCCCGTCAGGCTGAGCAACGAATGCAGTAAGATCCCGCAAGATAAACCAAGCGCAATGTACAAGCCTGTTTGTCTGCCGTGGCGTGTCGCATTTTGCACGACTAACGCAAAGTCAGGGCCGGGGCTCATCAAAGCGATGAAATGGATAGAGGCGAGGGTGATCAGTATGGTGACTTCGTTCATGTCAGTTCTCAATAACGTTGCCGCTATTATTAAATAAGTAATCGTATTGAGCGTAGCTTACCGCGATTTGAAATCGAGCAATTGTAAATTATCAACACTTAGTTGATTTGTGAGGGTGGTACGCCGAATGTGGTTTTGAATGCCTTGGAGAAGTGTGCTTGATCATAGAAGCCTACTTGGTGCGCGACTTTAGTACCACAGATCCCAGATTTAATCAGGCGCATGCTCTGTTCCATACGTAAACGGCTCAGCCACGCGTAAGGGGTGATGCCCATTCTGTTCTTAAAGTGGCGTTGGAATTGAGTTGTGGTTAAGCCGCACAGCTCAGACAGTTGTTCTAATCGCACTGGCTGGTCCAAATTCGCCATCAAATAGTCTTTGAGTGTATTAATCGATTGATTACCCAGTTTGATGTCACTCTTCGATCCAAATTTTGCATAACGATCGACAATCGTTGAGAACCCCTCGAATGGTAAGCAATCTTGAGCGAGTTGGCTGATGCTTTGATTGATTAACAGGCCGTGTAAGTTGCGTAATTGTAAAAACGCAGCTTGATCGGAGAGGATCAACTCAGAAAAGCCCAATGTGTGACCATTTTGCTTGGGATCGGCAAGATCTTGAAACCATTCGGGAGAAACTGCAAACACACTGACTTGATAACCTGAATCGAGTTTGGAGTGCCCATCATGCAGCTCATCAGGTGGCATGATAACAACTTGGCCTGCACCGACATGGTGGCTCGTCCCTTTGTAGGCGAACTTTTGCTGCCCTTGGGTAATTAAGCCGATGTGAAAGTCCAAATGATAGTGGCGTTGAAAGGCAAACTCTTGGTATTGAGCTTGGATCAGGCTGATATCTTGGCTAGATGTCGAGTAGTAGTGGACTTTATCCATGGTACAAAAAAGCTTGGTCAAATAGTCATCAATTCAACCAAGCTTATCTGCGTATTAAGGGATTGTCTTGTAAAAAACGATCAATATCACTGTTTCGCGCGTTTGTTCTTCTTGTTGTTACGCAGGCCATCAAAGCTGAAAATAACCAGTGCTCCCCATATGAAAGCAAAGGTGATCGCTTTATCTGAGGTAAAGGCTTCGCCGTAGATCAGAACCGCCAGTAAGAACATCAAGCTTGGACCGATGTACTGGAAGAAACCGAGTGTTGATAGCTTCAAGCGAGTTGCAGCGCCAGTAAAACACAGCAATGGAACCGTGGTGATCACACCGGCAGCAACCAGTAATAGGTTGAGTTGCATCGGGTTCATCGATAAGTTTGAGGTCGGGCTATCGGCAATAAACAGTAAGTAGGTTGCGGCGAGAGGCAGCATCACCAGAGTTTCAATGAACAGACCCGTTTGTGCTTCTAAGCTGACTTTCTTACGCAGCAAGCCATAAAAACCAAAGCTAAAGGCTAGGGCAATGGCGACGATAGGCACTGAGCCGAAGGCAATTAATTGGATTAATACGCCAATCGCAGCCAGAGCCACAGCAAACCATTGCAGCTTACGTAAGCGTTCGCCAAGGAAGAGCATCCCAAGTAACACGTTAATCAGCGGGTTGATGTAATACCCCAAACTGGCATCGAGCATGTGATTGGAGTTCACCGCCCAGATAAAGATCAGCCAGTTGGCACCCACTAAAGTAGAGGTCGCCACCAAATAGAGCATTTTTGGTTTTGATGTCAAGGTGTCGCGAACTTTACGCCAGCTGCGGCCAATGTGTAGTAAAAAAGCGAGTAGGAAAAAAGACCATACTACACGGTGGCTAAGGATCTCTAACGGGGAAACGTCACTTAAAGATTTGAAATATATAGGGGCGATACCCCACATGGTGTAAGCACCGACAGCAAGCAAAATACCTTGGCGCGTACGTTGTTGTTCTTCTGGAGTCATGCATCTTTCTCTAGCACAGAGTGCTTATTAATAAGATTTATAAGAGAGTTGGTCAGTATAGGAGCGATAACCCTTTTCACCTAACAATTTGCGGTTTAATTCACCAGCGTTCCCCTCTACAATGTGCGACTTGCTTGCCGAAGATGCTTGCTGATTTCATACCTCGATTAGGAACCACAATGACCGCCACTCTGATTGCTGAGCAAATACCAACTCCCGCGAATGATGCGCAAACCATCTTACAAGATGTGTTTGGCTATCAAAGCTTTCGCGATGGTCAGCAAGAGGTCATTGACCTGGCCGTTGAAGGCAAAGACAGCTTGGTGATAATGCCAACCGGTGGTGGTAAATCTCTGTGTTACCAAATCCCCGCTTTGGTTCGTGAAGGTCTGACTCTGGTTATCTCACCGCTGATCTCGCTGATGAAAGACCAAGTCGACCAACTGAAGGCCAATGGTGTTGCTGCTGAGTGTATTAACTCTTCCATGCCCCGTGACCAGTTGCTGAATGTGTTCAATCGTATGAATTCAGGCCAATTGAAGATGGTTTACGTGTCACCAGAGCGTGTGTTGATGCGCGACTTTATCGAGCGTCTGCAAGGTTTACCGCTTTCGATGATTGCGGTAGACGAGGCGCACTGTATCTCTCAATGGGGACATGACTTCCGTCCGGAATACGCATCATTAGGTCAACTTAAGCAATATTTCCCGCATGTGCCTTATATGGCGCTGACGGCAACCGCTGATGATGCAACACGTAAAGACATTATCTCGCGTCTGCAGCTTGTGGATCCGCATACCTACTTGGGCAGCTTCGACCGTCCTAACATTCGCTACAACCTCGTCGAGAAGCATAAGCCCGTGTCACAGGTGGTTCGCTACTTAGAAACACAGAAAGGCAATTGCGGTATTATCTATTGTGGTAGCCGTAAGAAAGTGGAGATGGTGACTGAGAAGCTCTGCAACAACGGTATTCGCGCCGCGGGTTATCACGCTGGTATGGACACCGATGAGCGCGCTTATGTTCAAGAAGCCTTCCAACGTGATGATATTCAGATCGTTGTCGCGACTGTAGCTTTCGGTATGGGTATCAACAAACCCAATGTGCGCTTTGTGGTGCACTTTGATATCCCACGCAACATCGAATCTTACTATCAAGAAACAGGCCGTGCGGGTCGTGATGGTTTGCCAGCAGAAGCAATGATGCTGTTTGATCCGGCTGATATGGGTTGGCTGCGTCGTATGCTGGATGAGAAAGAAGAAGGCCCGCAAAAGCAGGTTGAGATGCACAAACTGAATGCGATGAGTGCTTTTGCTGAAGCGCAAACCTGTCGTCGTCAGGTTCTGCTTAACTACTTTGGCGAATATCGCGAGAAGCAATGTGGTAACTGCGATATCTGCCTCGATCCACCTAAGCACTTTGATGCGACTCAAGAAGCGCAGAAGGCGTTGTCTTGTGTGTACCGTGTGAATCAGTCGTTTGGTATGGGCTACGTGGTTGAAGTGATGCGCGGTATGCAGAACATTCGTGTCCGCGATAATGGTCATGACAAGCTTTCTACCTATGGTATTGGCCGCGACCACAGCCATGATTACTGGATCAGTATCTTCCGTCAGTTAATCCATAAAGGTTTGTTGTTCCAGAACATCACCCGTAATTCGACTTTACAGTTAACAGAAGAAGCGCGTCCGCTACTGCGTGGTGAGATGTCTTTGGAATTGGCGGTGCCTCGTTTGGATACGGCGGTGCGTAATGCTAAGTCCGATAAACTCAGCAGCAAGAATTACGATAAGAAGTTGTTTGCCAAACTGCGTAAGCTGCGTAAGTCGATTGCTGATGAAGATGGTTTGCCACCTTATGTGGTATTCAGTGATGCGACCTTGATTGATATGGCTGAAGTACTGCCTACCTCATACGGTGAGATGCTGGCGGTTAACGGTGTTGGTCAGCGTAAACTCGATAAGTACGCCGATCCATTCTTAGATTTGATTCAAGAACACATCACGACACACGGCTAATTTTCAGGATCGTTTTCAGATAAGTCATAGTTTATAAAAACGATTGGATCATAGAACAAGAATAAGGTTGATAGGGACATGACGACACCAACAGAATTTGGCTTAAGAGAGTATTTGGCTGAGGAAGGACGTTTATTGATTACGTCTCCAAGTTTTGATTTTGATTCTTATGAAGTATTAGGTGAAAAGCTAGTGGCATTGTTATCTGCTTCTGTGGTTGAAAAACAATGGGACGCTGACATGCACTCTTGGTTGATTGATTTTGAAGATTGTCGGATGTTCTTAAAGTCTGAGCATTACAGTGAATCAATCTGGTTTGAGTCGCTAAACGCTGAAGAAAGCAGAGAAGAGTTTGATTATCTCGCGACGCTTTTCAAACGCGGTTTTTAACTTCGCTCACCAATAAAAGTGAGAATAAACGTTTGCGTCTGTTCTCACCATTGCAGCCAATATTGATTAATGTATAATCGCCCGCCGCTCGATAGAGCAAATTTTAGAAACATTTTAAATTCACATTATTGGTAAGAGCTTTCTTAGTTTATTCGAAGAAATGACTCGATTTGGGTTCCCTCACCCCCAAACCAAACTAAAAAGGTACAGCATGAGTAACTTTACCCCTGCGCAACAGCGCAAAGCCCTAGCACTATTAGTTTTGTTCCATTTAGTCATCATTGCGTCAAGCAACTATCTAGTTCAGCTACCTTTTACCGTTTTCGGTATGCACACCACTTGGGGTGCTTTCACTTTCCCGTTTATCTTCCTAGCGACTGATCTGACTGTACGCATTTTTGGTGCGCAGCTTGCTCGTAAAATCATTTTCTTAGTGATGCTACCTGCACTGGCAGTTTCTTACTTTTTGTCAGTTGTGTTCTTTGAAGGTTCATTCCAAGGGTTTAACCAACTAGGCGAGTTCAACCTGTTTGTTGCACGTATCGCCGCGGCGAGCTTCATGGCTTACCTGCTTGGTCAGATTTTGGATGTGCATGTTTTCAACCGCTTACGTCAGCTTAAACAGTGGTGGGTTGCCCCAACGTGTTCAACGTTGTTCGGTAATGCGATTGATACCATCGCTTTCTTTGCGATTGCTTTCTACCAAAGCCCAGATCCATTCATGGCCGAGCATTGGACTGAGATTGCCTTAGTCGACTACGGCTTCAAACTTATCATCAGCTTAGGTTTATTCGTTCCGATGTACGGCGTGCTTTTGAACTACATCGTTAAAAAGCTGACGGCGGTAAACCCAGACTTTAAAGCGACAGGCGTGAACGTTTAAGGATTCAGGTTAGAAACGCATTAATGCCAAGATAAGAAAAAGCCCAAGTTAGTCTACTAACTTGGGCTTTTTTAATGTCTAGCGTCAGATATTAATATCAGAGGCATTCAATATTCAGTGGCCAGCCAATATCGGTTTGTCTATTCGACTCGATCTCTAGCTCTGCAGCGGTCAGCGGATTGTCAGCTAACCATTGCTTAGAAAGCGTTAGGGTTAGATTGTTGTCATTCGTCGTCAGTTTGAACTCAGGCTCTAGCGCTGGGTTACGACGGTGGGTCAGCAAAATAGCTAAACGCAGAATACGTAAAATACGCTTGCTACTGGTTCCTGAGATAGCGTGTTGCTCTGGTAATGAGGTTAACTGTTCACGGTAGCGACGAGTTAACTCACCCAAGTAGTGCTTTTGCGCTCGAGTAAAGCCAGGTAGGTCTAAGTTCTGCAGCAGATAAGCGCTGTGCTCACCGCCTTTTTTGAAATCGATGGTTAAACCAATCTCGTGAAGCTTAGCTGCCGTTTGCAATAGCACACCAGCTTGAGGTTCTGAAACCCACGCTTCGGCGCCCGCTTGGTCTAGCAGCGTTTGTGCGACTACTGCTACTTGTTCACCGTAGCTTACGTCCATTTGGTAGCGTGATTGAACACTCTTAATGGTACGCGCTCGGATATCTTCTTGGCGTAGCTCATCAACCATCTCGTAGGCTAGGCCTTCACGGAGTGCGCCGCCTGCGAGTGTCATTGAATCTATTTCAAGCAGCTCAAAAATAGCAATAAGAATAGAAAGGCCACTCGGGAACACTAATGCGCGTTCAAGGGTAAGTCCTTCGATTTCTAGCTCTTCCAAGCGCTCAGTAATCATCGCTTGTTTCTGTAGACGCTTAAGTTTGGCATGAGTAATCACTTCATCCATGCCTTGCGCCAACATGATCTCTTGCAGTGCTTGAACGGTACCGCTGGCGCCCACACACACATCCCATCCGATATCAGTGTAGCTATCTAGGATAGGAGCCAACGTCGACTTCGCCGCTTCAATGGCGTTGTTAAAGTTGGTAGCGGTTAATTGGCGGTTTTTAAAGTGGCGCTCAAGCCAAGTAACACAGCCCATCTTTAGGCTGGTTAGGGCTTTCGCTGAGAAGCCTTCACCAATGATCATCTCGGTGCTTGCGCCACCAATATCAACAACCAGTCGGCGGCCGCTGCCACCAGAAGTGTGTGCTACGCCTTTATAGATAGTCGCAGCTTCTTCTTCTCCGGAGATAACATTGATGTCGTAACCAAGGATCTGGTTCGCTTTCTCTAGAAATATATCCACATTGATAGCAGTACGTAGGGTCGCTGTACCGACAATGCGGATATTTTCTTTCGGAATATCTTGAAGTCGCTCTGCAAAGAGACTCAAACAGTCCCAACCGCGCTGCATGGCTTCTGTACTAAGCGCATTATTTTCATCTAAGCCTGCAGCTAAACGCACTTTGCGCTTAATTTTAGCCATGGTTTGTACGCTGCCATCGATATGACGCACAACGAGCATATGAAAACTGTTCGACCCGAGGTCGATTGCAGCGTAAAGCGGGGGTGACACTGTTTGACTCATAAGCGACTAAGCTTCCTTGTTATGACGCGGTTGGCGTGGGCGACGGTTCTGGTTTGGTTTACGGTTCCCGTTGCGTGGGCCATTGTTGTTTGAGCGGCGTTGTTGCGGGTTACGTGTACGTAAGCGCAATGGTGCTGGTAGATCTTCTAGCAGTGCAGAAGCATCGTAATCAGACACAGGGATCGCGTGCTCAATGTATTCTTCGATTGGTGGCAAGTTGATTGCGTAATCTTCACAAGCAAAGCTGATCGAGTGACCACTTGCACCAGCACGACCTGTACGGCCGATACGGTGAACGTAATCTTCACAGTCATCAGGTAGGTCGAAGTTGAATACGTGTGTTACTTGAGGAATGTGTAGACCACGTGCTGCAACGTCGGTTGCGACAAGCAGGTCAACATCACCTTTAGTGAATTGCTCAAGAATCTTTTCACGTTTCTTCTGAGGAACATCGCCAGTTAGCAGGCCAACACGGTGACCATCTGCAGCTAGGTGACCCCAAACAGACTCACATTTGTGCTTAGTGTTAGCGAAGATGATAGCGCGCTCTGGCCACTCTTCTTCAACTAGAGTCTGCAGCAGTGCCATTTTGTGTTCGTTTGATGGGTAGAACAGCTCTTCCTGAATGCGGTGACCTGTTTTACGCTCTGGCTCAACAACAACATGCTCTGGGTTGTGCATGTGTTCGAACGCTAGCTCTTGTACGCGGTAAGACAATGTCGCAGAGAACAGCATGTTCAGGCGATCTTTTGGCTCAGGCATACGGCGGAACAAGAAGCGGATGTCTTTGATGAAACCAAGATCGAACATGCGATCAGCTTCGTCAAGAACAACAGCTTGAATGTGGTTAAGGTTAAATACCTTCTGCTTGTAGAAATCGATGATGCGGCCAGTCGTACCAATTAAGATATCTGCGCCTTCTTCGATCTTACCTAGTTGCTTGTCGTAGCTTTCGCCACCGTAAGCAAGTGCTGCCTTGATACCTGTGCTTTCAACCAGAGAGTCAGCATCGTTGTAGATCTGAATCGCGAGTTCACGCGTTGGTGCCATAATAATCGCACGTGGCTGGTTAGGCTTACGCCCTTCATGCTCAGGTGTTTTTAGCAGGTGGTTAAAAGTAGCAGTAAGAAACGCAAGCGTTTTACCAGTACCCGTTTGGGCCTGGCCTGCAATGTCTTGGCCGGTGAGCAGTACCGGGAGCGCCAAGGCTTGGATAGGGGTACAATAATCGAACCCTTTTTTCTCCAATCCTTCAATGACTTGCGGAAGTAAATCCAAGTCGGCGAACTTTTGCTCTGTGATATGCGTCTTTTTCATTGCTATAGAATATCAGCTTAAGCTTGCAATACGAAAGTAAATACATTCCAATAGGGCATCTATTTACTGGTTATCATCCAACCAGTTCTAAAAAACACATTGGAGTGGAAGATGAGTGATAAGATTTTGCAGCTAACTGATGACGGTTTTGATAACGATGTAATCAACGCTGCAGGCCCTGTTCTTGTTGATTTTTGGGCAGAATGGTGTGGTCCATGTAAAATGATTGCGCCGATTCTTGACGAAATCGCAGACGAGTACGAAGGCAAGCTCACAATCGGTAAATTAAA
The DNA here is from genome assembly GCF_013114515.1 of Vibrio sp. AIC-3. Classification (NCBI taxonomy): domain Bacteria; kingdom Pseudomonadati; phylum Pseudomonadota; class Gammaproteobacteria; order Vibrionales; family Vibrionaceae; genus Vibrio; species Vibrio sp. AIC-3. The sequence continues at coordinate 6,062 of NZ_VTXG01000039.1, read as the reverse complement.
TATCGACCAAAATGCTGGTACTCCACCAAAATTTGGTATTCGCGGCATTCCAACGCTACTTCTTTTCAAAGATGGCGGCGTAGCAGCGACTAAAGTTGGTGCATTATCTAAAACTCAACTTAAAGAGTTCTTAGACGCTAACCTTTAATCAGGTCAGCATTTGAAAAGAAACCGTGCAGTTAACAAATGCGCGGTTTTGTTTTTTCTAAGCTATGGACTAGTCTTAGTTTTAGTGCTAATTTATCGCACGTTAATTGAACGAATTTCTCTTCTTGGTCGATCCTGTGACCAAATCCTTCTTAACTTAAGAAAACAGATCCTATTTTGACTAAACAAACTTCCACCACTATGAATCTTACTGAACTGAAGAACAGACCTGTGTCTGAGCTTGTTAAACTTAGCGAAAGCTTAGGTCTTGAAAATCAAGCTCGCCTAAGAAAACAAGACATTATCTTCTCCATCCTTAAAGCGCATGCAAAAAGTGGTGAAGACATCTTTGGTGATGGTGTTCTAGAAATTCTTCAAGACGGTTTTGGTTTCCTACGTAGCGCCGACAGTTCATACCTGGCTGGCCCAGATGATATCTACGTATCACCAAGCCAAATTCGTCGTTTTAACCTACGTACAGGTGACTCTATTGGCGGTAAAATCCGTCCACCTAAAGACGGTGAGCGTTACTTTGCACTGCTTAAAGTAAACACGGTTAACTACGACAAGCCAGACAACGCACGTAACAAGATTCTTTTCGAAAACCTTACTCCTCTTCACGCTAACGAACGTATGGTGATGGAAGCGGGTAATGGTGCGACTGAAGATATTACGGCTCGTATTCTTGACCTTGCATCTCCAATTGGTAAAGGTCAGCGTGGTCTGATTGTTGCTCCGCCTAAAGCGGGTAAGACAATGCTTCTGCAAAACATTGCTCAAAGCATTGCACGTAACCATCCTGAGTGTGAACTAATGGTTCTACTTATCGATGAGCGTCCAGAAGAAGTAACGGAAATGCAGCGTCTAGTTAAAGGCGAAGTAGTTGCTTCAACATTCGATGAGCCAGCATCTCGCCACGTACAAGTTGCAGAAATGGTTATCGAGAAAGCGAAACGCCTTGTTGAACACAAGAAAGACGTAGTTATCCTACTGGATTCTATTACTCGTCTAGCTCGTGCTTACAACACTGTGATCCCTTCATCAGGTAAAGTTCTTACTGGTGGTGTTGACGCGAATGCTCTACATCGTCCAAAGCGTTTCTTCGGTGCGGCACGTAACGTAGAAGAAGGCGGTAGCTTAACGATCATCGCAACAGCACTGGTTGATACTGGTTCTAAGATGGATGAAGTTATCTACGAAGAATTCAAAGGTACAGGTAATATGGAACTGCACCTTAACCGTAAGATTGCTGAAAAGCGCGTATTCCCAGCTATCGACTTCAATCGTTCTGGTACTCGTCGTGAAGAGCTTCTTACCAAGAACGATGAACTACAGAAGATGTGGATCCTGCGTAAGATTGTTCACCCAATGGGCGAAATCGATGCAATGGAATTCCTTATCGACAAGCTAGCAATGACCAAAACGAACGATGAGTTCTTTGACGCAATGCGTCGTCAGTAATATTGATTAGCTGATCGTTATTTAATAAGCGCTGCCCTCGGGTGGCGCTTTTTATTTGCATTTTGTAGCGGCAGCTTGCAGAATGAGCAAAAGTGTTACAAGGAAGTTAAAATGCAACATGGACTGTTGTCATCATTACTCTTGTCTACTTCACTGTTATTTTCACCGGTTGGTATGAGCTATGCCACCGAGATGTCTCCACTTACAGTAGAGTCTTGGCTTGAGAATGATCAAGTAAAACTGAAAACTGCTGAACTACTCGAGCTTGTCGCACGTGACGAAGTCAACTCACTACGCTTTGCGCTTGAGCGCCTGACATTTCCCCAGCAAGAGGTGGCTCGTTACCAACTCTTGAAGAAGCTTGAACAGCAAAAAATCGTACTCACACCCAAGATGTCTATCTTCATCGAGCAGCAACTCGCTATCACGCCCACTTATCAAGTATTAGAGCGTGGAGATGGTTACGAGTTTACGGTACCTGCCTTTAATTATCCTTCAATTGCTAATCGTCTCATCAAGCAGTGGCGTCAAGATCAGAAGACACTGGTGTTTGTGCTAGATGCAGAGAAGCAGGACCTCGACTTAAAAGAGTGGTTATCTGGATCTGAACATCAAGTTCAAACGCGAGAAGCGCTGCTCATTAGAGAGCTAGATAGTTTGTCTCCTGAAGCGGTTGGTTATCTAACTAAGCAACTCACCGCATCTTCTATTGTTAGCTGGTTACCTTCCACTGAGGTGGTGGTTCGATTAGCGCAAGTGAGCGAAGATCCAGAGGCCTATAAGATTTTATGGCGAATGAAGGCCGATTATCATAGCCAAGCTGAGCTAGTTCGCCTTGCTGGCACCAAACAAGCGTTCGCGTTAGAACAAGTAATGGCTGCGACTAAAAATCCGCGTTTGAAAGATGAAGCGATTACCTTGCTCACCAAGGTTAACCCGTTATCAGAAGAGGTGAAGCAGTTTCTTGTCTCTAGGATGGCGATTGCCGATGAAGCCCCATTAGTCGCGCGTGAACTCGCCAAACAAGGTCATACGCGATGGTTGCAAGATCTCGTCAATGATAACCCTCAGGTGAAGGGCTCTTTGATCGAGCAAGCATTACCGTAAAGTGGATTTTGCCTCTCAATAACCACACTAAAAAGGGGGATCTCAGCGTCACCCTTTTTGATATACTGAGCGCAGAATAATCAGCATGTAGAAGTCCTATGAGTTTTAAAGATTTACGTGATTTTATCGACCATCTTGAAAGTATTGGTCAGTTGAAACGCATTTCTCACCCAGTCGATCCAGACTACGAAATGACCGAGATTAGCGACCGTACTCTACGTGCTGGTGGCCCAGCTCTTTTGTTTGAAAATCCAGTAGGCTATGACATGCCTGTTTTGACCAACCTATTTGGTACACCCAACCGTGTTGCTATTGGTATGGGGCGTCAGGAAGTCAAAGAACTGCGTGAAGTGGGCAAGTTGCTTGCTTACCTAAAAGAACCTGAGCCACCAAAAGGCTTTAAAGACGCTCTTGATAAACTGCCTGTGTTTAAGCAAGTCTTAAACATGCCGGCTAAACGCCTTCGCAAAGCGGCTTGCCAACAAGTGGTATGGCAAGGCGATGACGTCGACCTAGATAAAATCCCTGTGATGAGCTGTTGGGCTGACGATGTCGCGCCATTGCTAACATGGGGTTTAACGGTTACTCGTGGTCCAAACAAGAAACGCCAAAACTTAGGTATCTATCGTCAGCAGAAGATCGGCAAGAATAAAATCATCATGCGTTGGTTAGCCCACCGTGGTGGAGCACTGGATCTGCGTGATTGGATGGAAACCAACCCAGGTAAACCATTTCCAGTATCTGTTGCGTTCGGTGCAGACCCTGCCACCATTCTTGGTGCGGTTACGCCAGTGCCGGATACTTTATCAGAGTACGCGTTTGCAGGCTTACTGCGTGGTAGTAAAACTGAGGTCGTTAAATCAATCAGCAACGACTTAGAAGTTCCTGCAAGTGCAGAAATCGTGATGGAAGGTTATATCGACCCGAATGAGTTCGCGGATGAAGGGCCTTACGGAGATCATACTGGTTATTATAACGAGAAAGAAAAGCACCATGTGTTTACTATTACTCATGTAACCATGCGCGAGAACCCTATCTATCACAGCACCTATACTGGCCGTCCACCTGATGAGCCTGCGGTATTAGGTGTTGCGCTAAATGAAGTGTTTGTGCCTATTCTTCAAAAGCAGTTCCCAGAGATTGAAGATTTCTATCTACCGCCTGAAGGTTGTTCGTACCGAATGGCAGTCGTGACCATGAAGAAGCAATACCCAGGTCACGCTAAGCGAGTGATGATGGGTGTATGGTCTTTCTTACGCCAATTCATGTACACCAAATTTGTATTGGTGTGTGATGAAGATGTGAACGCTCGTGATTGGTCTCAAGTAACCGCAGCGATATGCGAACATATGGATCCGTCACGCGATAGCCTGATGATAGAGAACACGCCGATCGATTCATTGGATTTTGCCTCACCCGTGGTTGGGTTAGGTTCTAAGATGGGTCTAGATATTACTAAGAAGTGGGACGCAGAGTTAGCGTTATCGCCAGATGTCCAAACAGCACCTGTAAATAGTGAACATATTGAGGGTAGCTTGGCTGAGTTAACCAAGGTTCATCCTGAAATTATTGATGTTCACCTGCAAAACGACAATGCCAGCATGGTTGTGGTGTCTATTGATAAGCAAGCTGCCGGTAATGGTAAGAAAATCATGGAAGCGGTTTGGTCTCAATTTGATGAGAACAAGTTTGTTATCGTGTGTGATGGCGATGTCAATGTGAGTGATTGGAATGACATCATTTGGGCTGTAACGACAAGAATGGATCCGGCGAGAGATACGTTATTCCTGCAGAACGAAACTGGACACTCAAAAATGGGTCTCGATGCGACCAATAAGTGGGAAGGTGAATGCCTGCGTGAGTGGGGTGTACCAATCACAAAAGATCCTGATGTTGTGAAAAAGATTGATAGCATCTGGGAACAGCTAGGAATTTCATGAGCTACCAAGTAGTCTTATACCCAGAAAACATCAGTTTCACAGTAGAAAAAGGGCAAACGGTCTTGGATGCTGCGCTCAACAGCGATATCTATTTCCCAAACCGTTGCCAAGTTGGCGCATGCGCAATGTGTATGTGCAAAAAATTAGAAGGGCAAGTGAGTTACCACCTTGAACCCATGCTCACAGAGAAAGAGCAGCAACAAGGCTGGATTTTTGCTTGCCAAGCATTTGCAGAAAGTAATTTAGTTCTAACCTTTGCCGATTAAGGGTTAGTAAGAGGAAGAACATGACTATTAAATGTAAAGTGAAGTCTATCGAGCCTTTGGCTTGTAATACTTACCAAATCCTACTTCACCCAGAAACACCGGTCGCTTTTAAAGCGGGCCAGTACCTGATGGTTGAAATGGGCGAGAAAGATAAGCGCCCATTCTCTATCGCAAGTAGCCCTTGCCGCCACGAAGGTGAGCTTGAGCTGCACATTGGTGCTGCCGAGCACAACGCTTACGCACTAGAAGTGGTTGAAGCGATGAAGAAGGCACAAGCTGAAGATGGCGATATTGCGATTGATGCTCCACACGGAGATGCTTGGATCAAAGAAGAAAGCGATCGCCCTCTATTACTTATTGCTGGTGGCACGGGTTTCAGCTACGTGCGCTCTATTCTTGATCACTGCATCGCGCAAAATAGCTCGAAAGAGATCTACCTATACTGGGGCGCAAAAGATGAGTGCCAGTTATATGCTAAAGAAGAGTTGGTTGGCATTGCAGAAAAGCATAGCAATGTGCACTTTGTACCGGTAGTAGAAGAAGCACCGGAAGTTTGGCATGGCCAAACAGGTAATGTGCTTGAGGCTGTTATGCAAAGTTTCGAATCATTAGCTGATTTCGATATCTATATTGCAGGTCGTTTTGAAATGGCGGGCGCTGCAAGAGACCTATTTACTCAGAATAAAGAAGCAAAGCGTGACCATATGTACGCTGATGCTTACGCATTTATCTAACAATACCCTTAGATTTTGAGCAAAAAGAGAGCAGAAATGCTCTCTTTTTTACGTTTAGGTGAACTATTAGGCAGTTAACCCCTATTTATTCATTTTTCATGAAAAAGTAGTTGCTAAGCTGAGAGGGTTCCCTATAATGCGACACCACTGAGACGGCAGACGCCACAAGGCTTCAGCAAGAATCAGTAAGACGGAAAGCGACAAAAAATTAATTTTCAAAAAGTGTTTGACACTGAATGTTAATTCGCTAGAATGGCCGTCCACTTCGAGAGGCTCCTTACTTAAAAGGAACGCTCAAGAAGTTAAGCTCTTTAACAATTTAAACCTATCAATCTGTGTGGGCACTCGTTGATGAATATCAAAACGTTTTATCGTTAGATAAAACAGATTCTTCGGAATCAAAATTG
>NZ_VTXG01000038.1:0-37126 GCF_013114515.1 Vibrio sp. AIC-3 | reverse complement strand
AGGCCAGCAAAGCTGACCTCCTCATTGAGCATGTTACTCACCCACGTTCTTATTCACTTAAGCAAAGCAAACCACTCAACATAATTTAGACCCATAATACGCACCAAAAAGGAGATTGAAATCTGAGAGGTTTCAGGGCCTGTTACTCGCGTAATTTTACGTACAGCGCCGCATGAATCTATCTATTTAATTACTGGCTGGCTTTGACTCCGCGTTAATTGGATTAAATCGTGATGGCTTTATCACATGTCTGCTCAAACTTAATTAAGACTTCTAATTACGGATGCCTCTCCAAAGTTAGTCCAGAGTCTCTGCTGGTTGAGTGTTAAAAGCTATTACCCTGATTTTGCTTACCAAAAGAACCTAGATGATTAACGCTTCCACTAACTCTCGGTCTATTGTCCGTACTACCAATAAACTGAAAAGACTTGGTTACTCTTGTTCGCTAGATTTAACGGTCCCAAAAGACCAAGCGAACTCCCGAATCATCTAGTCTTGTTTACCTATGTTGGCTTGTTCTTCACCAAATTGAATCAACTATCAACGTCATCAGTAACATCCGTACTCGTTTTTCAAACCACTAACTTTGAATTTTCTGATGCCCAACGGTCATTGTTACCAAACTGCGTTGCCATCCAAAACGAACTTCTATAAACGACTTGGCTAATCGTAAGTTACAGTGCAACATAAATTCTATTAACCTCTGTCTGGACTATATTAACTTGTCTCATAACTGCGATAATGACACTTCTATTACCAACAAGTCTTTAAAATCAGATCTTTAGGCTAGTTCTCAATTAGTTAGAGTATCTTTTGTTTGTTAACATATTCTGGAACAGAATAACTTATTATCTTAGAAGGCTTTACATGAAAATCAGTACAATCGCCCTATCGCTATTCACCGCTTTTTTTGGCATCAGCTCGCAGGCGCTTGCTAGTGAAAACGAAAACTCACCTAGAGAGCATGGTCATTTTTATGCTGGTGTTGATATCGGCTTTTATAATGAAACTGAATTAGAATATCGTGGCAGCGCCATTGAAGATTCATCTGATCTATCAGACTTTAGCTATAACTTGGTTGGAGGCTACGAATTCAATACACATGATGTCGTCAAACTGGGGCTAGAAGCCGAGTACCGAAAAATCGGAAAAGTTAGCTATAACGACTTAATGGATATTGAAGGCCATGCTTTCTTCGTAAACATTAAACCAAAGTTTATTGTTGAAGGTGACGTATTAGATCTGTATGTATCTTTATTAGCCGGTGTTGGCTCTATGGATATGGAAGCGAAAGCTTTTGGAGTATCAGACTCTAAGTCTGAAGCAGCCTACCAAGTTGGTGCTGAGCTTGGTGCGATGGTAACAGACAACATCGATATCCATATTGGTTACCGCTATGCAAACGTTGAAATTGAATCCATCGATGTGTCACCTCAAACCGCTTACCTAGGTGCAAGGTACCACTTCTAAACTTGATTCACTCGTAGGCTCAATACTACTAAAGCCGTCCTTTTAAAGCTCGGCTTTAATTTTGATCACCTATTTCCCTACTCGACCTCTACTTTGACAAGACAATTCAACCATAAATAAAGTTACGTTGTATCTTATGTAAAAAGTTACAACTTGAAAGCTTTGCCCTAACGCAAAATAAACCACTTTAACAGGCTACTATTTCGTGTTTAAATTTTGGTCTATCAAACAGTTATACGAATAAATTTGGTGGTTAAGCAATCAAATGCTATGCATTCAATCCTTAAAAATAAATTAAAGTGTTAACATCAGGCAATTTTGTAAACTAGGTGTTTGATATGTTGCCTAAACTTTATAAGTTCAGATCGCTCCACGACAGAAACATACAATCTATTTCCGAGTGTTCGTTGTGGTTTGATTACGCTAAAACTTTTAATAACCCTTTTGAATCTAACCACGCATTCAACAAAGAGCTTCAACAAAACTTTAAGATCATGTGTTTCTCTCAGTCGAACGACCACCCAATACTATGGTCGCAGTATGGTGACAACTTTAAAGGCATGTGTATCGAGTATGATCTCAACTGCTATAACGGCGAGGCCAATCTCAACTGTTTTGAAGTCCAGTATGAAGACGAACCGAATATGTTCCGCCCGGCATCGCTAAGAGGTTTACAAACATCAAGACTGGGAGCTGAGATATTCAAAATTAAGCATTCTAATTGGCGTTATGAAAAGGAATACCGCTGGGTATTACCTGATGACGAGATGATCGGAAATAAACTCTTCCTTAATAGAGAGTGCCTAAGCTCGGTGATTCTGTCAGAGCACGCTCCTGCCGACAGGAAATTGAAAGTTCTGATGACTTGCCAGCGCCTTGGTATCCCTGTTAAACACGCAATAACAAAGCAAGAGTCGTTTACCTTCGAAGTGGTCAGTTAAGTAGAGTGTAATCCTACTGTTTAGCGCCAAAACAAGACATTCACATAAAGTTACAGCGCAACAAAAAAGAGAGCGACATTAATGAGACTCTCTCTTTTTATTACATGTTCACCGTAAGCTTTCCCAGTACTTTATCTTGCATCTGCTCAATCGTCGCGATAGACATTTGAACAGTTGAAAACCAATAAGGTCGGTGCTTAACGTTAAATAGTTCACTATTATCTAACGCCTCGAAAACAGAATATTTTCTACCTTGAGCCAAAGCTGCACCATAAACCGTTCGCTCAAGTACTGGAATGTCATTCACTTCCTCTAGAAGTGCCCTCTTGATGAACTGATTTCCAGGGCTCCAATCTATAAATTCAACGAGGTTTTTTAGTAGCTTAAGCTCTAGCTGCTCGACCATTGATTCAAGAAACTGTGTGTTTGGCATCACCTCAGTACAAGCATAATATTCGTCATGCTTGTCACTTGCTTCACGATAACCAAGCATCGTTTTTACCAATGCGTCTTCAAACGTTGAAGAAAAGTGGTTACAAATTAAAAACAAAGGCAGAACTCTCAACACACCAAGTAAAATGCCTACGTTAGGATCTTTAACTGACGTTTCTTGAAGTCGAATTCGAGTCGCATTTGACGTCACGACCAAGTGTTGCCAAACCTTAGGTGTGATGTGTTTAATGTTGCCATCATTCCACTTAATCAGCTGTTGACTCATTAACAATGGGAACAATAAACGACAATTTTCTATTCCTATTTGTCGTGCTGCAACTTTTGGATCGAGAATTACCTTAGATTTCTTTCCATATTTATCTGCAAACTCTTGATTGGAAACAAACTCGATTAAACTTGAGCTCAATGGCCTACTTTTCGCGGATATTTCATGGAGTTTGGAAAAGTTTAAAGATGGCGAATACGCAACACTAGCGAACTGATTGTAATCGGGTAAGTCTGAAAACAACGAACTTATTAAGGTACCTTGAAGCTTCTCAAGCATTAGCGCAGAAGCGGCATTGCTGACATCATCGATAACGTATCGTAAGGTTTGTTGCTTCGCGTCGACTTTTTCACGATGAGCATTGACTCTATCCTGCTCGCAGCGCAATAAAATACGTTGATTGTGAGATATGCGGTCAGATTCATCAAATATGACACTATCACAATACCTATTTTCCAAACTTAGTAACGTGTCTACTGTAGATTGTGCGAGCTTATATTCAGGTGAGATTAACCATCGATTAAAGCGAGCTTCAACATTGATTGAGACCTTCCTTGAAATCTCAACTACTTCAGAGGTATAACTTTTATTTGCTAACAACAACCGTGACTTTCCTTTGCCGTAAATGCTCTTGTATCGGCATATCCTGCCTTTATAACAAAACTAATATTAATAGAAATTAGAGATTGGTTCACGAAATTGTTTCAATAAAATTAAGGGTATTTAGTTATAGTGCGTTGAGAGTGGCTAGTGTGTGATATGTAGCCGGATATACTTTTCTGGAAAGCTGTATTTGAACCTTTTCTTCTTCGGTAGATATTTTTTCGCCTGCTTGCAAACTTTACTATCTCCAGACGTTCTCACCTTTTTGATTCTTGCGTAACCTTTAGAGTGCTTCATCTCAATCATCAGATCGCAATAACCCTCGAAATCAACATTACTCTTGTTGAGCCCTTTCATGACGGTGACTTTTATCTTTTTAGCTACAGGATTAACCAATGCATCGTCGGGAAAAGCGACTGGGGATAAAAAACATAATAGTAAGACTAGATATCTCATACTGCTCTCTCTTTGTTGAGGGTGAGAACAGTATGCGGAGATTTAAGAGAAATGAAGGATTAACTTAGTATGAAGATTGACTAGCTAGCGCGTAACTCTCAACGATTACGCTTTCTTTGAGCCTTTAGACTTAAAACCATTATGCGGGAACACGTTACGAATACGCTGCTGTACGTTTTTAGGTACATCTTTAGTGAACTTGAGATTGTAGCCAGAACGTTTTGCATACACTTTTAGCTCACCTTTAAAGGTATTGTTATGACCAATCTCTTGAAGGTTATGCTTAAAGCTCGGTGGAAGATGACCTTTAACTTGTTCGATCGCCCCGTCACTAAATTTGATTTTCAATACCGGCCGATCAACTGCGACTAACCAAAAAACCAACGCTGCACCAATTAAGATTACATACATCATAATGTCACCACTACTGTTGACGGTTATTTATCGTCAGAAAGGAGCTTACTCAAATCTTCTTTAAGGCTAGTAACTGTCTTGCTGGCCTGCTCACTTCGAGACGCTTCGCTAACCAAATACTCTATCGCATCAGATAACGTACAACCGAGTTCGTTTGCTCGTTGAGATAACTTCTCCCAGACTCGATAATCAAGATCGATAGACTTCTTTTTAGTATGAACTTGCTCAGCGTTGAAATGGCGCTTACGTTTGGCTCTGATCGCTTGCTTGAGCTTGTTATCAAGCTCAGGCGACATGTTATTTGAGATCCACTCAAGAACCCCTGTAGGTTGGTGTTCTAACTCCAACAAAGCTTTCACGGCAACATCAGCTTCACTTGAATCAATATGGCAAGTGATCGATTCACCTTCTTTCCATTTTTTGACCAGATAGTTCCATTTCCAACCACATTCCAAGTTTTCAAGTTGCTGATATTTCATGTCTAATCTCGAGAGTTAATCCTAGTGACAGCGTAACCCAAAATAGGCTATTTAACAATTATTGTCTTGAAAGAATAGACCAAGATCATACTTATATTAGCTTAGTGATTAGTAACTACCACATAGAGCTACAAGCGAGATCGGTTTTTCTATATACTCCCTACCTCATTATCATAATCAGAAACTTAAATGACTCAAGTAGATTGGCGACATGTTACGCCTCAGTACGACGAATATAGCGCTCAATTAGAGCAATTCCCTGACATCTCGCCTTTCCCGTTTTCAGATATTCAACATAGATTCAAAGATGCGCTAACCCGCTTTGTCCGTTTGTCTAACCTTTCGCGTGTTTTACTTGTAAACGCTCCGGACAATTCGATCTATCGTCAAATGATTGTTGAATCTCTGGTCACTGCTTTAGATGATCACACTCTACCGGTTATAAAAACTGAGTCTTTAAATGCTGTCTCTCTGTTTGACCAAGTTCAGTCAAAAGACGGTAAGGTTGTAGCGACAAAGCCCGGCCTACTGGCTAGAGCAAACAACGGCTATCTGATCGTTTCAGCAAACTTGATCTTGGCCAACCCAGGAAGCTGGTTACTGCTTAAATCAGCACTGCTTGGTGAAGCCGTAGAACCAATCAGCAGTAATCCAGAGCACTTGAACCAATCCCCGACTTTGCCTTTGACTTACAACATTAAGTTGATTGTTGTTGGAGACAGAGCTCAACTAGGTGACCTTGATTACCTGGACAGCGATATTCAAACCGGCTTTTGCCTATTTAGCGAAATTGAACAAGATATCAAGCTCTCTGAAGAGACTTTGACTCAATATCTTGGTTACCTTAAGTGGCTTCAACAACGCTATGAATTGCCAACCATCACGCAACAAGCGTTGACGGGCATTCTTACTGCCGGAGCAAGAGAAACGGAAGATCAAAGCTATATTCCATTATGCCCTATTTGGCACAATGCATTATTGAACGAAGCTCTGATTGAAGCCGACAATGGTGAGATTGATATTCACCATATCCAACAAGCTCAACAGCACAAATATAACCGCGAATCTTACCTACCAGAACGCGCCCTTGATGATATTCGAGATGGCCAAGTCATTATCGAAACCGAGGGCGAACAAGTTGGTCAAGTTAATGGTCTGACGGTTATCGATGTTCCAGGACACCCGATCTCTTATGGTGAACCTGCACGAATTTCCTGCGTTATTCACTTTGGTGATGGGGATATTGCCGACGTTGAGCGCAAAGCCGAGTTGGGTGGTAATCTTCATGCTAAAGGTATGATGATCATGCAAGCATTTGTGAGCAGCGCACTAAACCTTGAAGATCCGTTGCCATACGCAGCTTCTGTTGTGTTTGAGCAGTCTTACTGCGAAGTAGATGGCGATAGTGCTTCTCTTGCGGAGTTGTGTTCTCTGGTTAGTGCTTTGTCTGAATACCCTATCAATCAACAAATTGCGGTTACTGGTGCAGTGGACCAATTTGGTCGTGTACAAGCGGTTGGTGGGCTAAACGAAAAAATCGAAGGCTTCTACCATGTGTGTAAGCACAACGGCTTAACAGGCGAACAAGGTGTGATCCTTCCAAGATCGAACTTAAGGCATCTTGCACTAAAGCCTGACCTTATTGAAAGCATTAAGAATGAAGAATTCCATATTTGGTCTGTGTCTAATGTAGACGAAGCAATTCCTCTCATTATGAACAAACCATTTAGAGACGATGAACAAGAAAGCGTTCTGAGTAAAATCGCGGAACGTATTGAAAACTTTGAAAGACATGAGCACCCTATTGGAATCGTTGGACGCATTAAAAACTGGTTTGTCTAGTACTGATCGGACTTGTTTAGCGTACACCTGTTCACTAATATGCACCTATCAAAAATCGGAGTAATTGATAATGCAAAACAAACGTGATTCTTACACTCGCGAAGAGCTTCTAGCATCAAGCCAAGGCGAACTATGGCCACAAGGCCCTCAACTACCAGCACCGAACATGCTAATGATGGATCGCATCACTAAGATGTCTGAAACTGAAGGTGATTACGGTAAAGGTTTAGTTCTTGCTGAGCTGGATATTACTCCTGACCTATGGTTCTTCGATTGTCACTTCCCAGGTGACCCTGTAATGCCTGGTTGTCTAGGCCTTGACGCAATGTGGCAGCTGGTTGGTTTCTACCTTGGTTGGGTTGGCGGCGAAGGTAAAGGTCGTGCTCTAGGGGTTGGCGAAGTGAAATTCACTGGTCAAATTCTGCCTACAGCGAAAAAAGTAACTTACGAGATCCACATGAAGCGTGTTGTTAACCGTCGTCTAGTTATGGGCCTTGCGGATGGTCGCGTACTTGTTGATGGTAAAGAGATCTACGTTGCTAAAGATTTGAAAGTTGGCCTTTTCCAAGATACGTCAGCATTCTAATCTAATAGTTAGATTTTTAGTAAAGCAGCCCATGGCTGCTTTATTTTCGTTCCAATAAATTTAGTTATAGTGCATTAAAGTATCCCGTATTAAGCTTGAAACAGGATAAATCCACCAGCGATACGCTTATGATAGCGAAACTAGAATGCTACATAGCTCTGGGAGTCTTTGTGTTGTTCTGAAACTAACAAGGCTCCAGCCGTTGTAATCAACAGACAATGGAGCCCTGACCTTGAATTCTTTACGCCCTATCTACTTATAGAGACCTGATTGCTTGTCATCTTTGGCGTCACGCCATCCACCTAACCAATAAGACCGAGAATCCATTTGGCTATATGGGCAAGCTTCTTGCGACCGTCCATTTAAACCAGCCTTGTAGCCTTGAGATTGTGCTCGTTCTAGTCGATCACGCTTTTGTCTCTTCATAGTGCAGTCCTCATACGGGTGTTCCATTTACTAACATACAATGATTACAACTTTGCGGAGTTTTTGTGACTCCAACTTTAAGAATCGATCAGATTTTCACTTTTCTCAAGGCGAAAAAAAGCCCGAGTTCAGAATTGTGAACTCGGGCTCAAGAGATAAATTATTTAAATTTTCTGCGGAACCCTAACAGACCAAGCACAGTCAAAGTTAACCAACCTAGGCTACCACCTTGGCGCTCAACTTTCTCGGTGTCGGTGCTACGAGTTACTACGCTATCAATGTCAGAGCCAGTGTCATACCTTGCTCCCTTGATTGGGATAAGCTTAACAGCTACAACCTTTTCGACTGCGTTAGATGAGGCACCACCACAGTATGAGTTGTGTGATGTTGTGTCATAAGGCTTATCATTACCGTCGACTGTACATTTGATAGCCGTTGCTGAAATCACGCCAGCATCATTGATATCCGTCGCATCAATGATTCTAAATTGGTTATTGTGACTAGACGCATCACCATCATTTGTTAAGTCATCTAACCACCATGCTTTACCACCAAAAATATCAACACGGCGTTCATCAGTTGAAGACGGGAGATCGTAAGGGTAAATAAAGCCTCTGTGTCTTCTTTCGCTGCCATCGACTTCACGCGTCGTTTCCGCATCGATCTGGCCAACAAGTTCATTGTAATTATTTACCGCTTTAGCTTCACCGCTTGAGCCACTGAAGAAGATACCGCCAGACAAATACGTTGCTGTTGGGTTTTTAGCATCCGTTACAATAAAAGGCTTATTACCGGCACTACCATTTTCAGGAACATAACCGTTACGTTTTGAATATCCAACTGCAAACAAGTTGTCGTTAATATCGGTTGCTACTGAGTTACTGTATCTAGCATCATCGTTAGATGAACCAGACTTAACCTCTGCACCGCTAATTTGTGTAGTTGTCCACGTTGCCGTAGCGAGATCGAGTGAAGTACTCACAAAGACACTTGCATTCATATCTTGTAGATCGCCGTTTCCATCAGCAGTATTATAGCCTACACCATAAAAAAGAGAGTCCGATTCAACAATTGAACGCATGCTGCCTTGGGCAAAATAATCGCCCTGTTGAGCGTTACCAGATCTAATCCAGTCGATCTCTTTCGTTATTGTGCCATCCCAAATAGCCGCCTTTGAACTAAACGTTGTATCTGACGTATCCGTTTTAGCTCCTTCCGTAGATACACTACCTACATTGTAAACTTTGTCGTTACTTGCTTTGATAGCGTGCCATGCACGAGTTTCCGAAGTGCCTGTTGGCCCATTTGGTGTAGTTGTGAACATCGCGTTATTACGAATACCACCTTCAGATTTAACCCCCAAAGGCTCAACTTCATCGGCATCGTTTATATAAAGCGAGTTAATTACCGTATTGCGGCTATCAAAGGTTTCGCCACCTTCAACAAAGGCTTTCGCATTGACATGAGTAAGGTCGTTTCTTTCCTTATTCCAAGTATCATTCCAACGATTTTGAGCCCAGCTTTCACATGTAGAATATCTTAGCTCTCGATAGCAGTAGTTTTCAAAATCATCAAACTCTTGAATATATTGAAACGGAGCGTCCATCGCGAATGGTACTTCTTCACGATAGCTAACAGCTTCAACAGTATCGCGTGTTTCGCCGGCGAGTTTAAATGAGCTGTCACCACAATTTTCCGCATTTGACGCAAAACACCCTTTCGCAAGTACTACACCACCAGCATCCTTTGCAACACCAGGCTGAATCGCGACACCAAATATCTCTGACGCACCAGTAATTGAAGGCGTTACTTCAACTACCTTGTAAAGCGCAGCGTTGGCATTAGTTGCAGCCAAAACTAGGGCTGCAACAGTTGTTAATTTGAATTTAGTACAAGTCATTATTACTTCTTAACTTTCCTGTTGTAGTGCCTCGAGCTCTTCCCAGCGCTCAAAAGCAACTTCAAGCTCCTGCTCTGCTGCAGATAGCTTATCTAATACTGGTTGTGTCTGCTCTACAGATTTTGAAAAGAAGCTTGGATCGTTGACTTCTTCCTGAAGAGTTTCAATTTGAGTTTCCAATTCTTCCAAACGCATTGGTAGCGCTTCTAGTTCTCGTTGTAGCTTATACGATAACTTCTTAGGTTTAGCCTTAACTGGCGCAGTTTTGGGAGTTTCCTCAACTACTTTCTCAGGCTTTGATGGCTTTTCAACCTGTCGGTACTTTAATGCTTGCTTTCTTTGCTGCTGAGCATCGTGGTAACCACCAACAAATTCTTCAATAACGCCATTACCCTCAAAGATCCAACTTGTCATCACTGTGTTATCAACAAACTGACGATCGTGACTCACTAAAAGCAGCGTACCCTGATAGTTGGCAAGCAAATCTTCTAAAAGTTCCAAAGTTTCGATATCTAGATCGTTGGTTGGCTCATCGAGAATCAACAAGTTGTTCGACTTAAGGAAAATACGCGCCAATAACAGACGGTTTTTCTCACCACCAGATAGTGCTTTAACAGGAGTGCGAGCACGTTTTGGAGAGAATAAGAAATCTTGTAAGTAGCTTAGAGCATGACGCTCACGGCCACCTACGGTCACTTCTTGCTTACCATCCGCGAGGTTATCAATTACAGACTTCTCAGGGTCTAGAATTTCGCGGTATTGGTCAAAGTAAGCGACTTCAAGCTTAGTACCACAATGCAAACGACCTGAATCAGGCTTAAGCTGGTCAAGAAGCAGCTTAAGTACCGTACTCTTACCACAACCGTTAGGACCAATCAGAGCGATACGATCGCCACGCATGATGTTGAAGCTGAAGTCCTTAACAATTTCTTTGCCTTCAAAGCCAAAGTTAAGATTCTCAGCTTCAAATACAATCTTGCCTGAACGCTGACCATCGTCGATTTGGATAATCGCTTTGCCCTGCACTTCACGACGGTTCAAACGTTCTTCACGTAGCTTCTTAAGCGCACGAACACGGCCTTCGTTACGAGTACGACGAGCTTTGATGCCCTGACGAATCCAAACTTCCTCTTGAGCAAGCTTCTTATCGAATTCAGCGTTTTGCATTTCTTCAACACGAAGCGCCTCTTCTTTCTCAACAAGGTAATTTTCGTAATCGCCCGGGAAAGAGCTCAATTTACCGCGATCAAGATCGACAATACGTGTTGCCATCGATTTAATGAACGCACGGTCATGCGAGATAAAGATGATTGAACCGCGGAAGTCTTTCAGGAAGCCCTCTAACCATTCAATGGTTGCAACATCCAAGTGGTTAGTCGGTTCGTCGAGCAGAAGCACGTCAGGGTCACATACAAGCGCAC
This sequence comes from Vibrio sp. AIC-3, assembly GCF_013114515.1. NCBI lineage: Bacteria > Pseudomonadati > Pseudomonadota > Gammaproteobacteria > Vibrionales > Vibrionaceae > Vibrio > Vibrio sp. AIC-3. The sequence goes on along the minus strand of NZ_VTXG01000038.1, from coordinate 25,870 downwards.
GAGCAAGTGCCGCTTTACGTTGCCAACCACCAGACAAATCTGTCAGTTTGGTTTCAGCAGTCAGCTTAAGTGCTGCCAATACGTTACTTACACGATCTTCAAAACGCCATGCATTAGCATGATCCAGTTGTTCTTGAACGCGAGTAAGGCGGTTTAGATTCTTTTCACTTGGGTCTGTCGCGATGAGATCCAGAAGATCATGATAGATCTTCAGCTGTTCGCCGATTTCAGCAAGGCCACCAGCAACATAGTCATAAACTGTACCTTGTTCATTACGCGGTGGATCTTGTTCTAGACGAGACACAACCACATCTTGCGTGATTTGCATCTTACCGTCGTCCATGATGATGTTTCCAGATAGGATTTTCATCAATGTCGACTTACCAGCGCCATTGCGCCCTACTAAACATACACGTTCGTTTTCTTGCAGCACGAAGTCCGCACGATCTAATAATGGGTGATCACCAAACGCTAATTGCCCATTATGAATTGTAAGTAATGCCATTCTTCTTTAACCAATCATTAAGTTCTAACAAGCCAAATGGCCAGTTAAGCTCTGAGCTTTGAGAAAGGTCAGAGCTTTCAAATTTGAGCACCGGAATAGTGACCCCGTAACGGGAAAAGAGCTCATCATCAAATGCAATGTCAACAACGTTGACGTGATGGCTAATGTTTAACTGTTCCGTGAGTTGGAATGCCATCTCACATAGATGGCAACCTTCTGTACTGTAGAGAGTCAGCACTATATATCCTTATACGATCTCTTAACTACTTATGTGTAATCAACCAGCAGTTATGAATGTGCTTATTGCGAGAGAAGTCCAATGGAAGTGTCTTCGCTGAGATATTCTGAGCCTTAAGACCTAACTCATCTAGAGCTTCCAAGTCCATTTTGAAGTGACGCTTGTTGTTAGAGAACACAATCGTGCCTTCTTCACGAAGAAGACGTTTAAGGTTTTCCATCAGCTGAATGTGATCACGTTGAACATCGAAAGATTGATCCATACGCTTTGAGTTAGAGAACGTAGGTGGATCGATAAAGATCAGATCATAAGAACCCTGCTCTTTAGCTAGCCATTGTAGACAGTCAGCTTGAACAAACTGATGTTGACGACCAACACGACCGTTAAGCTCCATGTTCTCTTTCGCCCACTCTAGGTAGGTATTAGACATATCAACAGTAGTTGTAGAACGAGCACCACCCACAGCAGCATGAACAGATGCACTTCCTGTATAAGCAAACAAGTTTAGGAAATCCTTACCTGCGGCCATCTCACCGATACGACGACGAGTGATCTTATGATCTAGGAACAACCCGGTATCTAGGTAATCATGAAGATTAACAATCAGCTTAACGCCATACTCGTTCACTTCTAAGTTCGATGAGTCTTGAGCCAATTTCTGGTATTGAGAACGGCCTTTCTGTTTCTGACGAACTTTAAGCACAACGTTGTTTGCTTCTACGCCTGTTACTTGAATAGAAGCACGGATGATATCGGTTAAGCGACGTTTTGCCTTCTCTTCCGGTACATCTTTAGGCGCTGCGTATTCTTGAATCACAAGGTGACCTGGGTATACATCAATCGCTACATTGTATTCTGGTAGGTCAGCGTCGTAGATACGGTAGCAATCTAATTGCTCTTTCTTAGCCCACTTGCCAATTTTACCGATGTTCTTTTTAAGACGGTTCGCGAAATCAGGTGCAATCAATTGTTCTTGCTCGCCTGATGGACGCTCTGACATCGGACGATCTGAAATTGAGTAGTTCTTTTGGTGACACGGTAACGCACCGTTGTTCAACTTGAACTGTTTATCTGCACGCATGCGTAAGCAGCTTAGTAGCTCGTCTGAGCTAGAGAAGATAGATGCGTTACAGCCACCAAATTCAGCTTTAAGCTGTGCACCGAATGCTGTGTAAAGTGCAATAAGACCCGGCTCGGTACCAAGACGTTCACCGTAAGGCGGGTTAGAAACAATCACACCATCAGTAAACTCTGTAGGACGCTTAAGCTTTGCAGCATCGCCTACTTCGAATTCAATCAACTCTTCAACACCGGCACGACGAGCATTGTCACGCGCAGTTTTGATCATACGTTCATCATTGTCGTAGCCATAGAACTTACATTCCACTTTCTTAACACCACGACGACCTTGAACGTTCGCTTCAGCTTTCACTTTAGCCCATAGCTCTGGTTCGAAATCTTCTAGTGATTCAAAACACCACTTCTGACGTTTAACACCTGGAGCCATGTTTGCAGCCATCATTGCCGCTTCAATCACTAACGTACCTGAACCACACATAGGGTCTAGGAAAGGCTTAGTCGCATCCCAACCACTACGAAGAAGAATCGCTGCAGCAAGTGTTTCACGCAGAGGTGCACGACCTGATTCTGGACGGTAACCACGTTGGTGAAGACCGCTGCCAACCATATCAACACCAAGAATCGCTTTATCACGGTGTAGACGAACGTGAATGCGAATGTCTGGGTTCTCTTTGCTAATAGAAGGACGAGGTAAAGACTTCTTCTCAAAGCAATCAACAACGGCATCTTTTACTTTCATCGCACCGTATTGGCTATTACGGATTTCGTTGTTCGTACCATTGAAGTCAACAACAAAACGCTTAGAGCTATGGAATTGATTTACCCAGTTAACCGCAGTGGTTGATAGGTACAAATCCATGTCGTCCATACAAGTGAATTCAGAAAGGACACGTACAAATCGAGAAGCCAAACGGCTCCACAAACAACAACGATAAATTTGCTCATTGGTCGCTTTGAATTTAACACCTGCTTGAACAGGTTTTGCGTTTGTAATCCCTAGTTGGGTTAGTTCTTCAACTAATAAATTCTCAAGGCCGTTTGAGGTAACCGCTAGATATTGATTCATAGTGTTCTTTTATTGATAAAAATGAGTTCGATTATACCTGAATTTGTAACTAGAGCATCACACTAAACACGTCTTTTCATTGAATCTTTCGACTAACTGGCTAGCAAATGCACAGTCTTGAAGCGATCGCTTACCCACATCCCCTTAGAACATAAGACCTATCAAACCAACTTCATTTCTGACCACTTATTAACCAAAGCAGCAATGTGAATTTATATTCACCTCAAAACTGGTATATACCAAAGGAGATTTATGGATGAAATTTAGCTACAAAAGACCAAAAACAGGGAATAAAGACGGTAGATTTACTCTTCTGGCGATGAAAACGGGCAGAAATTAAGGTGAAAAAATAGTCGTAAGTTCACTATTTAAATGGTTAAGCCGTGATGTATTTATCAGGATGAGGTTTTTTAGGCACAAAAAAATCGGCTAATGAGCCGATTCTGAGGAAGGTTTATACGTTTGTGTGCTGCGATGCGTGGTTGAAATGATGTGCTAGATTAGAGGTTAACCTACCATCGCTATGTGTGTCTGATGAAGGATAGCGTTCGCGTCTACCATTCTATCGTGCATCACCTTGATTGAGTCTCCAAATCGCAGTCCTTTTGAAGGCGTTAACAGGAACTCTTCTAGGTCAACAAATGCACATAGGCTCGCACACTCTCCCACTTCTAATACAATGAAATACCCTAAGCTATGCTCGTTATTCATTTGTACAATATCCCCTTCTTGAGGATATTCATGGCCAGTACCTTGTGAGTCGAAGAACCAACTCTTAGGCTGTACAGGCTTATGGAAACGCTTTGCTGCCACACAATAGAGTGCTAATTCAGCTTGACGAGGCTCAGACAGTTCTAAGCCAGAAATTTGTTCTTTGAAGGTTTGGTATGAAGATGCGTCATCAACGGTGAATTCATTATCTCGAAACGCGCAGTCCACCAGCTTATTGCGGACCAGATTCGTTTTGAAAATCATATCCTCTCCGAGGTTTAGCATTAATGAACATTGCTGCTCATCGTAATACCAACTCCATGTATCGCTAGGTTTAAGCATCATTTCGTCTCACACTGTTGAACCATTCCATTAGGTAAAACGCAAAATTACCTTCAATTACAGTAATTTTACTGAGCAATAGGCAAAAAAAAAGAGGAAATGAATTCCTCTTTCTTATCGCTTTTCTCTACAACTCAGTGAGTTACAGTGTCTCTTTTAGTAAGACGATGCCAGATTGTCGCTTTTCAAGAATCAAAGCAATTTTAAGCTTATAGATTTTTAACGATGTCGCCAACTAGGCCTGGACCTTTGTAGATGAAACCAGAGTAAACTTGTACAAGCTTCGCGCCTGCCATCATTTTCTCTTTTGCAGCAACATACGAGTCAACACCACCTACTCCGATGATCGGCAGTTGGTCACCAAGCTCTTCGTGAAGTTTGCGAACTACTTCAGTACTACGAGATTGAACAGGACGTCCACTTAGGCCACCCGCTTCATCGCAATGTTTCATGCCTTCAACGATTGAACGATCCAATGTTGTATTTGTTGCGATCACACCATCGATCTTATTTTTGATCAATGATTCACAAATTTGGCGAATTTCATCGTCGCTTAGATCCGGAGCAATCTTAAGAGCAAGAGGCACATATTTACCATGCTTCTCTTCCAGTTCAGATTGTTTGGTTTTAAGTTCAGACAACAGATCGTCTAGAGCTTCGCCGTATTGTAGAGAACGAAGTCCTGGAGTATTTGGTGAAGAGATGTTCACAGCAATGTAACCAGCGTATTGATATACCTTCTCCATACAGATCAAGTAATCTTCAGCGCCCTTTTCAATTGGTGTGTCTTTGTTCTTACCGATGTTAATACCTAAGATGCCATCGTAGTTCGACTTCTTAACATTCTCAACAAGGTTGTCGACGCCTAGGTTGTTAAAGCCCATGCGGTTGATGATACCTTCAGCTTCAACAAGACGGAATAAACGAGGTTTGTCGTTACCCGCTTGTGGACGTGGAGTCACTGTTCCTACTTCTACGAAACCAAAACCCATAGCGCCAAATGCATCAATACATTCGCCGTTTTTATCTAGGCCTGCCGCGAGGCCAACTGGGTTTTTAAAAGTAAGACCCATGCACTCTACAGGTCGATGAGGTAATTGTTGGCGATACAAAAGATCAATTGGTGTGCCTGTAAAGCGTTTGAAATTTTGAATTGCAAGATCATGTGCCTTTTCGGCATCAAGTTGGAAAAAGCCAGTTCTGGCTAGACGGTAAAGCATTGTGCCTCCGATAGAAAAAAGCCCCGTGTAAACGGGGCGATATTATTTACTTATTTACCCAACTATTCAATCTATTACTGTCTGTAAGGGTAAGATAATCGAGTTTGCTAACGAATGAGGTTCATTATTAAGCAAACGTTATCGTTTCTTCAGGTTATTAACCCATTTCTAATCTCAACCTTAGTACAGCCATCAACTCACTTAACAACAAACAACGTGTCCGTCGAGGTTGGTCCTTCAAAAATCGTTAGTTCTATTGATCCCACTTTACCGAAACGAAAAAGGCAGACCTTGTGGCCTGCCCTTATATTTTTCGTTTTATCTAGTGACTAGTCTTTCGACATGCAGTTTAGATTCAACAACATCAATTCACGTAACGCCACTGAGAACTTAGCAAACTCATGAACAGAACCCACTTTGAATTCGTTCAAGATGCTCTCCCAACGATGCAGAGAAACAGAGTTACTTTCCATCCAGTCATCAAGCGCTTTAATCACATCGATGTCTGAAGCACAGCCACAGTTAAGTACTTGGCCAGTTAGCTGACGTTGTTGCCAATCCAGATCTTCTCTGAATGCAGCACGTGCCAGCGCTTGCCAGTTGTTGTCTACAGCTTGGCCATTGATTTGCTTCAAGAACCAGTGCAGTGACAAACGGTCGCCAAGGTTGAAGTAAAGCTTAGACGCTTGTTGTACTGTTTTACCTGTTTCACGAGCTACTGTGGATATATCCAGTGCTGAGTACAGGCTAGACAAACGAGCCACTGAATTAGCTAGCTCAGCGTTTACACCTTGGTCAATCCATAGTTGAGCCATTGCTTGATGCTCTTCTACTTCTGAAGCCACTAGGTTTTCATCCAGCTTCTCAGTAATTGCGACGACATCACCTTGGTAAAGCTCAATCAATGCATTCACTGACTGTTTACCGGTACGGTTTCTTAGCAACCAGCGTGCTAGACGACGAAGCGTACGACGTACATGGTAAAGCAATTCGTATTGAGCTTCAGAACTTGAGATGTTGTCCAGTTCACGGATGCTCTTCAATACCTTACCCAGGCCGTAGATTTCACGTGATGCCGCGTAAGCATTCGCAATATCAACAATGTTCGCGCCGGTCTCTTCTTGCAAGCGAGTCACGAAGTTACAGCCCATCTCGTTAACCATTTGGTTAGCAAGCGCAGTCGCAATGATCTCTGCACGAAGTGGATGGTTATCCATGTGCTGAGAGTAGTTACGGCGTAACTCTGTTGGGAAGTATTGCATCAGTTGTTGAGCATGGAACTCATCATTCGCAATGTCATCACTCACAAGATCTTCTTTTAGAACCATTTTACCGTAAGCGATCAATACTGATAGCTCTGGTCTTGTTAGTGCTTGGCCCTGCTTCTCACGTTCTAGCAGCGTTTCGTCATCTGGGATGTATTCCAAACCACGGTCTAAGTACCCGGCTTTTTCCATTGTGTGGATAAAGCGGATTTGCTCTTTCACTAAGCCTACACCTTGATGCTCAGTAACAGAGATAGACTCAGCTTGGCAGTAAGCGTCGTCTAGTACGATTTCACCTACTTCATCTTCCATAGATTCAAGAACTTGGTTACGTTGCTTAACGGTAAGATCACCATTAGACACCAAGCCATTCAAGAAGATCTTAATGTTAACTTCGTTATCCGAGCAATCTACACCACCAACGTTATCGACAAAGTCAGTATTAACTCGACCGCCCGTTAGAGCGTATTCAATACGACCCAATTGAGTCATACCCAAGTTACCGCCTTCACCAACAACCTTAGCTTTCAGGTCACGGCCATCGATACGTAGCACGTCATTTGCACGGTCACCCACATCGGTATGAGTCTCACTAGAAGACTTAACGTAAGTACCAATACCGCCGTTCCAAAGTAGATCAACTTTCATAGACAAGATCGCTTTGATCAAGTCGTTTGGTGCCATTGATGCTTTCTTGGTACCCAGCATTTTCTGAATTTCAGGTGTCAAAGAGATAGACTTCGCTCGGCGAGAGAAGATGCCACCACCTTGAGAAATCAGGTCTTTATTGTAATCTTCCCAACTTGAACGAGGCAGATTAAACAGACGGTCACGCTCTACCCAGCTTGATGCTGATTCTGGATTCGGGTCAATGAAGATGTGCATGTGGTTAAACGCAGCTTGCAAGCGAATGTGCTTAGATAGCAGCATACCGTTACCAAATACGTCACCCGCCATATCACCCACACCAATGGCAGTGAAGTCTGTGCTTTGACAGTTAATACCCATTTCGCGGAAGTGACGTTTAACCGATTCCCAGCCACCTTTCGCCGTGATACCCATGGCTTTGTGGTCGTAACCGTTAGAGCCACCCGATGCAAACGCATCACCTAGCCAGAAGTTGTACTCTTCAGCTACTGAGTTCGCTAGATCTGAGAATGTCGCGGTGCCTTTATCGGCTGCAACAACCAAGTATGGGTCATCTTCATCGTGACGAACAACGCTCTTAGGTGGGATAACCTCACCTTCAATGATGTTGTCTGAAACGTCTAGCAATGCACGGATGAAGCGCTTGTAACAACGTTGACCTTCAGCAAAGATCTCGTCTCGGCCAGACATCATGTGTTGACGCTTACAAACGAAACCACCTTTAGCACCAACCGGTACGATAACCGTGTTCTTAACTTGTTGCGCTTTAACTAGGCCTAGAATCTCAGTACGGAAGTCCTCTTGACGGTCTGACCAACGTAAACCACCGCGTGCTACTTTACCGCCACGTAAATGCACACCTTCAATGTCTGGTGCGTAAACGAAGATCTCAAACGCAGGAACCGGCGCAGGGATATCTGGAATCTCGCTTGGTCTCATTTTCAGAGCCAACCAAGGTTTAGACTGCTTATTCTCGTCTACTTGGTAGTAGTTAGTACGAAGCGTTGCAGTGATCATTTCCATGTAGCGACGAATGATACGATCATCATCCAAGCTTTCTACATGATCCAACTGTTCAGTGATCTTCTTAATAAGATCTTGTTGGCCTTTTACGCTGCCCTTCAGTTTCGGGTTAAAACGCTTGCCGAATAGGCTCACTAGCCCTTTCGCTAATTCTGGGTAATGAGACAATGTGTCTTCAATGTATTGTTGGCTGAATGGGAAACCAACTTGACGCATGTAACGAGCATAAGCACGTAAGATTGAGATTTCACGGCCAGAAAGACCAGCGCCAAGTACTAAGCGGTTGAAACCATCGCTGTCTAACTCACCCGCCCAGATTGCCGCAAAGGCTTGTTGGAAAAGATCGCGAGCTTCACGAAGATCAATGGTCTTATCGCTCTTGTGCAGCATAGAGAAATCAAGGATCCAATAGGTCACACCGTTGGTTTTACGCACTTCATATGGAGATTCACCGATAACGCGTAGGCCAAAGTTTTCAAGCATTGGCATAACATCAGAAAGGTGAATTGGCTCATCGCTGTGATAGAACAACTTCAAACGAACGGCTTTTGAATCTGCCGCTTCTTCTTGAGGACGGTAGAAAAGCATACCCAGTTTGTTGTCTTCACTTAGCGCTTCTAAACGTTCAATGTCGGCAACAGCAGAACCTGGCATCATGTCTTCTTTGTACGAACGTGGGAATGCACGCATGTACTCTTTCGACAATGGAAGACCTTTGCTTTCACCGAAGTTTGCAATGATAGATTCAGACAGACGGTCATCCCACGTAGACGATACTTCCATTAAATTTTGCTCAATTGTTTTCACGTCCACATCCATGTTGTTGTTATCAACACGAACAATATAGTGCGTTCTTGCTAGCGGGCTTTCAGAGAAGTACGTTGTAAATTCAACCTCTTCTTCACAACCAAAGTACTGTTTCAAGATGCGCTGTGTTTGGCGACGAAGCTCAGTGTTGTAACGATCTTTTGTTACGTAAACCATGCAGCTAAAGAAACGACCAAACGGGTCTTTGCGAACAAACAAACGCAGGAGATCGCGATCTTGCATTTGTACTACGCCCGTACCGACTTCTAGTAGCTCTTCTTCTCGAGCTTGCAGCAGTTCATCACGTGGGTAGTTTTCAAGAATGTTGTGCAGCGCTTTGTAAGAGTATGAACCTTCACGGTAACCACTCGCATCCAAAATACGTTCTACTTTCTCGCGAACAAGAGGAATCGTTTCAACGGTTTGGTTATAAACGGCAGATGTGTAAAGACCAGTAAAGCGGTGCTCACCAATGACCTTACCGTTCTTATCGAACTTCTTAATACCAATGTAATCGTTGTAAGCTGGGCGGTGAATGCGTGAAGCCGTGTTGCCCTTGGTTACGATAAGCACATAAGGCTTTTTCGCTTCAATACGTGCCGAATCAGAAAACTCAGATAGCTTAACGTTACGTACACGATCTGAGTTCGCAAACAAACCAAGACCTTGCTCCTTGGTCGGTTGCAGTTCAGTGTCGCCGTTAACTGAAACTAGGTCATATTCCTTATAACCCATGAATGTAAAGTTGTGTTCACCTAACCAACGAAGAAACGCCAACGTTTCATCAAAACGTTGGCCATCTACAGGAATGCTCTCTTTCTGCTTTTCTACTTGATTGGTTACTTCTTCAAGTCGTTCTACCATCTTCAACCAATCGTTCACAACTAAGCTAGTATCGGTAAAGATATCCAGTAGCTCCGTTTTAAGAGCTGTCATTTCAGCTTTACTGCTAAGACGGTCAACCTCAATATGGAAAAGCGATTGGAATGCACCTTCGTTATTGCTTACACCGACAACACTGCCCTTATCTGAGCGAGAGATTTGTGTTGGGTTATGAAGCATAAGGTGAGAAGAAAGGTCTAGGCGAGTAAGTGCCATTTTTACGGAATCAACAAGGAATGGGCTGTCTGGAACGACTATCTCAACGATAGTATGAGTAGACTGCCAACCTTGACGACTTACCGTCGGGTTGAATACGCGTACAGAGATTTCGTCGGCTTTCTTTTCATTGATGTGATGCCATAAGCTAACTACAGCACCATATAAATCGGATTCGTTTCTCTGAGTTAGATCGTCGTGAGAAACGTTACTAAACAAGTGTTGAGCAAGTTGAGTTACGAGAGGTCGATGAGCAAGGTCAAGTTTGTCTTGAATCAGCTTGTAAACTTTTTCAAGTAAAACTGGAACCACAGTTTCACGTGCGGTCATAGTCACACTCCACAATTAGAATTATATTTTATTATTAGGGGGATCACTTAATCTGGTGTTTGAAACGTGCCGTTGAGCGCTTTTCTACTAACGAGTTAAGCAAAGGTAATGCATTCATTTATTGTAAAAGCATTATTGAGAAATAGTTAATTGTTTTGGAGGTGGTAAGAGGTGAAATGTTTGATTATGTGATTAAGATTCCTTTTAACTCACTAGGCATGCCAAGGTTTACAGAGCTTCTAACTTAATAAACTTATTTTTTTGGTCAGTTGTCAGCCTAAACTGCCCTCTAACCCCTATTTGTGTAAGAAATGGTCTGAATCGAGTTGCAGGTAACTGTATGCGTAAACCTGTTGTTGTTATCACTTGAACTTTACTTGCCGTACCAGAATAGCTGGCCAAAAACTGCTGATATGAGATGTTAAGTTGGAAAATATAGCGATTCATACGATACCTGTATAAATATACAGCGCCAGTGTTTTTTGGCACTTTGAGATGTCTGACGGTGAAACTGAACTTGAAGCTGCTCTAGCTTATCGAAAATTCGATGAACCAGAAACAAAAAATCAGTGGCAGATATTCTCTACCACTGATGACCTTTCGTTGTAGCAAACAGTTACCTGAATGCGCGCTGACTTAAGCCTCTAGTGCTTTCGTCACTTTCTCAAACAAGTCTTTTGCTAGGTTGTCCATGTTCTTTAACGTCTCTAGTTCTTTTTTGATCAGAGCTTGGCGTTCATCGTCGTACTTACGGAATTTAAGAAGTGGATCAATCAGACGTGAAGCCACTTGCGGGTTGCTGCTGTTCAGTTCACGTAAGATCTCGCCTGCAAATGCATAGCCTTGACCAGACTTGTCGTGGAATTGAACCGGGTTCATGTTTAAGAATGAACCGACCAAGTTACGGGTACGGTTCGGGTTCTTCAAACTGAACGCCTGGTGCGACATCGACGCTTTGATCACTTCAAGTGCGTTTGAACTTGGGTTTGTACCTTGCAATGCAAACCACTTATCCATAACAAGACCATCGTGTTTCCACTTGTCACTGTAATCCACCATCAAGGTTTCACGACATGGTAGTTGTGCACTGTTTGCCGCGCCCATTGCTGCCATCGTATCTGTCATGTTATTCGCTTGTTGATACATCGCAACAACCAAGTCATTACCCTGCCCAGTATGAGCTAAGTAACTTAAGCAAACTTTACGTAGAGTACGCTTACCAATCGAATCGTGATCGATCGTGTATTCTGTTAGTGCGTGGCTGTGATAAACCGCCGCTAACTCGTCTTCAAGTTCTGCAGCTAATGTAACTTTCATCGAGTTAAGAACCGATGCGACCGCATCAATATCAACACGCTCATACCAACCTGATACTTCATTGTGGCTTGGTAGAGAGAGCATTTCTGCAATAAACGCAGGCTCTAGTGAATCACTCAGCAGTACGCCACGGAATGCATCAACAACAGAATCAGAAAGCTCAAACGCTTGACCCTGTTGAACCTTCTCAACGTTACTGCGGATGTACTTCGCTAATAGCATTTGACCCGCATCCCAACGAGAGAACTCATTGCGTGCATTTACCATTAGGAAGATCAGTTCTTCATCTGAGTAGTCATATTCCAATTTCACTGGCGCAGAAAATTCACGAAGTAATGATGGGATCGGTTGCTCAGAAACGTTTTCAAACACGAACGTTTGCTCTGCTTCTTTCACATCTAATACATTATGAACTGGCTTACCGTTACATTGTAACTCAACAACTTCACCCGCAGCTGTGTACAGCTCGATATCAAGAGGAATATGCAGAGCCTGCTTTTCCGTTTGCTCATGAGTTGGCGCTGTTACTTGGCGAGTTGTTAACGTGTACTGTTTCTTCTCTGCGTCGTACTTACTTTCAACAGACAGCGTCGGCGTACCAGACTGGCTGTACCATAAGCGGAACTGAGATAAGTCAACGCCCGACGCATCTTCCATTGCCGCGACGAAGTCTTCACATGTTGCAGCCGTACCATCGTGACGTTCGAAGTACAGCTTCATGCCTTTTTGGAAACCATCTTCGCCCAACAATGTGTGGATCATACGGATCACTTCACTGCCCTTTTCGTACACGGTCAAAGTATAGAAGTTATTCATTTCTATCACTTTTTCTGGACGAATTGGATGAGACATTGGGCTAGCATCTTCTGCAAATTGTGGACCGCGAATGATACGTACATTGTTAATACGGTTTACTGCGCGAGAACCAAGATCAGATGAGAATTCTTGGTCACGGAATACCGTTAAGCCTTCTTTCAGACTTAACTGGAACCAATCGCGACACGTCACTCGGTTACCTGTCCAGTTGTGGAAATATTCATGGCCGATTACTGCTTCAATACCTAGGTAATCTGTATCCGTTGCAGTTTGGTCGTTTGCTAGAACGAACTTCGAATTGAATACGTTCAAGCCTTTGTTTTCCATCGCACCCATGTTGAAGAAATCAACGGCTACGATCATGTAGATGTCTAAGTCGTATTCAAGATTGAAACGTTCTTCGTCCCACTTCATTGAGTTAATCAAAGAAACCATCGCGTGGCTCGCACGGTCTAGATTGCCTTTATCAACAAAGATTTCTAGGTCAACTTTACGACCCGATTGTGTAGTGTATGCGTCACGAAGTACATCAAAGTCACCCGCTACTAAAGCAAACAAGTACGCTGGTTTTGGATGTGGGTCTTGCCACTTCACCCAATGACGACCGTTTTCAGCTTCACCTTCATCTACACGGTTACCATTACTTAATAAGAATGGGTTCTCTGCTTTGTCTGCAATTACCGTTGTAGTGAATTTCGCCAACACATCTGGGCGATCCATGTAGTAAGTGATACGGCGGAAACCTTCAGCTTCACATTGAGTACAGAACGCGCCACCCGACTTGTACAAGCCTTCAAGTGCACTGTTCCCTTCAGGGTTAACTTCGGTAATGATGGTTAGAGTAAATTCTTTTGGAAGGTCATTCAGCATAAGTTGAGTTTCAGACTGTTCATATTGAGTCCACTCTTTACCTTCTACCAAAACAGAAACCAACTTCAAGCCTTCACCATCAAGTACTAATGTCGTGCTGTCTTTCTCCTGCTTAACACTAGAAACAGCCGTAACAATGGATGCTGAGTCGTACAAATCGAAAGTAAGATCGATTTCAGAAATCGTGTGAGATGGTGATTGATAATCTTTACGATACTTGGCTTGAGGTGTATGTGCCATGACGGGTTCCTTTTGATCGTTATACGTAATTATTTTTTAACTGTATATATCTAAAGGTTGAGCGCCAATAAAACAAGGGGAATATTAAAAAAAGGAGGCATTGTAAGAAAATGCCTCCATGTTTTGCTATTTTATCAATCAAATCAGACAGGAACGCCTAAGAAATGAACTGTGCACAATATTATCAACGAGTACGCCGTTACTGCTAAAACTCACGATTATCGAATGCGATTGAGTACCGCAAACATATCTCCCTCTTCACCTTGCAGCGTTAACACATCGCTGTTCAGTGTATATCGAGTGCCGTGTTCACCGTTCTCATAAAGTAACACTAGTTGATCGCCTTCTGTGTAATACACCCCGCGACGAATGACTTCACCACCTTCTTCATCTGATACTCGGAACATGAATATAAAGTCCGGCTGAAGGACTAAATCCATTTTTTGAATGTTACTCGCACGTAGATCGCTTCCAGACAGTTGGGCACTGGACCAGATTCCCGCCAATGCATTTGGCAAGGCCTTGGTGAACATAACACCGTTAAGATTCAGCATGTTGTGATTACTGCTGTACGCGTAAACCTGAGGTTCTGAGGTATTCAAACCCAAAATAATCGTGTCTTCATTGGCGTTATACAAACCTTCCCAATGATCGACACTGTAGTCTTTCTTTTGGATATCGATAGTGAATGAGTAGTTTGAATCAAGAGTGAGCTTGATCGCTCTAAAGTTTTCAGTGCCTTGCTCAGGATCAGGATTCATCAAATACCAATCACCAAGCAGCAAAGGAAGGTCAAAATGAGATAGATTACTATCACTTTTTGATTGTTGGCTACTCGAAGCGACCTCGCTCCCAAAAGCCACAAAACTTAAACAAGATAAAAATAGTAGAATCCATTTCATAAGCGTCCCCTCGTTTTCTTTAAGCTTAGGCACGTAATGAATAGAAAGCGAAAAAATATGATCTAAGTCACTAAATTTTAAGTGCGAAGTAACTTAAATGTCATTATCACTCGAAAAAAAATACTTAAGTTTAGTTATTTTTACAGTGTACTTCACAGCCGAAAATCAAATAACAGTGGTTCTGCAGCAAGTTAAAAAGCGAGGAAGCATGCCGTTAACATGACATTATTCGAGGCAAGAACACAGGTACAAAAAAAGCGAGCCTAAGCTCGCTTTTCAAATAGTACGTCTTTAAACAATCACCTTATAACAGGTATTTTGTTTATTTCTTGATCATATCCAGCATGATAGCAACTGATTCATCAAGATAAGCATCCGGGGCTTCGTAGTCTTTTGGAATATCATCCAACGTTTTAAATGCCTCTAACTTAGCGGCTTTTTGACGTTGGTTAATACGCTCTAGACGAAGCGCATCCGCATCATCACTCTCTTGTTGACGAACCTTTTCATTCAAAGAAAGGTCGTTATCGTCTTTATCTGCCTTATATTTTTCAATATCTTGCGCGATAAAGCCAAATTCCATGTCTGTCGCAATACGAGCTTGGTGTTGAGCTGTTAAAGCAGCAATTTGCTCATCGTTACGCTGTAACACTGAGTAGTTTGCTTTATCAATGCTGTCCCAAGGTAGAGCGTTGTCTTCAACACTTTCACCAGTATCTGCAGGATCAATTGGCGTTGGGTAAGCAATATCAGGTACTACACCCTTGTTTTGCGTACTACCACCATTGATTCGGTAGAATTTTTGGATTGTGTATTGAACGTAGCCTAACTCTTTATCGAACAAATCATAAATATGATTCAAAGAGCGATGCTGTTGCACCGTACCTTTACCGAAAGAGTTTTCACCCAAGATAATTGCACGGCCATAATCTTGCATCGCTGCTGCAAAGATTTCAGACGCTGAAGCACTGTAGCGATTCACCAATACCGTTAACGGGCCTTGGTAACTGATTTGACCATCAGTATCGCTGTTCACTTTGACACGACCGTAGCTATCACGAACCTGAACAACAGGTCCTTCTTTGATAAACAAACCAGAGAGTTCAGTTGCTTCAGTCAGTGCACCACCACCGTTGTTTCGGAGGTCAACAATAATACCTTCAACACCTTGCTCTTTAAGCTCGGTGATCAGTTTATCGGTATCTTTAGAAAGGCCAACGTAGAAACTTGGTACTTCTAATACACCAATTTTCTTGCCGTCTTTCTCGATCACTTCTGATTTAACAGCGCGGTCTTCTAAACGAATCTTATCGCGAACAATTGTGACAACGTGACTTTTTGCATCTTTACCATCTGGCAAGATCTGTAGCTTAACTTTGGTCCCTTTAGGGCCTTTAATAAGTTGTACTACATCGTCTAAACGCCAGCCGATAACATCAACAATTTCTTCGCCATCTTGACCAACACCAACAATGCGGTCTCCATCACTCAATTGTTTGCTGTTTGACGCAGGGCCACCAGCAACTAAAGAGCGAATAACGGTGTAGTCGTCTGTCATCTGAAGCACAGCACCAATACCTTCTAGAGATAGGTTCATCTCAGATTGGAATTGTTCTGCATTTCTTGGAGAAAGGTAACTTGTGTGAGGATCAACTTCACGCGCAAATGCGTTCATGTAGATCTGGAAAGCATCTTCATTATGCGATTGCGTAATACGCTTCATCGCATTGTTGTAACGCTTTTCCAAAACTTCTTGAATCTCTGGCCACTCTTTACCAGTAAGTTTTAGATTCAACGCATCATATTTAACGCGTTTTCTCCAAAGCTCATTCACTTCAGCGATATCTTTTGGCCACTCAGCTTCACTACGATTGAGCTCAATACTTTCATCGGTATCAAACTTAATCTCTGTATCTAGCAAAGACAATGCATATTGAAAACGTTCAAAACGCTTCTGCATAGACAGATTATAAACATCGAATGCAATCTGGTTATTGCCCGATTTCAGCTGATCATCAATTTGTTTAGATGACGCAGAGAAAGAGTCAATATCAGCTTGAGTGAAGATATTACGATTATAATCCAGCATCTCTAAGTAACGATTAAAGATAGCTTGAGAGAAATCATCGTTGAGATTGAAGTGTTTATAGTGAGAACGAGTAAATCGAGAAGTAACACGTTTACTAGCAGTTTCGTGTTGGACCTCAGGAGCGAGTAGAGGTAAATCGTCCTGATCTAATTTGGCTTCAAGAGCCTGAGCTGAAGCTGCTAGCCAAAAGCTAGCAGCAATCAGTGTCAATTTTGAACGGCATTTCATGCGTAGGAGTATCTCCTTTAAGCGCGCAAGTGCTCCGCTTTAACAACCATTTGTAGGCCGTTTGCTAACTGAACACGCACATCTTCCTTATTGATTTCAACAATGGTCGCAGCCATGTTTCCTTTACCCATGTTCACATTTACTTCTTTGCCAGCGATGAATTCGTCAGCGTTCAAAGCGCGTGTTTCTACAGGCTTTTCTACTTTTGGTGCTTTAGGCGCTTGACGACGAAGCTGTTGAGCTTTCTTCGCCTTAGGTTTCGCTTTGCCTTCTTCACGAGCTTTTTGTGCTTGTTCTTTACGACGAGCCTGAACTTTCGCTTTGCTTTCAGCAAGTGTAGCTTTAGCGTGTTCAACGTGCTCTTCTTCTAGTGTGCCACACGCGTTGCCGTCTAGGTCAACACGTTCTGCGCCAGCTTTTACGCCATGCAGGTAACGCCATGATGATGTGTACTGTCTTAACGCTGCACGAAGCTGAGTCTTACTTACTTTTTCGTCTTCATTTAGACGTTCAGCAAGATCTTGAAAAATACCAATTTTAAGTGGCTTCGCTTCACCTTCTAAAGTAAAGCATTTAGGGAAACATTCAGCAATATATGCGATAACTTCTTTGCTGTTTTTTAACTTTTCAGTGTTTTCCATGTGGGTTCCTGGTTTTTGCGGTTTTCCGCGAGCATTAAGAAAATATTTTTACGTATTATAGAGAGATGCTTGGGAAAAACCACAGTAAGAGAATAATTTATGCCTTGTTCGCGTGCGAATTAAGCAGCTTTTCCACTTCTGCCATGAAAAATGTCAATCCGTCCTCGTCAATTTGAGAAAAACGACCAACATTTGGGCTATCAATATCAAGAACGCCCGCGATTTTTCCGCCAATCGAGAACGGAATAACGATTTCTGAGTTACTTGCAGCGTCACAAGCGATGTGACCTTCGAACTCATGAACATCATGAATGCGCTGAACTGTATTCGTCGCAACCGCAGTTCCACACACACCACGCCCGACCGGAATTCGCACACAAGCAGGTTGACCTTGGAAAGGGCCCAGTACAAGTTCGTCTTTTTCCTTAGCTAAATCCTGCTTCATTAAATAGAAACCCGCCCAATTCAAGTCATCCAATTCCATGAATAATAATGAACTGATATTAGCAAGATTAGCAGTTAGATCGGTTTCTGATTCAATTAATGCAACGGCTTGTTTGGTTAAGCGTTGGTAATGTTCTATTTTCATATTAACTTCCAATTAAATTGAGACTTCCATTATCAAGAGAACGCAGTAGAATGCGGCCATCAAACTAAATAGGACTTATTCTCATTACAATGAACAATTCAGAAGACACTATTAGCCGTTCTTGGTTAATAACTCAAGTAAAAAAACACAAGTCCAAATTACTGTTTGCTAACATTATTGCCATATTTGCAACTCTCATTAGTGTCCCTATCCCGTTGCTCATGCCATTAATGGTTGATGAAGTATTACTCGATAAGCCCGCTTCAGGCTTAGAGATGATGAACCACCTACTTCCATCTTCATTACAAACACCGACTGGCTATATAGCACTAACTTTGTTGTTAGTGATTATCATGCGCTCCGTTAGCCAAGCGTTGAACATTCTGCAAGGGCGTCAGTTTACGCTTGTGTCCAAAACAATTACCTATCAAATGCGCAGCAAGATGATAGATAAGCTTGGTCGCATTAGCATTAGACAATACGAGACCAAAGGCAGTGGCGGTATTAACGCCCACCTAATAACAGACATAGAGACAATCGATAAGTTCATTGGCTCAACGCTCTCTAAGTTCCTCATCAGCTTCTTAACTGTGTTCGGTACCGCGATCGTGTTGTTATGGTTAGAGTGGCGTTTAGGGTTGTTCATTCTACTGGTCAATCCTGTTGTTATTTATTTCTCTCGTAAACTAGGCAGCAAGGTTAAGCACCTTAAAAAGTACGAGAACCAATCTTTCGAACGTTTTCAGAATCGCTTGGTGGAAACCTTAGATGGTATTTACCAACTGCGTGCAGCGAATAAAGAACGCATTTTTCTCGATGAGCTTAAGATTCAAGCAAACCAAGTAAGAATCGATGCCGACAAATACGCTTGGCAATCTGAAGCTGCTGGCCGCGTTTCATTTCTCCTCTTCTTGTTAGGTTTCGAGCTTTTCCGCGCTGTCGCTATGCTAATGGTTCTATTCAGTGACTTAACCATTGGTCAGATTTTTGCGGTATTTGGTTACTTATGGTTCATGTTGGGCCCGGTTCAAGAGCTGCTAGGGATTCAATTCTCTTGGTATAGTGCAAAAGCGGCACTGCAACGCATCAACGATCTACTTCAATTAGAAGAAGAGAAGCGCCCGATTAGCAAAGTAAACCCGTTTTATGAAGATCAAGAAGTGACAGTCGACATCGAAGACGTTACATTCTCTTACACATTAGAAAACACTGTTTTAAATAGGCTATCACTACACATCCCTGCAGGTAAGAAAGTCGCTTTGGTGGGTGCGAGTGGTGGTGGTAAATCTACCTTAATCCAGTTGCTAATTGGGGTTTACCAAGCGGACTCAGGTTGCATTCGCTATAACGGTGAAACAACCGACGACATCAGCTTTGATGTAATACGTAATCAAATTGCCGTTGTTTTACAACAACCTATACTCTTTAACGATACATTGAGGCATAATCTGACCCTTGGTACTGAATACGATGAAATGTCGTTGTGGCGTGCGCTTGAAGTCTCTCAAATGCAAGATGTCATCAAGCAACTCAGCAATGGCTTAGATACACAGATTGGTAGGAATGGCGTCCGACTGTCTGGCGGTCAACGACAACGCTTAGCAATAGCTCGTATGGTGCTGAGCAATCCTAAGTTTGTTATTCTTGATGAAGCGACATCTGCACTCGATACAGCAACAGAGTCAGCACTGCATAAAGCGTTGAGCGAGTTTTTGAAAGATCGCACAACTTTGATAGTGGCTCATCGATTATCAGCGGTGAAACAAGCCGATCTAATCTATGTTTTAGAAGATGGGCAAGTCACACAAACGGGAACACATGGTGAATTGGTTGAACAACAAGGACTTTATCAAACACTCTACGGCAGTGTGCAATCGCACGCCTGATGTTTGTAGTCCTAAGCATTTAAATCGGGCATCGAGCCTAACTGACGTTTCAACTTGGGAGGTCGCGTGACCTCCCCATTCCCCACCAACCCTTTATCAACTCAGCATCAATGCGATAGTAGCTCAGTGCGCCTTTGTCAGGGCTGCGAACTCCCCGTTGATAAAATGGACATCCCTTTAGGGAAATCCGCTTACTGCCCAAGGTGTGGCACTCAGCTTTATAGAGGCGGCACTCCTAGCCTGTCTGGAAACCTAGCAATCGCTGTCACTTGTTTATTGCTATTTATCCCATCGCACTTTTTCGAATTCATCAGTATTCGCTTGATTGGTGTCATGATACCCGCGACTTTACCATCCGGCGTCTTTACCTTAATGGGCGAAGGTTTCCCTTTGCTTGGTTTGCTGATTCTGTTCTGCAGTTCGATCGCTCCGTTGCTTGTATGTAGCTCGGTGCTCATCACCCATGTATCACTGCGTTTTAAGATCTTCACACCCTTTCGCTATGCATTAGCCATTATTCAGACCCTCAAACATTGGATGATGTTGGATGTGTTTCTGGTAAGTTTGGCGGTCTCATGTTTCAAACTGCAAGATTACTCAGATATTTTTGTAGGCCCAGGATTGGTTGGCCTGATTCTTCTGCAACTTTTCAGCGTATTATTGGTAAGCCGTATCAGTGTGCGTCGCTACTGGGAAGCTTGGGCAAAAGAATCTGACTACTCTTTTGCTGAAAGTAAGAACATACACTGTCACAACTGCCACCTATCTCAACCGGATGGACATACTTGCGTGCGTTGTCACCATGACTTATACCACCGCAAGCCCTACTCTATACAGAAGACATGGGCTCTGCTGTTTGCCGCATCAGTGGCTATTGTGCCAGCCAACGTTATTCCGATTTCTATCCTTATAACAAACGGACAAAGGCTAGAAGACACAATAATTTCTGGTGTCGCGTCGCTGATAAATAGCGATATGTACGGCATTGCAGCGATCATTTTCATTGCCAGTATCGTCGTGCCCGTCGCGAAAATACTCGGCCTCGCGTACATCTTAATCTGTATCAAGATGAAGCGCGCCGTTTACCACAGACAACGCATGACCATCTATTTCATTGTGAAATGGGTAGGGAAATGGTCGGTGATGGACCTGTTTGTTATTTCGATCATGATGACCTTGGTCGACCGTGGACAGATTTTAAACTTTACACCAGGTTATGGTGCAGTCGCTTTTGGCGTCGTAGTTGTTCTCACGATGCTGGCAGCGGAAAGCTTAGATCCTAGGCTAATTTGGGATAACTACACCTCTAAAGATGAGTCAGTGAATGAACAACGATAACCAATCACAAACGTCATATTCACCAGAAGTAAGGAAAAACAAAGGCATCTCACCTTTGTGGATTCTACCGATATTAACCGTTGCATTAGCCGGTTGGTTGGTCATGAAATCGATACACGATGCTGGGCAACGTGTGCAGATATACTTCTCAGATGCCGCAGGTTTAGTCGCAGGTCGAACAACGATTCGTTACCAAGGCTTAGAGGTGGGTATGGTGCGTGACATCACCTTGTCCAAAGATTTATCGAGCATCTACGTTGATGCTGACATCTACCCAGAAGCTAAGAAGCTTCTCTCAAAAGGCACTCGTTTTTGGCTTGTGAAGCCAACGGCAAGTTTGTCGGGTATCTCAGGGTTAGACGCTCTTGTTTCAGGTAACTATATTGCTATACACCCGAGCGAAACCAAAGAAGACCCAGAAACCGTTTTCCAAGCCTTAGAATCATCCCCTTCCGACTTACTGGCTTCTGAAGGTTTGAATATTTCACTGACGACCAAAGATCTAGGCGGTGTGTCTGTTGGTTCTCAAATCGTTTACCGCAAAATTCCAATTGGTGAAGTTTACAACTACCAACTAAACGACAACGCTAAATCCGTTACGATTCAAGCGTCGATTAAAGACGAATACAGCCATATCATCACCGACCAAAGCCGCTTTTGGAATGTCAGTGGTTTGGGTGCAAGTATTGGTTTTTCTGGTGTTGATGTTCGCTTAGAAAGCCTAAGTGCATTGCTTGGCGGTTCAATTGCGGTCGACTCTCCGGGAGAAGGCCAACCGGTTGAGATGAATACCAAGTTCAAGCTCTACCCAGATTTGAAAACAGCGGGTCGTGGTATCTCTATCAAGATCGCCGTTCCCGATGATAATAAGATCAGTGCTACGGGTGCTCCGATCATGTATCGAGGAATCGAAATCGGTCAAATCACTGACTTATCCTTAAGTGAAGGGCGCGAAAACGTCGTTGCATCTGCCGCTATCCAGCCTGCATTCAGTGACTTTTTGAATAGCGGCAGTAAATTCGTTCTAGAAGAAGCAGAACTATCGCTTACAGGCATGAAAAATATTGCCAACTTAGTGACAGGCAACTTTTTAACCTTGGTACCGGGTGAAGGTGAAAAAGCACGTCGATTTACTGCGATCCGTAAAAACGAGTTCAGTCAGGAACAAGAAAAGTCGGTCGCGATTCGCTTAACGTCGAACAATTCGTTCGGGTTAGATGTCGGTACACAACTTCTCTACAAAGGCATTGCCGTTGGCTCTATCATCCATGTGGGATTAGTTGATGGTGTTGGTACGGGCTCTGATAAACACGAAGTCTTCATGGATGCACTTATCGATAATGAGTACGCGCACCTTATCAAAAGCCACAACCGTTTCTTTGTGACAGGTAGTGCGACTGCAGAGCTAACCGAATCAGGCTTGAGTGTTACGGTCCCACCAGCAAAACAGCTTCTTACAGGCTCGATTAGCTTTGTGAGTGAAGGCAAATCTGAAGCTCGAACGGACTACCAACTTTTCCAAAGTAAGTCGTTAGCAGAAATCGCTAAGTTTAATCAGTCTGGTTCAAAGACACTTTCGTTGTTTGCCAGTGAGCTACCTTCAATCTCTAAAGGTAGCCCACTCCTCTACCGCAACCTACAAGTGGGTAGTATTTCTGATTTTCAGCTTGCAGACGGTGGCGTAAGAATCAAAGTCACAATCGAAAATCGTTACACGCACTTACTCAACAAGCACACTGTTTTCTGGAACCGTTCAGGCGTTGAGGTTGATGCATCGCTATCGGGTATCAGCATTAAAGCGGCACCAGTTAAAACCCTTATCCAAGGCGGTATTGCTTTTGACTCTCTGCCGGGAATCGACAACAAACTCGGCGATGTGTGGAAGCTATATAAAGATTCGAAATCCGCTCGAAAATTTGGCCGCGCGATTACTATCACCTCTTCTGGCAATCAAGAAGTCAGCAAGGGCATGGCGATCAAATATCAAGGTGTCACTGTTGGTGAGGTTACTTTGGTGATTCCGAACTTCAACAAGGGCGGTATTGAAATTACTGCGCGTATTTTACCTGAGTACGTCGACAGGATTGCCGTGGCGAACAGTCATTTCTGGTTGGCAGAGCCTGAGATTGGCCTTAACGGCATCAAAAACGTCTCTGCGCTGCTCTCTAAGCACATCAACGTAGATCCGGGGAAAGGTGAAAGAAACACGAAATTTGAGCTTAGCAAAGGACCCGTGCAGCCTGAAGGCAAGATATTCCAACTGCAAAGCGAAACGCGAGGCTCAGTATCTGAAGGCACACCTATCCTATTCCGTGAGCTAGAAATCGGCAGTGTTATTGATGTTCAGTTAGGCGAGTTTGCTGACCGCATCATCTCAACGATTCAAATAGAACCAGACTACGCGTATCTAATCCGCGCAAATACTGTGTTCTGGAACGTGTCGGGTGTCGATGTTTCTATCGGTCTGTCTGGCGCCAACATCAAAGCCGGAACGGTAGACAGCTTGTTAAGAGGTGGGATTACATTCTCAACGCCGCCGACGAATGAACTTCAACCAGTGGCAAGCGAAGATCAGTCTTTCTATCTCTATCCTCAAGCCGAAGATGAGTGGAAATCATGGAGAACCGCGATTCCTCGCCCATAGAGAGAATCCCCTGACGTTTCAAGAAGATTAATTCTTCATCAAAATGCAGCCATTAGGCTGCATTTTTGTTGTTTGCTGCAAATATGGTTTAGGACGGCCTCATTTTGCTTTAAACTCCCCGCATTAATGCAATAAATCGAGATACTCTTTTGCACGCTAACGTATATATTCCTGAAGAATTTCTAACGCACATCGAAGCAATCATGCCTAGTCATCTAGATATGGCTTCTTTTGTTGCGTCATGCCAAAAACCACTTCGTAAAAGTATTCGAGTCAACACATTGAAAATCAGTGTTGAAGACTTCCTAGTACGAGCAAAAGAGAAAGGCTGGAAACTGGAACCTGTACCTTGGTGCGAAACGGGCTTTTGGATTACAGCTGATGAAAGTGAAGCGCCACTAGGTAATACGGCAGAACATATGTCTGGTCTTTTCTACATCCAAGAAGCCAGCTCGATGATGCCACCTTCGGCACTTTTCCAAGGCGAAGCTGATTACCAAGCGGTGCTAGACACTGCGGCAGCACCCGGATCTAAAACAACGCAAATCGCTGCGCTAATGAATAATCGCGGTGTATTGGTTGCCAATGAATACGCAGCAAGCCGTGTGAAAGTCCTACACGCCAACATCGAACGTTGTGGTGTTCGTAATGCCGCTCTAAGTAACTTTGACGGTCGAGTTTTCGGTGGTTGGTTACCAGAACAATTTGATGCTGTACTGCTTGATGCACCCTGCTCTGGCGAAGGTACCATTCGTAAAGACGCTGATGCGATGAAGAACTGGACGTATCAATCTGTGGTCGACATTGCCGACACGCAAAAAGATCTGATTGAAAGTGCATTCCACGCGCTTAAACCTAATGGTGTGTTGGTTTACTCAACGTGTACGCTTAGCACCGAAGAGAACCAACAAGTGTGTCATCACTTAAAAGAGACCTTTGGTGACGCGGTTGAATTTGAATCTTTAGAGTCACTGTTCGACAACGCAAAAGCAACCACGACAGAGGAAGGTTTCCTTCATATCTTCCCACAGGTGTATGACTCAGAAGGTTTCTTCGTTGCACGTATCCGCAAGCTAGCGTCTGTGACACCACCAGAAGTTAAAAAGCGTATGGGTAAATTCCCATTTGAAAAAGTATCAAAGAAAACTCAGCAAGAAGTCGCTGAACAACTAATAAGTGCTCTCGATATCGAACTGCCAAGTGACACTCAAGTTTGGATTCGTGACAAAGACGTTTGGCTATTCCCAGAAGCGCTCGAGCCAATGATCGGTGAATTCCGCTTCTCTCGTATGGGCATCAAGATCGCAGAAACTCATAAAAAGGGTTACCGCTGGCAACACCAAGTGGCAACGACGCTAGCCACAGGCAATGAAGCCAACATTGTAGACCTGAGCATCCAAGACGCTCGTGAGTGGTTCATGGGACGAGATGTTCGCCCGGAAGGCTTGTCAGGTAAAGGCGAAGTACTAGTTAAGTACAATGGTGCAATCATCGGCCTTGGTAAGTGGGTTGGCAACCGAGTGAAGAATGGTTTACCACGCGAACTCGTCCGCGATAAGAACCTTTTCTAGTCGCTCGATAAAAGCTCACACTGTAATGAAACAACAAAAAGCCCAAACAACGTTAATTGTTTGGGCTTTTTCTATTCTTGTCGGCAACTTTATTTCGAGGGAAAGCATTGTAAATCAATAGTTAATTATACAAATATCAATTCAAGTCACTATTTTTAATAACAAAAATTGCTTATTGGAGAATTTAAACTAGACTTCAATCTAACAGTTAAAGAATTAAAACGATTAGCGTAGGCTCTTCGGAGCCCTTTCCCCTAAGCCCAAACAGGAAGGTTTGGGCTTTTTTTTTGGTTCATCGCGGTTTTCCGGGGAAAGCCGCTTTTATCTTCAAGAAGAAGTAGTCGGTATCTCGATACCCATACCCCATTCGCTTGATTAGCTTTATCTTGTTGTTTATCCCTTCTAG